>CAJOLE010000011.1 GCA_905235325.1 uncultured Prevotella sp. | reverse complement strand
GGAAGTGTAGGATGTATCCTGTTATTCGTAACTACGTCGTTTTGATGCACGGGTCAGTAACTCAGCAAACCCATGACTCAACTTTCGCAAGTTGAGTAAAGAAGTTAAACTGATCCTTATGTAGTTGCATATTTATGGTTTGGTTTAACCTGCCAGACTGTGGACCACTTCGGCGTCGGCGGGCAGCCAGTTCACGGTGCCAAGTTCGGCGGGCTTGAGCCAGCGGGCGGCTTCGTGTTCAAGCAGTACGGGGTGGCCTGTTTCGATGTGGCAGAGGTAGCAGTGCATCGTCAGGTGGAACTTCGGGTAGTCCCACTCCACGGTCTGCAGCAAGCTGTCGATGCCGATGCGGGTCTGCAATTCTTCCCAGATTTCGCGTATCAGGGCCTGCCTGAGTGTCTCGCCTGGTTCGATCTTACCGCCGGGGAACTCCCACCAGTCTTTCCACTCGCCATATCCACGCTGTGAGGCAAAGATGCGACCTTCGTCGTCGCGTATGATTGCTGCTACAACTTCTATTGTCTTCATTTCGGGTGCAAAAGTACAAATAATTGGCGAGAAATCGCTGCAAAGTTTGTGATTTCCACAAGAAATCGTTAACTTTGCACGCAATTAGTGTATAGACAAAATAAAGAGGATATGAAAACGAAACATATACAGTATGCGACTCAAGGCACGTGCTCGAAACTGATCGACGTGACGGCCGACGAGCATGACGTCATCCGGCAGGTGTTCTTCCTCGGGGGCTGTAACGGCAACCTGCAGGGCATCAGCCAGCTGGTAAGCGGACAGAAGATTGACGACGTGGTGGCCCGACTGCGGGGCATCCGCTGCGGCACGAAGAACACGTCGTGCCCCGACCAGCTGAGCCGCGCCCTTGAGGAGCTGAAGCACGCCCCGCTGACGGAGGAATGATACACCCCCCTCCAACCTCCCCCGAGGGGGAGGCTACCAGCGCGGAGAAAGCCCACCCCCCCGGGGAAGGTTGGAGGGGGTTGTGTGAAGGCTAAGCATCAAACAAAAATACTAATTAAAAACTAACAACTTATGGAAAACGTTATTATCGGACTGCTGATTATTGCCGTCGGCGCGTTCTGCCAGTCGTCGTGCTATGTACCTATCAACAAGATTAAGGAGTGGTCGTGGGAGTCGTACTGGATTGTGCAGGGCGTCTTCGCCTGGCTCGTGCTGCCGTTCCTCGGCGCACTGCTTGCCGTGCCCGAGGGGCATTCGCTGTTCGGGCTGTTTGCCTCGGCACCGTCGTTCAACCTGTGGATGACCGTCTTCTTCGGCGTGCTCTGGGGTGTCGGCGGCCTGACATTCGGCCTGTCGATGCGCTACTTAGGCGTGGCCTTAGGGCAGTCTATCGCACTCGGCACCTGCGCCGGACTGGGCACCATCATGGGGCCTGTGCTGCTGAACATCTTCTTCCCCGAACTCAACGCCCTCGACCGCCTGACCTTTGCCGTCATCCTCGGCGTGGTGGTCACGCTCGTCGGCATTGCCATCATCGGCGTGGCCGGCTCGATGAAGTCGGCGTCGCTGAGCGAGGAGGAGAAGAAGGCTGCCGTCAAGGACTTCAACTTCCCGAAGGGTCTGGCCATCGCCCTGCTGGCGGGCTTCATGAGCGGCTGCTTCAACGTGGGCCTGGAGTTTGGCAAGGACATCAACTTCGGTGAGCTGACCGACCCGATGTTCTACACGCTGCCGGCCACGCTGCTCGTCACCGTCGGCGGCTTCGTGACCAACGCCGCCTACTGCTTCTACCAGAACCAGAAGAACGGCACGTGGGGCGACTACGCCAAGAAGTCGGTCTGGGGCAACAACCTGCTGTTCTGCCTGCTGGCCGGTGCGCTGTGGTACTCGCAGTTCTTCGGACTGTCGTTAGGCCGCTCGTTCTTCGAGGCCGGCGGCACGATGGACACGCTGTCGTTCTGCATTCTGATGGCTCTGAACGTGGTGTTCTCCAACGTCTGGGGCATCATCCTGAAGGAGTGGAAGGGCTGCTCGCCGAAGACCATCGCCGTGCTCGTCTGCGGCATCGTGGTGCTCATCGTCTCCAGCTTCCTGCCGCAGCTTATAGGGTAAAGCCCTCTCCAACGGGAACGGGAACGGGAACGGCTCTGCCCGCTGTTCCCGTTCCCGTTAACGTTTCCCATTATAGCCTCCCCCTCGGGGGAGGTTGGAGAGGGGGGTTATTTCCTTGCAATGATGCCCAGCTGCGTGGCGCGCAGGAACTCGATGATATGACGGATTTCCGGACCGTCGGGCACCTGATCGACAATCTGGTTGACGGCATCGAAGAGCGAAGTGCCGCCGTTGAACACCAGACGGTAGGCATTGGCGATGTGCTTCAGCGTCTTCTCGTCGACACCGTGCTGACGGCCCACGGCGAAGTTCACGCCGCCGTAGGTATTCTTCTTGGTCGCCACGATGTAGGGCGGTATGTCGCGCGAGAAGGTGGTGCCAGCCTGCACCACCGAGCCTTTGCCGACGCGCGTCTTGGCATTCTCGATGACCGAGCTGGAGAAGATGACGCCATCCTCAATCTCGCAGTCGCCGGCAATCTTCGTGCCGTAGCCGAAGACGCAGCGGTTGCCGACCTTCGTGTCGTGCGAGATGTGGGCACCCTCCATCAGCACGTTCTCGTTGCCGATGACGGTCTGGCCGCCGGTGTGGGTGGCACGGTTGACGACGACGTTCTCACGGAAGATGTTGCCGTCGCCGATGATGCACTCCGACCGTTCGCCGCGGAACTCGAAGTCCTGCGGCAGGGCGCCGATGACCGATCCCTGATGCACCTTGTTGCCCTTGCCCATGCGCGTACCACTACATATACTGACGAAGGGGAAGATGATGCAGTCGTCACCGATGACAACGTCGTCCTCGATATAGACGAAGGGGAAGATCTTACAGTTGTTGCCGATTTTCGCCTTGGGAGAGATGCCAAGCCCACCCAAGCCCTCCCTAAGGGAGGGATGTCCGGTTACATTTTCTGTTGAAATATTCATATAAGTAGTATCTTATTAAAAAGCTGTTGATATCATTCTAAACATCCCTCCCTTTGGGAGGGCTTGGGTGGGCCTTTACTTTGCACCTCCGCCTAAGGCTTGGTACAGGTTCACTACTGCTTGCATCTTGTTGAACTGGTCGGTAACCTCCGAGATCTCGGCGTTGAGCAGGTTGCTCTGGGCGGTGATGACCTCAAGGTAGGTGGTGTTCGAGCTTGACTCCATCAGCTTCTTGGTGTCCTCGACGTTCTTCTTCAGCACTGCGACGCGCTTTGAGTCGAGGTCGCTCTTCTCGGCTGAGGCATTGTAGCTGACGAGGGCATTGCTGACTTCGTTGCCGGCCTTCAGCACGGTGTTCTGCCACGTGTTGTACTTCTGCTCATACTGCATCTTTGCCACCTTCAGTCCGGCCACGATCTGGCCGTGCTGGAAGATGGGCTGGACGAGCGAGCCGACAGCCGACAGCAGCATCTTGCCGGGATTCACCATACCGTTGTTGTTGGTGAAGGCTCCCGTGCCGGTGATGTTGATGCTGGGATAGAAACGCGAACGGGCCTGCTGCACGTCGTAGAAGCACTGGGCCAGCGACATCTCGGCGGCGTGGACGTCGGCGCGGTTGTTCAGCAGACCGATGCTGACACCCGTGGCGAACTGCGAGGGCAGCGACTGGTCGGCCAATCGGCCGCGCTTGATGGTCTGGGCGGGCTGTCCGATAAGCAGCGACAGCGAGTTCTCCATCTCGCGCGTCTGGCGCTGCAGGTCAACCTTCTGCGTCTGCACGGAGTAGTAGGCGGCCTCTGCCGACTGCACGGCGGTAGAGCGGTAGCCCACGCGGTTCTCGTGCATAAACTGCATCTTCTCCCACGTCTCCTTGGTCAGCTGCTCCATATCAGTAACGATTTCCATCTGACGGTCAAGCATCAGCAGCGTGTAGTACAGATTGGCAATGCCCGAGACGATGTTGCACTTCACCACCGTCTGGTAGTCCTGGGTGGCGAGGAGCTGCATCTGTGCCGACCGCTTGGCGTTAAGCAGGTTGCCGAAGAGGTCGAGGTTCCACGAGGCGCTGAGGGGCACCTGGTACGACTTCGTCGTCACCGACGGGTCGGTCTTCAGCGTGGCGATGGTTCCCTGCGGCGACAGAGCCACCGAGGGCAGGAAGGCCAGCCTTGCCAACTTCAGCCCCTCGTTCACCATTTTGACGTTCAGTGCAGCGTTCAGCAGGTCAGGATTCTTCTCAAGTCCCTGCTCGATGAGCAGCTGCAGCTGCGGATCGGTGAAGAGCTGCCGCCAGGGCAGGTTGCCGAACGACGCCGTGTCGGTCGACTGCAGCGTGCCGTCCTGGGCCACAGGGTCGCGGACGATGCCGTCGGCGATGACCTCTGGGCGTTCGTATTTGTTGTAAAGGCCGCAACTCGTCAAGAGCAGGCAGGAAAGGCCCACCCCCACCCCTCCCCAAGGGAGGGACTTGTGATTAGTCATACAGCCAAATATTCGTTTTAATCTTAATGCTATCATAATCGTATGTCATTCTAAACACCCCTCCCTCTGGGAGGGCTTGGGTGGGCTTATTTACTTCTCTAATTCATAGTCTACGGAGCGGTGAGCATACTGTGCTATCTCGGTGGCTACGTCTTCGTTTTCCTCCTCGTTGTCGAACTTCATCGGGCGGAACTTCTCCTGAATGCTCTGGAAGATGACGAACAGCGTGGGCACGACGAACAGCTGGCACAGCGTACCGACGAGCATACCGCCGACGGCGGCAGCACCGAGCGTCTGGTTGCCGTTCTTGCCGACACCCGAGGCGAACATCATGGGCAGCAGACCGATGACCATGGCCAGCGACGTCATCAGGATAGGACGCAGACGGGCGGCCGAACCGAGGATGGCAGCCCAGGAGATGGCCATACCCAGCTCGCGGCGTTCCAGTGCGAACTGTATGATCAGGATGGCGTTCTTGGCCAGCAGACCAATCAGCATGATGAGCGAGATCTGCATATAGATGTCGTTGTTGTGGCCGAAGATGTCGGTGAAGAGGAAGCAGCCTGCCAGTCCGAAGGGAACGGAGAGGATGACGGCCAGCGGCAGCAGGTAAGACTCATACTGCGCCGAGAGGATGAGGTAGATGAACAGGATACACAGCACGAAGATGATAGCCGTGGAGTTCGTGGTCTTCGCCTCCTGTCGGGTCAGTCCTGAGTAGTCGTAGGTATAGCCGGTGGGCAGCATGTCGGCAGCCACCTGCTCAATGGCCTGTATGGCTTCACCCGTGGAGTAGCCGTCGGCCACGGTAGCCGTCACGTTGATGGCGGTGAAGAGGTTGAAGCGGTTGATGTTGTCAGGACCGTAGACGCGCTCTATGTTGCAGAACTCCTTGACGGGCGACATGCCGGCGGGCGTGCGTACATAGACGCTGTTCAGCGACTCCTCGGTCATGCGTGTCTCGGGCGAACCCTGCACCATGACGCGGTAGAGCTTGCCGTAGGCATTGAAGTTAGAGGCATAGAGGCCGCCGTAGTAGCCCTGCAGCGTCGACAGCACGATGTTGGGCGCGATGCCTGCCTGCTTACACTTGGCCACGTCGATATTGACCATGTACTGCGGATAGTTCGGGTTGTATGACGTCATGGCCATCTGAATCTCCGGCCGCTTGTTCAGCTCCTTCAGGTAGTCCTGCACGATGTCGAAGAACTTCGTCAGTTCGCCACCCGTGCGGTCCTGCATGACGAGCGACACACCGCTGTTGGCTGCGAAACCGGGAATCATGGGCGGTGCGAAGGCCAGTATCTGGGCGTCCTTGATGTGGGCCGTCTTGATGTAGATCTGCGCCAGCACGCCGCTGGCATCATACGGATTGAGGAAGAAGCGGTAGATGCCGTCGCCCTGCCACAGTCCGCTGAGTTTCCACCAGAAGCCTTTCTGTCGCTCCTCGAAGGGTTTCAGCTTGATGATGAAGGTAGCCTGGTCAGAGCCGGCACCGGCTATGAAGTTGTAGCCCTGTATCTGCTCACGGTTCTGGATGGCCGGGTCGGCACCGAGGATGGAGTCCACCTGGGTGATGACTTCCCGGGTGCGGGCTACCGACGTTGCCGGCGGCATGGAGACGGTACAGAAGATGGTTCCCGTGTCCTCGTCGGGCACCAGACCGGTCTTCGTAACCGACATTGTTACCACGAGCACGGCAATACCGGCAACGACGACGATAATAATGGCCACGGGCTTCTTCACCAGTTTCTCCACAATCTTCTTATACTTGTTGGTCGTCGCCGTGAAGGCGGTGTTGAACGACGCATGGAAGCGGTCGAGCATCGACATCTTCTTCTCATGTCCGTTCTCGTCGTGCGCCTTCAGGAAGATGGCGCAGAGGGCCGGCGACAGCGTCAGGGCGTTCAGAGCCGAGATGAAGATGGCCATGGCCATGGTCAGACCGAACTCGCGGTAGAACGTACCCGTCGTGCCTCCGAGGAACGAGACGGGGATGAACACCGAGGCCATGACGAGCGTCACCGAGATGATGGCACCCGAGATTTCGTTCATGGCGTCGATGCTGGCCGTCAGCGTCGACTTGTAGCCCTGGTCGAGCTTGGCATGGACAGCCTCGACGACGATGATGGCGTCGTCGACCACGATGGCGATGGCCAAGAGCAGGGCCGAGAGCACCAGCAGGTTGATGGAGAAGCCGATGACCTCGAGGAAGAAGAACGTACCAATGAGCGACACCGGCACGGCGATGAGCGGGATGAGCGTCGAGCGCCAGTCCTGCAGGAAGACGTAGACCACGAGGAACACCAGAATCAGCGTCAGCACCAGCGTGAACACCACCTCCTCGATAGAAGCATAGAGGAACTCCGTCACGTCGTAGTTCACCTTATATATCATGCCCGGCGGGAACATCTTGGCCTGTGCCTCCAGCTCAGCCTTCACGTCGGAAGCTATCTGGTTGGCATTGGAGCCGGCAATCTGCTGCACCATACCCATCACCGATGGCAGGTCGTTGTTCTTCATCGACACGTTATACTGCTGGCCGCCCAGCTCCACGCGGGCCACGTCCTTCAGCTTCAGTGTCTGTCCGCTGGCATCGCTGCGGATAATCATGTTGCTGAACTCCTCGGCCGTCTTCAGGCGGCCGGTGTAGCGCAGTGAGTACTCGTAGGCCACGTCGCTCAGCTCGCCGAACTTACCCGGGGCGGCCTCGATGTTCTGCTCGGCCAGCAGGCCGACGATGTCGGTCGGCATGAGGTTGTACTGCTTCATCTTGTCAGGCAGCAGCCAGATACGCATCGAATAGGTCTTCATACCCGGGGTGTTGATGTCTCCCACACCCTGAATACGCTTGATGGCCGGGATGATGTTGATGTTGTTGTAGTTCGTCAGGAACTCGTCGTCGTAGCGTCCGTCTTCGGAGGTCAGCGAGTACATGATGACCTGCGACGTCTGTCGCTTCATCACCGTCACACCGATCTGCGTCACCTCGGCGGGCAGCAGGGCCAGTGCCTGGCTGACGCGGTTCTGCACGTTCACGGCACACATATCGGCATTCACGCCCTGACGGAAGAGCACCGTGATGTAGGCCGAGCCGGAGGAGGCCGACGACGTGATGTAGTCCATGTTCTCCACGCCGTTGATGCTCTCTTCGAGCGGCACGACGACCGACTTGTTCACCGTCTCGGCGTCGGCGCCGGGATAGCTGGCAATCACCATCACCGTTGGCGGCGCAATGTCCGGGTACTGCTCGATAGGCAGCGACACCAGACCTATGAAGCCCAGGATGACGATGAAGATGGAGATCACCGTCGAGAGTACCGGGCGCTTGATAAATCTTGTAAATGTCATATTTATTTAGGAGTTGTGGAGTAAGGAGTTGAGGAGTAAGTAGGATAGTCCTGCTATATGACATTCCTTTCCTTAATGCCTCGGTAATAGGCATTTAGCAACTTACTCGTTTCCTCTATACTCGCATTCATATTGTTATAAGTGTCTAAACTGATATAGTTGAGATCGTAAGAGAGAAGTATATAATACCGGCATTCTTCAAGACTTCCTTGTGCAATGTTCAGGAAACGCAACTTGTCAGACATACCATCCTTGCGATAGCCCTCGGCAATGTTAGCAGCTATGGATACTGCGGAACGCTGGAACTGCGAAGTGAGCCCAAAGTGCTCATAGTCAGGAAAGTTCTTCGTCGCATGATATACACTAAGCACAAAGGCGTGTGCCCTTTGCCATGCATATATTTCCTTGAAACTCTGCGTCATAGTCTATTCTACTTACTCCCTTTACTACTTACTCCCTTTACTACTCAAACATTACTTCTTCATCGCCCCGACGATGTCGCCGGCGCTCATGGCCTTGGCCTGGTCACTGATCTTCTTCTGATACTGCTCAGGCGTGATGGGCACGATGTCCATGCCGTCGTTCAGCTTGGTCACGCCGTTGGTGACGTACTTGTCGCCCACCTTCAGGCCGTCGGTCACGACGTAGTTATTGCCGTCGTTCTGCGGAGCCACCTTAATCTCGGTGTACACCACCTTGTTGTCCTTGCCGAGCGTGTAGACGAACTTCTTGTTCTGCACCTCCGTCACGCACGACTGCGGGATGACGATGGCCGACGAGTTCTGGTGGGGAATGATGATGGCACCCGAACCGCCGCTCTTCAGCAGGCGCTCGGGGTTGGGGAACACGGCAATCATCTGCACCGTGCCCGTAGCAGCGTCGATGACGCCGCTCATCTTCGTCACCTTACCCTCGTGGCCGTAGACGGTGCCGTCGGCCAGCTGCAGCTGTACCGAGGGCAGGGCCGACAGGCCGTCGCCGCTCTTCGACATATCGAGGACGTCCTTCTCGGTCATCGAGAAGTAGACCTCCATCGACGAGATGTCCGACACGGTGGTCAGCACCGAGGCGGTGTTCACCAGGGCGCCCACCTTCAGCGGCAGCGTGCCCACCACGCCGGCGGCGGGACTCTTCACGTAGCAGAAGCTCAGCATCTCGCGGGCTGAGGCCAGACCGGCCTGCGCCTGGGCCAGCTGGGCCTTTGCGCTCTCGTAGGAGTTGGTAGCCGACTGCAGCTCGAAGTCGCCGATGACTTTATTCTCATACAGTTTCTGTGAGTTCTCGTAGGAGAGCTTCGCCGTGTTGCAGGCAGCCTGCGCCGTGTTGACGGTAGCCTGCATCTGGCTCACCTGAGCCTGATACGTGGCGTTGTCGATGACGAAGAGCACCTGTCCGGCCGAGACGTTCTGGCCTTCCTTCACATTGATGCGCGTGATGAATCCTGAAACTTTCGGCGAGATCTGCACGTCCTGCACGCCCTTGATGGAGCCGGGATAGGTAGCCTGCGACGAGGCACTGCTGGTGCTGACCTCCACAACGGGGTACTCGTTGTCACCGAAATTCGGGCGTCCGCCGCCACCGCCTCCACATGAGACAAGCAGCAGCGCAGAGGCCGCCAACATCAAATACTTGTTACTTTTCATAATGTCACTTGTTGAGTTTTATTTATTTTGTTAGAGTTTGCAAAGTTACTAAAAAGATGTATCACGCGCGTTGTCCTTTATGACTTTTTTGCACTTTATGAATATTTTTCAGTGTTCTGCCTACACAGTTTGCCTCAGGAGGCGCGACATTCTCCCCCCTCCCTCGGGGAGGGGCCGGGGGTGGGTTCCTATTGTCACGCGAGGACACGCGACATTCTCCTTTGGCGCTGCAAAAGTAGTTCTTTTTTTCCGCAAGCCGATGTTCGAATTTCCCTTTTTAAAGTTCCAAAATCCAGTTTAGATACGTTTTAGCCATAAATTATGACCAATAAAACAGTTTCTTGTCAGAAAAAACAATTACCTTTGCACGCAAATTACTGCTGAAGACAATGAGAAAGAACAAACAGATCTTATTCAATGCAGGGCTCTCGGACATCATACCAGAGACCGCCGAGGTGCGCTACAACGACGACGAGCTGATCATCTTTGACGACGTTCGCAAGCTGTCAGACTTTTCATCCTACAAAATATCGTTCAACTTCGTGTTCTCCTGTATGTCGGGGCGGATACAGTTCCGCATCGGCAACGAACAGGTCGCCATCCATGCCGACCAGGTGATTGTAGCCCACAGCCACGTGACGCTGGAAGACTTCATGACCAGCCCCGACGCCGTCTGCGGGCTGCTCTGTGTCAACGACCGCGTACTGAAGGAGATTCTGCGGGAGCAGATCAGCATCTGGAACAATGCGCTATACCAGCGTCACTATGCCATCTTTGAAGTCAATCCCAAGGGGCGCAGGGTGTGGCAGCAGATGGAATATGCCCTGCAGTTTGAAAAGAGCATCTTCCGCCAGCAGATTGTCTTCAGTATGTTGCGGGCGGCCTTTCTCAAACTTTGCGAGGAGCTGCTGAACCTGACCACCGACGATGCACAGAACAAGCACGACCCCAACTCGCGTGCGACGCTTCTGTTCCATAATTTCCTGAAGAACATCCAGAAGCGGAAGGTGAAGAAGCTGCATGTGGCCGACTATGCCAACGAGCTCTGCATCACCTCCAAGTACCTCTCCTCCGTCTGCCAGAAA
This sequence comes from uncultured Prevotella sp., assembly GCA_905235325.1. Classification (GTDB taxonomy): domain Bacteria; phylum Bacteroidota; class Bacteroidia; order Bacteroidales; family Bacteroidaceae; genus Prevotella. The sequence continues at coordinate 35,747 of CAJOLE010000011.1, read as the reverse complement.
GTCAGCGGGAAGCCGCCCATCGAATGGATTGCCGAGTACGTCGTGCAGGACATTGCCTACTACCTGCGCAACACCGACCTCTCGGCAAAGGAGATCAGCACCGAGCTGGGATTCCCCAACCCGAGCTTCTTCGGCAAGTTCGTCCGCGACCACCTTGGCTGCACGCCCACCGAGTTCCGGCAAAAGGCCGTGGCGGGAGAGTAAGCTGGCCCACAAGGGTTGGCAGAGCCGGAATGACACAAGTCACGCACGGCGAACAATTATTTCGGGTTTTCTGTTTGCGGTTTCAGAATTATTGCCTATCTTTGCACACGTTATGCCAAGAAAGAAAGACGGAATGCTGTTTGAGGTTCACCCCTCGCCCATGAAGGACGCCGAGGGCAAACCCTACGTTTACGTGCGGCCGGCCAGCAGACGGCGGGTAAGCATGAGCGACATCGACGACTACTGTGCCACGAACTACGCCCTCAGGCCCGGCGAACTGACGCGCGCCTTCGATGCCTTCATCCAGGCGTCGGCCTACTGGCTCTCCGAGGGCTGCCGCATAGAGACGCCCATCGGCACGTTCGCGCCGAAGATTGGCCTGCGGCCCGGTATGCGCACCACTGACCCGAAGACCGTGCGGGGCCGCGACGTGGTGTTCGAGGGCATTGATTTCAAGTCGGGCAAGAAATACGAGGGGAAAGTGCGGTCGTGGCTCACCGACGGCTTCCGGCGGGCCGACAACCCCGACACCACAGAGCTGATGGCCGACAAGGAGCGGCTGGCGACGGTGCTCGGCGAGTGCCTGGCCGCGCTGGGCGGCTACGTGACGGCCCGCTACTTCGCCATCCGCAGCGGCCTGACTTACTACTCGGCGCGCAAGCAGCTCGACCTATGGACGGAGGGCGACCAGCCCAAGCTGCTGAAGACGCGCCGGGGGCACGACTACATCTACACCGAAACCTGAATACCCACCCCCGGCCCCTCCCTGAGGGAGGGGTGTGTGATAAATACCCAAACGACGAAACGACTAATCCCCCAAACGACCAATAAACATTAATAAAAATTTATATAATATGAAAACGACTAGATTGTTACTGCTTGTCCTGCTGGCACTGTTGCTGCCGCAGGCGTCGATGGCCGATGCTATCAGCGACGGGAATGAATACCGGGTGTACCTGCTGGGCTTGGAACAAATGAGGTTCGAGATGCCGGTGTATGACGAGGAGAACTTCGACGGATGGATTAAAGACGGCAAGATTCAGATTACCCCTGAGGGCGGGGGCGAAAGGACGGTGTTTCAGTTTCACACGGTGGAAAAGACCGGTGCGGAACCGAAAGTCTGGTTCAAGAAAGGCGTGAACGGCAAGATGATTCTGAGCCGAAGCGGAAAGGACGACCTGGAAGTGACGACAACTGAGAACACTTGTCGCGTGGGCAGCAGCACAAACATATTCAGGCTGGCTGTGACCTGGACAGTGCCGGAGGAATACCGTGGCAAGGATGTTGTCATCTCGTGGGAGATATCTAAGGATGCCAAAGGCAATGAGTCCTCGGGTAGCGTCAACATTGCTCCCAGCTCGTGGAGCATACCGAGTATGCCAGAGCTGGTGAAGCCCCAGGTGATGAAGGACGCCATACTGGGCTTTGACAACGAGCACGTCGGCCAGACGATGCTCCTCTACACGATGACTAATGGCGATATCACCAGCCTGACGGCACACTACACCGAGGTAAACGGAGGCATCGAGACCAAGAAGTCGGTATGGCTGGAGCCAGAGATGTCGGGATTCATCTATTTGGATGCCGACAAGTGCTACAAAGACTTAACCCTCGAGGCACGCTACACCGACATGGAGAACAAATCACGCATCTCCTTTTCCGACTCCACCATCGTTCCTGTGCTGCACACCCCCTGCAACCTTGCAGCCACGCTGCGCGACGACGGCCTGGTGACACTCACATGGCGATGCCGGAACAACGGATGGAACGACATACTGCCCGATGACACCTGGGAAGTGCAGCGCAACACGTCGGGAGTTCTGAATTCCGAGGCGCTGTGGGTGACGTTTGCACAGGTAGATTTCGAGAACGCCGACGCCATCTACACCTGCACCGATGCGTCGCTTGTCGAGAACTACCAGGGCAAGCCTGTTTACTATCGCGTGCGACGCACCTCAACAGGTATGTGGGATTGGAAAGAAGGCACGTATGCCATGACCTCGCTGCCCTACTCGCTGCGCCTGCCTGCCATCAAGAATGCCACCGCCACCCGGAGCAGATGGGTAGAAGACGACCATGTGGTGAACATCTCCTACGAGATGGGGAGCAAGTCGCAATACGACAAGGACGGACGCTTCATCCTGCGCACTGTAGAGGACTGGAAGACGTTGGCGGCTCTGGTAGAGAGCGGGAAGCGAGATGTGAATGTTGTCATGGCAGCTGACATCGACCTGGGCGACGACCAGACGATGATAGGTACCAGCAACAACCCCTGGACGGGAGAGTTCGACGGTGGCGCACACACCCTGACCGTACATTACAAAAGGTACACGTCGGATACGGCACCCTTCTCGTATGTGGGGGACGCGCATATCAAGAACCTACATGTGGCGGGTTCTATTTATTCTACCAACAAGCGTGTTGGAGGAATAATAGCATATACCCTCTATTCGGAGGTCACCATTGAGAAATGCCGCGTGTCGGCGGCCATCACCAGCACCTGGGAATCTGAATCTGCCTACCTGGGCGGGTTTGTAGGATCTTCAGTCTCTTCTATCACCATCACCAACAGCCTGTTCGATGGTCAGCTGATTACGCCTAATGCTGATGAAACTACTGAAAATATAAATGGCTTCATTGGTTATTGCTCTCAAGATAAGGTTAGTGTCACGAACTGCCTGTTTGCGCCAACCCGCGTTGATGTTCCCAATGGGAACGATATCCACAACTTCACCTCTTCGTATGGGACGAGTCTTTGCAAGAACAACTATGTTCTCACAAACTTGGGAAATCGCAAAGAGGAGACCATCGACGGCAAGACCTTCCACATCCTCAGGAACAACAACGACTGGCTGGCTTTCCTCAACATGATTGAGCAAGCCGACGGCAGTTATGACGTGAATGCCATCATGGACAGGGACTTCGACATAACCGAGCCGGCAGGACTGCGCAGTAATATTCCTTTCCGAGGGATTTTTGACGGCAACGGCCACACGCTGGGCGTGAAGATCAATCGCAAGGGCCAAGACAATATTGCGCCGTTCAGCCATGCCAGGGATGCCACCATCCGCAATCTCAACATCCGTGGCTATGTCATTGGCAATCAGCATCCGGCTGGATTGGTGGGCGCATCGGAAGGCAATACGGTCACGGTGCTCAACTGCCACGTGTCTGCTGACATCTATTGCAACAACAGCCATGCAGGCGGTATCATCGGCCACGGGTACAAAGTGAGGAACACCATCAGGAACTGCCTGTTCGACGGCACCATCACAGCCACCCAATTCTGGACGTGGTCGTTTGCCGGTGCCTTCCTTGGCTGGGAAGATGGCGGCACGACGAACGACGTGACAGGCAACCTGGAGAACGGCTTTTATTCCAACTTCGACCAGATGGGATTGAACTTCAATGCGCTGGGAAGTGGATATGAATGGGGCGGAACGAACAACTGGAGTACCCACCAATGGAAAGAGGCCAACTTTGTGGATGCCATGTCGAGCCAGGACCTGAAGAACAGGCTGGGTGCTGCAAACTGGCAAGGCTTCGGCAATCTGGTCGTACCCAAGCAGACGCAGAGAAACTTTATCACCCAAGGCACGCTGGCCAGCGACATGGAACCGTCGGAACTGCTGTCGCTGTTGAACGCAACCCACCCCAACCCTTCCCGAAGGGAGGGGCTTGCGGAAGGCAACGCAACCCACCCCAACCCCTCCCGAAGGGAGGGGCTTGCGGAAGGCAATAGGCGAGAGTCAGTGGATGCTCTACGGCGATATACCAGTACCCGTCATGAAGGCATCAGAAAGCAGCGAGCACGCCACGCTTCAGTCGGACAGGAGTGCGAAGATAGTGCTCATCACCGACAAGTCGGTAGGAGGCGATGTCCACTCCTCTGAACGCCACGATCTGACCGACGACGAGAAGAACGCCAGACTGATAAGCCATGAACTGTTGACCTCGTGCGTTGACCATGACTTCCGCCTCGTCGTGGAGCAGGCCGGCTCCAAGCTGATGCCCCTGGACTCCATAGGCACCACTGTGACGAAGACCGAGACTGACGAGACGGAACGCCGCTACGAGTTCGACAACAACGTGCAGATAGACAGTCTGCAGGCCACTACTAACCAATCGACGGTAACGCTGACGTGGTGGGCAAGCGGTCAGGGCGACTACTACCGCATCAGCAGGCGCGACAAGGCCACCGACGAAGAGGAAGTGCTGGAAGAGTCTTACAACCTGAATGTCTATATCGACAAGACCCCCCGCCCGCAGCATGTTTACGTTTACACGGTGGAGGGTGTCAACGAATGTGAAGGCAGGCACGTAAGTATCGAGAGCATCGAAGGCTTCTGTAAGCCTACAGGCATGGTGCGCGGCTACGTCAGACTGCCCGACGGGACGGCCATGAGCGGCGTCACCGTGACGGCCACGCCCTACGACTCCGAAAACGGGCGCAAAGGCACTGACGTGACCGACGAGACAGGCTTCTTCGAAATCGGCGACCTGCCCTACCTGAAGGCCGGCAGCTACATCATCACTGTCGCGCAGGCTGGCAACCAGGGCAGCTTCACGGACTTCACGGCCAACTTCGACGAGGACATTAACCTTGTGAACAATGCCGTGCTGATACAAAAGAGCTACCACCTGTTCGAGGGCTACGTGATGTATGAAGGAACGAGCGTGCCCGTCGTCGGCGCCCAGTTCGAGCGCGACGGCATGGTAGTGAACAACGGCTCGGGCAAACCCATCACCACCGACTCGCAGGGACGCTTCAGCATCAGCATACCGCAGGGCGACCACACCATCCGCGTGATGAAGGACGGCCATGTGTTTGCCGACGAGGGCTACTTCCTCGACGAGGACGGCAACAAGGATGTCAGCTGGCAGAAGGGCATATTCGAATATGTGTTCTGGGACAAGACCACCATCACCATGAGAGGCCGCGTGGTGGGTGGCGACGTGCAGGGCAGCAAGCCCCTGGGCGAACTGGCATCGGTGAACAACCTGGGCGACTCGCTGACCATCGTCATGCAGCTCGAGGGCGACAACGCCTCCTATCTGGTGCGCGACCAGCTGAATGCCAGCATCACCGAACGTCATCAGGACTTCCACTTCGGCCTCAACAGGTTAGACAGCTGCCACATGGACACCTATCGCCACCGGCTGGTCATCAAGCCCAGCCCCGTGACGGGCGAATACTGCGTACCCATGCTGCCCGTAAAGTATAAGGTAACGGAAATCTATGCCGAGGGATACCCCACCCTGTTCCAGGCCGGCATGGTGGGCGAGACGCTCGACTTGAGCGACTACATCAACAAGGACACCGTCACCTACTCACGCATTTACCATTCCATGCCTACGGTCGCCGTCAGCCAGTTCAACATGACGGGTGAGGAGTTCATGGGCATCAAGGCATATACCTACCTGGACAATACGGGCAAGGAGGCCAGCATTGAACTGTGGAACAAGGATTCGGGCTACAGCTTCGGCCATCCCGTGTTCATGGCTGGCAGTTCAATCATCATGTCACTTGCCGCCGTAGAACAATACTACAAGAACAACAATCTGGAAAAGGGAGTTCCCGACATAGTCCACCTCTCCGGTGGCAAGGTACACATCCAGAACTCCCTCATCGACACCGATGAGAGTCAGACTGTAGAACTCGACGACGAAGGCGAAGGCTTCTATCGCTTTGTGCCGCAGAACCTGACCTTCACGGAAGAAAACGACCTGGCCCTGAAGACGCTGACCATGACCTTGGAGTACGACGGCACGTTCTACGACGTGCTGCCCATGGCGGGCGAGCCCATCAGAGGCTATGTGATGGCCGCCAAGGCCGTGGGCCAAGGCAACCGCGTGGTGAGCGAATGCAACCCCGTCCTAATCGACATTCTTCGCGACCCGCCAGGGTCGGAATCCAGTGCCTATATCGAGAGCGGCACGAAGCTCAATTACACCTTTACGCAGGACGTGAAAGCAAAAGCGGGATTCGATCTCAAAATCGGCATGACAAAAGGCGGCATGAGTATGTGGAAAGGTGTCTGGGCAGGTGAGGGCTCAGGGCAGACGCTGGGCAACAACACGTCGGTGAAGACAACCAACTTGGTCAACTTCTCGTTTGTCAGCATTTACTACAACCGCTGGCAGTACGGCTACACCTTCGAGACCAAGGAGCGCATCAGCACTTCCTCAAGCGTAAATCATGTTGGCCGCGATGCCGACGTGTTCATCGGCATGGTGAGAAACGCCGTCGTGGAGGATGGTATTGCAGTGAGAGCCGTCGATGAGGACACCTACAAACTGATGACCACGCAGGCTGGCGGCACCTTCACGATTGACGGCAGTGACTTCAAAGTGCCCCAAGGCACGATGAAGCTGCTGGCACAGGGTAAGGACAGCAAAGGCAATCCCGTCTATCTCATACGCGACGAGGTGATGAAAGTCAGGTCGGAACTGAAGAGCACCTTCGCCCATTCACAGAAGTACATCGAAAAGGAACTCATTCCAGAACTCATCCTACAGCGCAACACGCTCATCCTGCCCATGGGCACCAGCGACGTGACGGCCCTCGAGGTGGCCAAGCAGAAAGGCTGCCCCGTGTATGTCAGCCTTGTGCCTCAGGATAATGAATACTTCGGCGTGGAAGATCACTACAAACAAATTGATCCCGACGACGGCTTTTATGGCGACTCCATAGCTGCCATCAATGACCGCATACGGGCATGGATTGTGATGCTCGGCACGAACGAGAAAGACAAGCTGCTGGCCACGGATCTGGTGAAGACCTACGAAGTGGACGGACGCGCCAGCGTCACCTACACCGAGTCGTTCGGAGCGAGTGCCGACGAGAGCCGCTACTGGCAGGTGCCTTTCATCAATTCTGCCTTGCAATCCTTCTCGTTCGGCAGTCTCGGAGTCGGACCCGGACCTAATATCGGGAATCCCCAGGAAAGAGCTGAGGGCGAAGGTGGTAAGTCGAAAGAGATTACTATTGAACAAAGCGGTGCTGGCATGACCATGTCAATAACCCCCGTGGTTTCTCTCGACTACAACTACAACTTCGGCGAGAGCAGTACCACTTCGAAGTCCATTAGCTTTACCCTTAAGCCGAAAGGCGGTTCCAATTTGCTGGTTGATGTCTATCGCACAAGGATGGATAAGGAAGACCTGGACGCAAGGGTTGACTCCCTGCTGGAAACGGGGCTGGCCAAGAACAGGGAGGAAGCTCAGGAATACTTCTTCCAATATGTCAGCGACTATAACTATCGTTACCTCAGGCGCGGTGGCGAAAACTGGGAAGACTTTGGCCCTCAGGGCACGCTCAACGGTCTGTGCTCCTACATTGGCGACTCCCCCGCACAGTATCGCAGCTTCGTCTATCGCACCCGTGGCGGCGCCACCTGCCAGCCCTACGAGGACGAGCGTCGCACGAAATACTTCGCACCAGGCACCATCCTCGACGCGAAGACCCTGGAGATTGACCGCCCGCGCATCTGGGTTGACCAGGCATCGGTGAGCAACGTGCCTTACGACGAGCCTGCCCGCTTCGTCATCCATGTGGCCAACGAGAGCGAGACTCCGGCACAGGCCACGCAGACGCTGCCGTTCAGACTCTTCCTTGACCCATCGTCGAATCCCAATGGTGCCAAGATATATGTCGATGGGCACCCCCTCATCGACGACCTCGACATCTACCTCACGCCGGATGTGGTCAGCACAAAGGTGGTTGAAGTGTATCCCGGTGCCGGTTACGACTACGACAATCTCAGCCTTTGCGTCAAGGCTCCGAACGACATTAGTCGTACATGGAGCTGCGACCTCTCGGCTCACTTCGTGCCCATGGCGGGCAAGGTGGAAATTTCGCTGCCGGGCGACAAGTGGGTGGTGAACACCGAGTCGCAGTTCGACGCAGCGCGGCAGCAGTACTATATGCCCGTGCGCATCGACGGCTTCGACGTGAACTACCCCAACTTCGACCACATCGAGTTGCAATACAAGCTCTCCACGCAGGGTGACAAGGAATGGGTGAACGTATGTTCCTACTATGACAGCGACAGCCTGATGGCGAAGGCCACGGGCGAACGCAAGCTCATCACCGACGACGGCCATATCATGGCCACCTTCTGGGGCGAGGCTGACCCGATAGAGCAGCAGTACGACCTGCGGGCCGTGAACTACTGCCGCTACGGAAGCGGATTCCTCACACGCTCGTCGAACATCCTGACGGGCATCAAGGACACGCGTCGTCCGCAGCTCTTCGGCACGCCCAAGCCCGAGGACGGCATACTCGACATCGGCGAGGACATCCTGCTGCGCTTCTCGGAGCCCATCGCCGGCAACTACCTGCGCGGCCTGAACAACTTCCAGGTGCTGGGACAGACCAACTCGAGCAACATCGCCCTGAGCACCGACCTGCGCTTCAACGGCACCACTGCCGCCGCCTCGCTCTCGCCGCGCAACCTGAGCTGCAAGTCGTTCACCATCGACATGATGGTCAAACCCGACCAGGGAGGCAATCGCATGATGGTGCTGTTCAGCCACGGCAACAGCAGCAACCGCCTGGAAGTGGGAGTGTCCGATGACAACAAGCTGATGGCGGCAATCAACAATCATTCAGTCTTCTCCAACAAAGTCATCGACTTCAAGAGCCTGCATCAATTAGTGTTTGTGTTCGAGGCTGACCTTGAGAACCAGAAGACGTATATCAGAATGTACGACGGCTCACAAGAGGTGTGCAGCGACACTTACAACGGCTTATACTACGGCGACGGCGATTATGTGCTGGGCGCCGACCGTCCAGGAGGTCTGGATATGGTTTACAACTATGAAGGCGAAATGCTGGAGTTCCGTCTGTGGAACCGCGCCTTGACACCAGCCGAGATAAGCGAATATGGGCAGAAGCGGCTCACGGGCTACGAGCTGGGCCTGCTCGACAACTTCCCGCTGAACGAGGGCCAGGGTCTCTACAGCTACAACCGCGTCAGCAGCGGCGGCGACCTCTATCTGGGCGGTTCGGCCTGGAACGTGCCCGACGGCATCGGTATGCGCCTCGACGGTCAGGAGGGCTTCCGCATTGACCCCCAGAAGTTCAGCCGCACCAGCTATCAGGACTATACGATGACCTTCTGGTTCCGCACCGACGACGAGGAGGGCACACTGCTGGCCAACGGTAAGGCCGAGACCGAGCCCGACGCCACCAACCACTTCAACTTCGGCGTTCATCAGGGAATGTTCGACCTTCACATCGGTGGTCGCGACATCCTCACCACCACCAAGGTCAACGACGGAAACTGGCACCACGTGGCTCTCAGCGTGAACCGTTCGCGCAACGTGGGTAACCTCTATGTGGACCAGTCACTGAAGAAGACGTTTGCCGTCGATACTTTGGGCGGCATCGCGGGCAATCGCCTGGCTGCCGGTGTCACCATGATTGACAGTCGCACCGTGGAGCGACCCGTCACCGGCTACATCGACGAGATTGCCATGTACGAGATGGCTCTGCCCGAGAACATGATCAAGGCCACGGCCTCCATGACCCTCACGGGCGAAGAGCTGGGTCTGCTGGCTTACCTGAGCTTCAGTCGCAACGAGTTGCAGATGAATAATTTGCAAGAACTTGTGCCCACGGGTATCAGCCTGAAGCGCTATCGCGACATGACTACCGGCGAGCTGACCACTCAGCGCGACACACTGGTGGCTCAGGACGTGATAGAGCGACTGGCCGACAAGAACCAATATGCCCCGATGCGTGGTATGGTGGCCCTGGAGAATATCCCCTACAGCTTCGTGTCCAAGGACAACGAACTGTACATAAACCTCGACATGCCCGACTACAAGATTGAGAAGACCAACGTGCTGGTGACCGTGAAGGATGTCACCGACCTGAACGGCAACGCGATGTCATCGCCCGTCACCATGGACTTCTACGTCTATCGGAACCCGCTGCGCTGGAAGAGCAAGCAGCTGAGCTTTGAGACTCACTACGGCGACGAGTCCACCTTCGAGGCCGTGGTGGAGAACAAGAGCGGCAAGACCAAGCGCTTCACCCTCGAGGGACTGCCCGTGTGGATTACCGCCTCGCAGTATAGCGGCGTGGTAGGCCCACTCAGCGAGCAGACCATCACCTTCACCATCTCGCCCTACACCAACATTGGCGACTACGACGAGGTCATCAGTCTCTCTGGCGAGGATGCCATGAGCGAGCCGCTGCCGCTGTTCATCAAGGTGCGCGGAATGTCTCCCGACTGGGCGGTCGATGACGAGCTGCTGAAAGGCAACCTCACCATGAGCATCATCGGCCAGGTGAGCATCAGCGACGAAGTTGCTCACGACCGCGGCGACATGCTGGCCGCCTTCGACGGCGAGCACCGACTGCTGGGCGTGGCACATCTCGACAACGACCCAATGGGCATCGGCAACGACTGGCTGGCCTATCTGAATATCTACAACCCCAGCCTCGCACCCACGCCACTCTTCTTCGAGTTCTACGACGCTTCGACTGGCACCATCCACAAGGTGCAGCCTGTCGGCGGCGACGGGCAGCTGACCTTCAAGAAAGACACTGTCCTCGGCAGTACCACCGAACCCCAGATGTTCGGAGCCGCTGGCGACGTGGTGCAGGTCATCCCACTGAAGCGTGGCTGGAACTGGGTGTCGTTCAACGTCACCCCGGAGGCTGACAAGATACAGAACCTCATGGGCAAGGCCACCAGATGGGAGGTTGGCGACGGTCTGGAGACTACGGCCTCCGACGGTTCTCCGATACTGATTAACTACAAGAGCGTCGTAGACAGTACAGGCATCATTCATCAGTGGGACTACGCCGATAGGGTGGTCAGCATCGACCCGCGCATGATGTACCGCTTCTTCTCCAACAGCGACAAACAGGCCTACATAGCAGGTTCTATGAACGACGTGAAGATTACCGTCCGCAAGGGCTGGAACCGCATCGGCTACGTCTCGACGCTTAACCTGCCCCTCAGCACGGCCATGTCGATATATGCCGAAAACGGCTCCAACGGCGACATCATCAAGAGTCAGGACGAGTTTGCCGTACTCTCCATCGACGCCCAGGGCAACAAGCAGTGGAAGGGTACGCTGAGGTTCCTCCGCGTGGGCGAAGGATATATGCTGAAGCGCCAGGCCGACAGCGAGATTAGTTTCTACTATCCCGAGTACTTGCCAGGCTCTATCTACGGCGGCTCCTCGTCGCGGAAGCTTGCTTTCGAGAACACCAGCGGCACGAGCATGACCATCGTGGCCATGGCCGACGGAGTGGAGGTGCAGCCCGGCGACCGCCTGACGGCCTACCGTGGTGCCGACGTATGCGGCATTGCCGAGGCCGACGGACAGGGAGTGTTCTACCTCAGCGTCGGCGACACTGCTGACACAGGTGATTCCCGTCTGTCCTTCACGCTGGAACGCGACGACGACGTGATTGCCACCACCAACAGCAAAATCGGCTTCCACGCCGACGCAGCTATGGGCACACCATCCCAGCCCACGGCCATCAGCTTCACCAATGCTGTCGGCGAGGGTGCCAACGGTTGGTACACGCTCAGTGGCATCAAGCTGAACAAGCGTCCCAGTCTGCCTGGCGTTTACATCCACAACAGCGAGAAAGTAGTCATCAAATAAATCAGACAAAAAAACAGGAATAACCTATGAAGAAGCATATTTTCCATTCACTGCTGCTGGCAGCCCTCACCCTCGCGGTGGGGAGCTGCGGCAGCGACTCCGACGACAGCCCTGCTCCCGACGATACGCCGGCTCCCGCCACACTGCCCAGCCTCATCCCGGGCAACGATGCACGCCCCACCACCTGGGTCAGCCCCGATGCCTCGCTTTTCGAACTGCACATGGCCGTACAGGTGCAGCTGGGCGACACGCTGGCCGCCTATCAGTCGGATGCCGACCTCATGTGCGCCACCATCGACGGCGAGGTGCGTGCAGCCACAGCCCCCTTGCGGACGGGATACGACATCTACTATCCCCTCATCATCTTCAACAATGCCGACGACAGCAGCGTCAGTCTCAGCTACTACTGCGACCGGCTCCACCGCATCTACACCATCAGCGGGTGGGCCATCTTCAATGCCGCAGCTCCGCCCATGGGCGTTAGCAGTCTCTACAGACCCTGCTTTGCAGGACTGTGAGCCTCCTACCCGTAGGTATATTTCAGTCTCCCCCTGTAGAGATGCGCCGTGGCGCGTCCCTACAGGGGGGTGCTGTCCTTCGGCCTATCTCCCCTACCCTTCCGGCTTTCTCGTTAGGCTACAGGCGATTAGGGGTAGTGCGATGCGCGGGTAATGGCACTACCTTCGGCCTACGATCCCCCTACCCACGGTTTTATTTCGGCCCGGGGCGCAAACAATTTCGGCTCGGGGCGTAAACAGTTTCGGCCCGAGGCGTAAACGCAAAAAGCGGCACTTTTATCCCTGAAAAGCGGCGGGTTACGACTGAGAGGCAGCGGGTTACGACTGCGGAGCGGCGGGCTTGAACGACGGCGCGGCGCGCCGGCGTTTTAGTATTCCCCTTTTCTTGCAAACCTCAGACATTCGCAGTAACTTTGCGCCGTGAAACGATTAAAAATGCCAACGCTATGAAAATTTCGAAAGTAAAAACGAAGATGGGGGAGCTTGGGGCTCCCATGACGACCGAACTTGACACCGTGGTGGAACGTATGCGCAGCGAGGCGACGAAGGCTCCGGCACAGCGCATCAGCCGGAACGCACTGGCGGGGCGGCTCGCCATGACCGGCGGGGCCGGCGCCTACCTGCTGGGCGGTGCCGACGCCCTGCCCTACCTGGTGTTCACGGGCACCTTCGGCCGCAGTGGGTTCAGCCAGCCGATGTCGCTGTCGGGCCTGCTGCTACTCAACATCCCCTGCCGCGACGGCCGGCAGGTGGCCGAGATGCGCCACCGGGCCAGTCAGGTGCCCTACACGCTGCTGGCCTTTGCGGGCGTCAGCGGCGTCACGCTGAAGGTGGTGGTGCGCTGCCGGTACGACGGACCTGCCGACGAGACCGCCTACCTGGACTTCGTGAAGGATGCCTACCAGTGTGCCACCGACCTCTACGGTGCACTGCTGCACTGCGACTTCATCGTCAGCGAGCCGGCACTGTGGCGCGGCTGCCGCATGAGCTACGACCCGCAGCTGCACTACAACGCCGAGGCGCAGCCGATGCCGGTGGTGAGCAAGCGCGGCGACCCCCTGGCCGACTACGAGGGCACGTGCGCCGACGACGACGGGCGGGTGACGCAGTTCCCCGATGCCGACGAGCGCGGGCGCATACAGATGGAGTTCCAGACGTGCCTCTCGAAGGCCATCGACGACAGCGGCACCGATGCCGAGCACTGCCTGCAGCTGCTGGCCGACTACTGCGCCAAGGCCCACCTGCCCGAGGAGGGCTGCACCGTGAGGGCCGGCTGGGCGAGCCGCTTCAGCCAGCTCGGCATGAGCGCGATACGCAAGACGTTCCGCAACGCCTACAAGCAGCCGACGGGCGACAAGCCGCTCACGCAGATGAACGAGAAGGAGCGCATCGTCCGCTTCATCGAGGACTTCCTCGCCCGCCGCTACCAGCTGCGCTTCAACGTGGTGAAGCAGCTACGCGAGTTCCGCCCCAACGACCTGCACTTCCGCGAGTGGCGGCCGATGACCGACCCTGAGCTGAAGTCCATCGTCGTCGAGGAGATGAAGGAGGGCGGCGAGAGCTGGATGAACGACATACGCATCTACATCGAGTCGGCCCACATCAGGAACTACAACCCCGTCCATGAGTTCCTGGCCGGCTGCGGACAGTGGGACGGCCGGCGCGACTACATCGAGGAGTTCGCCCGCTGCCTGAAGACCGACTACGAGGACTGGCCGCGCTACTTCCACCGCTGGATGCTGGCGATGGTGGCGCAGGCGCTGAACGTCAGCCGCGACCACGGCAACTCGATGGTGCCGATGCTCATCGGCGGACAGGGCATCAAGAAGTCTACCTTCTGCAAGAACATCCTGCCCCCGGCATTGCGCGAATACTACATGGACGACATCAAGATGGACAACGCCGAGCAGGTGGAGCGTGTGCTGGGGCGGATGTGGCTCGTCTGCATCGACGAGTACAACGCCAAGACGCCGCGCGAGCAGGCCAAGATCAAGCGGCTGCTCACCGAGAAGGACGTGCAGGTGCGCCGGATGCGGTCGGAGCACTACACGATGACGCCCCGCCTCTGCTCGTTCATCGCCACCACCAACGACCCCACGCCGCTGCCCGCCGGCGACGGCTCGCGCCGCTACCTGTGTGTCGAGGTGACGGGCGAGGCCACGCTGCCGTCCCACATTCCCTACAGGCAGATGTATGCCCAGGCCGTCCACGAGGTGCAGAGCGGCGCCACCTACTGGTTCACGAGCGAAGACGAGCGCCGCATCCAGGAGCACAACCGCCGCTACCAGCAGCGCTCGTCCATCGGCGATGTGCTGTCGGCCGTCTTCGAGCCGGCCCCCGAGCACCGCCGCCAGTACTTCTGGCAGGTGCGCGACTTGCAGAAGGAGCTGGAGCGCCACCTGAACAAGACCGACGTGCCCAGCCTGAAGAGCCTCGGACTGACGCTGAAGACGATGAGGTGGCCCAGCGGCGGCATCAAGGGCACCAACGGCTACTACCTGAAGCTCCGCAACGAGCCGTCGGATAGGGGGTAGATAGGGTCAGGGTAGTGCGATCACTGGCAATCGCACTACCCTTAACTATCTGCTGCACAACGGTATAGGATAAAAGATAGGGGAGATAGGCCGATTCTTACTCGTCAGCCGACGACCGTCAGCCCCATCTCGCGGGCTTTCTCCATGAGCAGCTGCATCAGGGGCTCGCGCTCGTTCTCTACCCGGTTGTCGAGCACGGCGTCCTTCAGCGTCTGCTTCAGCGTGCCCACCTCGCGGCTGGGTTTCAGGCCGAACATCTGCATGATCTCGTTGCCGTCGATGACGGGCTGCAGCAGTCGCTTGTAGTCCTTCACCTGGAGGTCGGCCAGCTTCTCGCGCACCATGCGGAAGTTCTCGAGGAATATTTTCTTCTTCACCTCGTTCTTCGACGTGATGTCGGCCTCGCAGAGCGTCATCAGGTCGTCGATGTCGTCGCCGGCATCGTTCAGCAGGCGGCGCACGGCACTGTCGGTAACCTCGCTGTCGGCAATGGCCTGCGGGCGCATGTGCAGGTCGACGAGCTTCTGCACGTACCTCATCTCGGCCCCCATCGGCAGCTTCAGCCGCCGGAATATGTCGGGCACCATCTTCGCCCCGAGATAATTATGGTTATGGAACGTCCAGCCGACGGCCGGCTCCCACCGCTTCGACCGCGTCTTCCCGATGTCGTGGAGCAGGGCGGCCCAGCGGAGCCACAACCCCTCTCCAACCTTCAACCCCCCTCCAACCTCCCCCGAGGGGGAGTCTACCAGCGCAGAAAGCCTCCCCCTCGGGGGAGGTTGGAGGGGGGTTGATACATTCTCCAGCACCTCCAGCGTATGGTAGAAGTTATTCTTGTGAGCCTTGCCCTGCTTCTGCTCGACGATGTCGAGGGCGGCAAGCTCGGGCAGGATGATGTTGAGCAGCCCCGAGCGCTGCAGGTCGACAAAGCCGCGGCTGGGATGGGGCGACATGATGATCTTGTTCAGCTCCACCTCGATGCGCTCGCCGCTGACAATCTTGATGCGGTCGGCCATGCGCTCCAGAGCCACGAAGGTCTCGTCCTCAATCTGGAAGTTCAGCTGCGTGGCGAAGCGTATGCAGCGCATCATGCGCAGCGGGTCGTCGCTGAAGGTGATGTCGGGGTCGAGGGGCGTGGCGATGATGCCGTCCTCGAGGTCGGCCAGGCCGTTGAAGGGGTCAACCAGCTCGCCGAAGCGGTCGCGGTTCAGGCAGATGGCCATGGCGTTGATGGTGAAGTCGCGCCGGTTCTGGTCGTCCTCAAGCGTGCCGTCCTCGACGATGGGCTTGCGCGAGTCGTGGCTGTAGCTCTCGCGGCGCGCACCGACGAACTCTACCTCTTCGTCACCCATCTTCACCTGCGCCGTCCCAAAATTCTTGAAGACTGAGAGGTGGGCCTTGCGGCCAAGCATACGCTTCAGCTCCTCAGCCACGGCGATGCCGCTTCCCACGACGACGACGTCGATGTCGTTGCTGGGCCGCCCGAGGAAGATGTCGCGCACATAGCCGCCTACGACGTAGCACTCCACGCCGAGGCGGTCGGCGGCGGCACTGATCTGATGGAATATCTTCTGGTCTAATATTTCTGCCAGTTCTTCGTCTGAATATAGCTTCATTCTGATGTCCTGAATTCTGTCTTAGCTCAAAATGTGAGCGCAAAATTACAAAAATATTAGGAAGGGATGCAAAGAATTAAAAAATATTAGTAACTTTGCCAACGAAATATTCATATTTTAAATTTTAAAACATGACAAACATGACGCACGCAAGAAAAAGACTAGCGACGCTGATAGCGGTCGGCATGACGGCTATCCTCACCGCAACAGCCGACAGCGGATTTGATATGAAGCCGCTCAAGCTGGAGGCTCCCGAAATGAAACCCGAACTGGTAGATGTCCGGGCTTACAAAGAGTTCAGCAACACAACCCCGACAGCAGGTCCCGACCTGGACTTCCTGAAGTCGAAGACTAATCCCGGCACCAATGCTTACCGCGTGATGGATGACCTGACCTTCGTCGGCATCCCCCTGTTCGTGGCGGGCTGGGCCATCAAGGGCGACAAGGCCATGTTCCGCGTCAACAACAAGAACGGCAAGAAGAACACGCAGCTGCTGACCGACTTCAAGACCGGCATCGATGACTACACGCAGTTCTTCGGCCCCGTCATGACGGTCGGCCTGAAGCTGGGCGGCGTCGAGGGCCGCAGCGACTGGCCCCGACTGATGGCCAGCGCAGCCATGTCGTACGGCATCATGGGCGCCTTCGTCAACGGCATCAAGTACACGGCCAAGGAGATGCGCCCCGACGGCACGACAGCCAACTCCTGGCCCTCGGGCCACACGGCAACGTCGTTCGTGGGCGCCACACTGCTGCACAAGGAGTACGGACTGACGCGCTCACCCTGGTACTCGGTGGCCGGCTACGGCGTGGCGACGGCGACGGGCGTCATGCGCGTGCTTAACAACCGCCACTGGGTGAGCGACGTCATGTCAGGAGCCGGCATCGGCATCATGTCGACGGAGCTGGGCTATGCCCTCAGCGACATCCTGTTCAAGGGTAAGGGCCTGCTGCGCAACGACCTGGTGCTCGACTCCGACGACCCCTCGTTCTTCAGCATCTCGATGGGTCTGGGCATCGGCGGCAAGGACATCGGCTTCAACGCTATCCGCGACTTGCAGGACAAGGAGGTGCACGGCATCGACCAAGAGACAGCCGACCTCCTCAAGGACGAAGAATCTCTTAACGTGAACATCGACTTCCGCGCCGCTACGGTGGTAAGCGCCGAGGGTGCCTACTTCTTCAATAAGTACGTGGGCGTGGGCGGACAGTTCCGCGTGAGGGCCATGTCGTCAAAGTCGTTCGGAAAGTTTGCCGACATCTCGTCGGAGGATGCCAACGAACTCTGGGAGTACGAAATCACCGATCTGTACGATGCTGCCAACTTCAACCTCACTACCGAAGATATCAACAACGGCGGCGCCCCTATTACCAAGCTGGAGGGAATTGTCAAGAGCAACCATCTGGCAGAGTTCACAGCCAGCCTCGGCCTCTACTTCAACGTGCCGATCACCAACACCCTGTCGCTGGGCTCGAAGCTGCTCATAGGCCGCTCGTTCACACAGGAGCTCGACATCGACGGCCACGCCGAGGGTAACGTGAAGGACATCAACTACGGCATGGTCATCGAAGACGGAAAGATTCTGGACAACGAGGACGGCGGTAAGGCCGTGTTCCTCAACCCACCCGCCAGCACCGGCGACACCTACACCGACGACTGGGACTTCCTGACGCTGGGCTCGAGCAACGCCACGTCGTGGGGAACAGGACTCTCGCTGACCTACCGCTACAAGTCGAACTTCTCGTGGAAGCTCTTCGTCGACTACGACTACTCGGAGAAGAAATTCACCATGACCTACGACCCCTACCACTTCCTGAAGAAGGGACTGACCAGCTCGGCCTACAGCCTCATCAGCAACCGCCTGCTCTCTGACGCCGAGATGTCGTCACTGCCCTACTACCTGACACCCGAGGTGTACAAGAAGACCAAGAAGATGAACTACGTCACCATCGGACTGTCGTTTGCCGTCAACTTCTAAAACGCCATCGACATGAGAAAAGCGACCATCAGCATAACACTCCTGGCAGCCACCGCACTGGCCGCCTGCCAGGACAGCACACAGCAGGCCGCCGAGCAGATGCTGGAGAAGGCCAACCAGCTGTTCACCGAACAGAAGTACGACCGCGCACTCATCGTCATCGACTCGCTGAGACAGGCCTACCCCAGCGCCATCGACACCCGCAAGCGCGCACTGCGACTGCAGCAGGACATCGAGCTGAAGCGCTCGCAAGAGGAACTGGCACTGGTCGACAGCGCCCTGCAGGCCGTGAAGCATAACTACGAATACCAGCGCCAGAAGGTGGAGAAGGACAAGGCCGAACTGCGCGCCACGCCCGACGAGCTGACCATGCTGACGAAGACGCGCGTGCGCCGCGACTCGCTGCAGACGCGCTTCGACGTGCTCTGCGCGAAGATCCGCTACATCCACAAAAAGCAGAAAGAACTGTAATCTTTTGGTTATTTCGTCGGAATTGCGTAACTTTGCACCCTGAAATGGATAAGTTTGAACTGACGAACAATGAATTTGAACAGGCCGTGGCCGAATGTCGCGCACTCTTCGCGAAGAAACTGCACGACTACAGGGCCTCGTGGCGCATACTGCGCCCGACAGCCCTCACCGACCAGCTGTTCATCAAGGCCAAGCGCATCAGGTCGCTCGAGGTGAAGAAGGTGAGCCGCGTGGGCGAAGGCATCAGGCCGGAGTTCATAGCCCTCGTCAACTACGGCATCGTCGGACTGATTCAGCTGGAGCTCGGCTTTGCCGACACCGTCGACATCAGCAACGACGAGGCGATGGCCCTCTACGACAAGCACGCCCAGGAAGCCCTGGAGCTGATGAAGCGCAAGAACCACGACTACGACGAGGCGTGGCGCTCGATGCGCGTCAGCTCGTACACCGACCTCATCCTGACCAAGATAGAGCGCATCAAGGAGATTGAGGACCTGAGCGGCGAGACGCTCGTCTCGGAGGGCATCGATGCCAACTACATGGACATCATTAACTACGCCGTCTTCGGGCTTATCAAACTGGGTGGAAAATGAAGAAAGTGTGCGTCAACCTCTGCCGGATCATACTCGCCGCAACGTTTATCCTGTCAGGATTCGTCAAGGCTGTCGACCCCTTAGGCACGCAGTATAAGATAAACGACTACCTCGAGGCGATGCATCTGGGCGGACTGCCCGGATGGGCGACCCTCGGGGCCTCGGTACTTCTGTCAGCAGCGGAGTTCTGCCTCGGCATCTACCTGCTGTTTGCGATTCGGCGGCGGCTGACATCGAGACTCATCTTACTGATGATGGCGGTGTTGACACCGCTGACGCTCTGGCTCGCCATCGCCAACCCCATCCACGACTGTGGCTGCTTCGGCGACGCCGTCGTGCTGACCAACTGGCAGACGTTCTGGAAGAACATCGTCCTCCTGGGCTGTGCCGTCGTCGTGGCCCTGTGGCCGAAGGAGATGTTCCGCTTCGTGAGCCAATCAAACCAGTGGATTGTCATCAACTACTCGGCACTGTTCATCCTGGCCATCGCGGCATGGAGCCTCTACTACCTGCCCACGTTCGACTTCCGCCCTTACCACGTAGGCACCAACCTGCGCGAGCAGTGGCAGCGCACGATGGACGGCGAGGACCTGCCCTACGCCGACTTCTTCATCGAGCAGAACAGCGACGGCGAGGACATCACCGAGGCCGTCCTGGCCGACACGAGCTACGTGTTCCTGCTGGTATCGCCCCACATAGAGCAGGCCGACGACTCGCGGCTCGACCTCATCAACGAACTGTATGAGTATGCCCGCGAGCACGCCTACAGATTCTACTGCCTGACGGCCAGCACGCAGAAGCCCATCGAGCGCTGGCACGACATCACGGGGGCCGAATACCCGTTCTGCCAGACCGACGAGACCACGCTGAAGACCATCATACGGAGCAATCCCGGACTGGTGCTGCTGAAGGACGGCGTCATCATTCGCAAGTGGAGCCACAACGACCTGCCCGTCATCGACGAGGCCGCAACATCGAAGCCGTTAGGGCAGCAGCCCTTCGGCCAGCAGCCCGACGACAGCGTAGCGCGCAAGATCACGCTGCTCCTGCTGTGGTTTGTGCTGCCCCTGGCCCTGCTCACGCTGGCCGACCGCACATGGATGTGGACCAAGTGGCTCCGCCGCAAGTCCCGGAAAGCCCAAAAGGTCCAAGCCCCCAGGATGCCCATCAAGCCCATTAAAACAACCCCAATAAAAACAAAAAGAAAAATGAGAAAGAAAATTGTTGCAGGAAACTGGAAGATGAACATGAATCTCCAGGACGGTATTGCTCTTGCAAAGGAGCTGAACGAAACATTGAAGGCTGACAAGCCCAACTGCGGTGTGGTCATCTGCACACCCTTCATCCACCTCGCCTCTATCGCACAGTTCCTCGACCAGGACATCATCGGCCTGGGTGCCGAGAACTGCGCCGACAAGGAGAAGGGCGCATTCACCGGTGAGGTGAGCGCCGAGATGGTGAAGTCAACCGGTGCACAGTACGTCATCCTCGGCCACAGCGAGCGCCGTGAGTACTACAAGGAGACCCCCGAGATTCTGAAGGAGAAGGTCATCCTGGCCCAGAAGCAGGGGCTGAAGGTCATCTTCTGCATCGGCGAGAGCAAGGAGGAGCGCGTTGCCGGCAAGCAGAACGAGGTGGTCAAGGCCGAGCTCGAGGGCAGCGTCTTCAACCTCAGCGAGGAGGACTTCCGCAAGATCGTCATCGCCTACGAGCCCATCTGGGCCATCGGCACCGGCCTCACCGCCACCGCCGAGCAGGCAGAGGAGATTCACGCCTACATCCGCTCTATCATTGCCGAGAAGTACGGCCAGGCCGTTGCCGACGACACGACCATCCTCTACGGCGGCTCGTGCAAGGCATCGAACGCCCCCGAGCTGTTTGCAAAGCCCGACATCGACGGCGGCCTTATCGGCGGTGCCTCGCTGAAGGCTGCTGACTTCAAGGGTATCATCGACGCCTGGAAATAAGAAGCCGACAGAGATGAGACGCTTAGTCACCATAGTAATGCTGTGCATTGGCTGTCTGACGACGGCCAATGCGCAGACATTTACCCAGCGCATACAGCAGAAGGGGCAGGCAGGTGAAGGAACGGTGACCGTCAGCCAAAGCAAGGAGATCGACGACCTCGTAAACGGCAAAGAGATAGAGAAAGTGGCCGAGAAGAAGGCAGAGAAGAAGCCGGAAAAGAAGGTCGAGAAGAAGACGGCCGACACGCTCGACACCAACAAGCCCGCCTCGGCGAGGGCTCGCGAGGAGCTGGCCAGGATTATGGAGCAGGGAGCCGACACGACGGCCACTGAGGTCACCATCGACCGGAGCAAGAAGGTGATGCGTGGCGGCTACAAGATAAACGGCTACCGCGTGCAGGCCTTTGCCGGCGGCAACCAGCGCACCGACCGCCAGAAGGCAGAACAGATAGGAAACACCATCAAGCAGAACTTCCCCAACGAGCCTATCTACGTACACTTCTACTCGCCACGGTGGATCTGCCGCGTAGGAAACTACCGCACCTACGAGGAAGCACGCCAGATGCTGAACGCCATACGCAAGCTTGGCATCAGCGGCGCCTCTATCGTGAAAGGAAAAATTACCGTCAATAATCTATGAATCCAGAAACAGAGTACCGCGAGGGACTTGACGAACTCGCCTCGCACTACAAGCAGATCATCACACTGCTCGGCGAAGACACCGAGCGCGACGGACTACTGAAGACACCCATGCGCGTGGCCAAGGCCATGCAGGTGCTGACGCGCGGCTACACGATGGATGCCCGCAAGGTGCTGACCGACGCGCTGTTCAAGGAGGACTACAACCACATGGTCATTGTCAAGGACATTGACTTCTTCTCGCTCTGCGAGCACCATATCCTGCCCTTCTACGGCAAGGTTCACGTGGCCTACATCCCCAACGGCTACATCACGGGACTGTCGAAGATTGCCCGCGTGGTCGACATCTTCAGTCACCGCCTGCAGGTGCAGGAGCGCATGACGATGCAGATACGCGAGTGCATCGACGAGACGCTGCACCCCCTCGGCGTGATGGTGGTGGTCGAGGCCAAGCACATGTGTATGCAGATGCGCGGCGTCGAGAAGCAGAACAGCATCACAACCACCAGCGAATTCAGCGGAGCATTCAACCAGGCAAAGACCCGTCAGGAGTTCATGAACCTGATTTCGCACACAAGCCTGTAAACGGCTGAGTCTGACATTGCTGACAAGCTTATGAACAGACTGCTACTAACTATCACGGCCATATTGTCTCTCACTGCCAGCAAGGCCGACAGCCCCACCGAAGGTCAGGTACACAGCGACTTCGTCGCCGAGAACACCATGAAGACCGACCTGCTGAAGATGCTGGCCAACTTTGCCGTCTACATGAAGAACGACTTCCAGGACTGCGCCGCGCCCAACAGCGTGGGCGAAGCCTGCGGCTGCTTCCGTGGCGAGAACACCATGGGCAACAACGAGCAGGGCGTGCGACCCAACGCCGACCTCTCGATGGTCTGCGCCTTCCTCGTGAAATACGGAAAGAAAGCCGTGATGCTGCCCGAAGGGGTGACATGGGCCGACCTCGAGACCATGGCCATGAAGAGCCTCGTCTTCGCCTACTCCACCCATAAGGCCAACAAGCTGAAGGTCTGCTCAGGCAACAACTACTGGGGCAGCACCTCCACCAGCGACTACGCTTGGGAAAGCTCCCTCTGGGCAATGTCAGTGGCCTACAGTGCCTTCTTCCAGTGGGACAGGCTCAGTGATGCCCAGAAAGACTACATCTACCAGCTGCTGAAAGCCGAGTGCAACTACGAGCTATACCGCAGCATACCCACCGGCTACTCCGGCGACACCAAGGCCGAGGAGAACGGCTGGGAGGCCGACATCCTGGCCGCAACACTGGGGCTGTTCCCCAACGACCCGTTGGCTCCGAAGTGGTTCCAGCGCCTGCGCGAGTTTGCCGTCAACAGCTACTCGCAGAAGGACGACGCCACGGACGACACCGTCATCGACCCTGACTACGACAAGACAACCGTCAAGGACCTCTACAAGGGGCAGAACCTCTACGACGACTACACACTGCAGAACCATAACTACTTCCATACCAGCTACCAGAACGTGGTCGTCCAGGAACTGGGCGAGGCAGCCCTGGCCCTGAAGCTCTTCCAGCAGGAACTTTACGGCAAGGAGACATGGAAGACCCGCGCCCTGATGCACAACAACCAGAAGGTGATGGACGAAGTGCTCTACTGGCTCGCACTGGCCGACGGCGAACTGGCCATGCCCAACGGCAACGACTGGAGCCTCTTCCTCTACGACCAGATTACCTCCTACTCCACCGTCGCCTGCTTCCTGCGCGACCCGAAAGCCCTGCTGTTGGAGAACCTGGCCTACAAGATGATCAAGGCCCGCCAGACGACGACCTCCGACGGCTCGTGGCTGCTGCGCCCCGACGTGGGTGCCCGCCGCATGGGCGTCGAGGCCCACCGCGTTATGATGACGTGGCTCATGCACGAGATGCTCTCCACCGCCGAAATACGCCCTACCGACTGGAGCAACTTCAACCGCGACTATTCGCAGGCAAAACTATTTGCCTCGCAGAATATTGTCCGCGCCGCCACCGACAGCCGCTTCACCTGCTTCTCCTGGAGCCAGGGCCTGAAGAGCTACACCGGCTACATCGCCGCCAACTCGGTTGACAAGAACAAGATCATCGTCCCCTTCCGCGCCAACAACACGGGTAACTTCCTCGGCTGGTACGACGTACAGGGCAAACGG
The DNA here is from genome assembly GCA_905235325.1 of uncultured Prevotella sp. Classification (GTDB taxonomy): domain Bacteria; phylum Bacteroidota; class Bacteroidia; order Bacteroidales; family Bacteroidaceae; genus Prevotella. The sequence goes on along the minus strand of CAJOLE010000011.1, from coordinate 11,429 downwards.
ACCAACGCCACGCCCGTCGTCAGCGGCAACTACAACCTGCAGGGCAGTGCCTACACCATGAACGGCGAACTGCAGACCAACGACGCTACGCTCAACAACCGATTCGCCATCTACTCAACCCCGGGCAACGCCGTTATATATATAGATTATGTACGCGCGAACGCCGATGCCACCATCACCGCCGAAAAAGGCGGACTGATGGCCGTCAGCGTCGACGAACTGACGAAGACCAAGCGCACGCTCTACACCGAAAACGCCGACACACAGCTGGACGGCTCGACGTTTACCGCCATGAACGGCCCGTGGGTGAACATCGACAACGCCCTCGGCATCGTCAACCTCGACAAAAACAAGCAGATGGCCTTCGGCGAAAAGACAAACAACAACTCCATCATGACGGCCAGGCTCTACACGTCGTACAGCAAGAACCGCTCCGTCACGAAGGGCAGCACCGTCGACCGCCGCGCCATCGTCTACTACTCGAACATCGACGCTGAACGAACGAAAGAACTCTCAACACGCAACACCCAGCTCGCTACTCAAGAGGGCTGGAACGGTGCCATCGTCTTCGACCCCGACCAGACGGGCTATCTGCTGCTCGCAAACTTCGCCAGCGACCAGAAATGCCGGCTTGCCGACGTCACGGCACCGTTGGGGCATCCCGTCTTTACCGCAGCCACGACCATCAACGCCAAAGGCTCGTCGGCAACGTTCGCCGCCGAAGAAAACCATTCGGTGGCCAACACGCTGCACTTCTTCATCAAGGGTGACGGTCTGCAGGCCGTTCAGGCTCTGGAAGAACCGACAGTCATCTACCTGCTGAACCTGAAGAAAGGAAGCAACCAACTGACCGTCAACGCCGTGGACGAGGGCAATAAACTATCGAAGGACGTGACGCTCAGCACGAAGGTGCAGAAGGTCTCTATTGTGGGAGGCGAACTTCGGGTCGAGGAGGCCGACGCGGCCGCCCTCACCAACATTCTCCAGTCAGCCAAATAAGAGTACCACGAAAAGAACAGTACTATTGACAACCGTCCTGCTCCTGACAACCCTTGCCGCCTGGGCGCAATATACCAGATTTACCAACCTGCCCACCGTCTACATCGAGACCTTCGACCGACGGGCTACGCCAACGCCAAGAAGTGGACGCTCATGGCCAACGCCGGCTCCAAGGACTGGGTCAACCGTATGTGGGACGACCCGTGGTTCCAGCGCGCCCTCTACCGGCGCTACACGGAACTGACAGACCGCGGACTCGTTGCCCAACCGCTCCGCAAAGCTCGTCGTCCGCTAACCGCTGAAGCGGAAACGTTTACGACGGAAAAACAAGCCGCAGCCTTGCTGCGGCTTGTTTTTTTCCGTACTTTTGCAGCAAATACCTAACTGATAATGCTACTATGACTAAAAAGTTACTGTTCTCGTGTGTGTGTTTCCTGCTTCTTGCCGTTACGGCCAAAGCTGCAACCGTCAGCATCACCGGCCAGGCCGGCTGGTTTGAGAGTGCCTGTGTGACATGGCAGAAGACGGCCGGACTGGCGTACAACGTCTACGTCAGTCCAGCCAACGCCGACTCATGGACCAGGCTCGACGCCGAGCTGGTGCGCGAATATCCTACCTACGGCCGCGCCGATGCCCTCGGGCTGAAGGCCGGTGCCTACCAGCTGAAGGTGGTGCCCGTCAGCGGCGGCAGCGAGGTTGCGGCTGACGCTGCCATCTCCGACGCCGTCGAGGTGAAGGCCCACGACCGCTCAGGCTTTGCCCACGTCGGCATGACGGGCGGCATCGGGGCCTACAAGAACGACGGCACGCTGAAGCAGGGTGCCAAGGTGCTCTACGTCTGGGCCGACAATGCCAAGACAGTCACCCATGACGTCATCACCAGCAGCAAAGGCACTGTCACCACCGGCATAGGTCTGCAGGACATCATCTATCTCTACCAGAAGGGCTACGACGCCACGCCGCTCGCCATCCGCATCATCGGCACCATCAAGGCCGACGACATGGACCGCCTCGACTCGTCAGCAGAGGGCCTGCAGGTAAAGGGCAAGGGAGCCTACAGCGAGATGCCCATCACCATTGAGGGCGTCGGCAACGATGCCGCCATCTGGGGCTTCGGCATCCTCGTCCACGGCTGCAAGGGTACAGAATTCCGCAACTTTGCCGTCATGCTCTGCATGGACGATGCCTTGTCGCTTGACACCGACAACTCCAATGTATGGATTCACAACATGGACTTCTTCTACGGCAACACCGGCAGCGATGCCGACCAGGCCAAGGGCGACGGTACGGTTGACATCAAGAAGCGCTCGAAAAACATCACCGTCGCCTACAACCACTTCTTCGACTGCGGCAAGAGCAGCCTCGGCGGCATGAAGAGCGAGACCACCGACTACTGGATGACCTACCACCACAACTGGTTCGACCACAGCGACTCACGCCACCCGCGCATACGTACCGCCTTCTACCACGTCTACAACAACTACTTCGACGGCGTGTCGAAGTACGGTGTCGGCGTGACCATGGGCGGCTCGGCCTTCGTCGAAGCCAACTATTTCCGCAACACGAAGTACCCCATGCTCAGCTCCAAGCAGGGCACCGACGCCGAGGGCGACGGCACGTTCTCGGGCGAGGACGGCGGTGTCATCAAGGCATACAACAACAAGATTGACAACCCCCGCAAACTGCAATACTGGAGCAGTGCCGTACAGGCGACGGGGGGCTGGGATGCCGTGCTGGCCGCCACCCGCGATGCCACCGTCACAGCCACGGCATACACCGGGGGCACCGCCTACAACAGTGCTGCCGACCTGGCCGCCCGCACCACATATATAGAAAACAAGATGGATGCGCCCGAGCAGGTGAAGGACATCGTCAAGAGCCAGTTCGGCGCAGGCCGTATGCAGCACGGCGACTTCAGCTGGACGTTCAACAACTCGCTGCAGGATGCCAACTACGGCGTCATCAGCGAGCTCAAGGCCGCCCTGCAGAGCTACAAGTCGACACTCGTGGGCTTTTTCGGACAGACCATCAGCAACGGCGGAGCCGCCACAACGACTGACGGCGGTGACGGCAAGGGCATCAGCGACGACGTGAACGACGCATACGTCCCCGAATGGGGCAGCAGCGGCGGCTCGGGCACCATCACCGCCGGCGAGTATGTCATTGGCTCGTCGAAGGAATTCTTCTGGTTCAACGAAGCTAACCAGGCTGCCTACAACGCCTACATCGCCGACGGCACCTTCGCCACCGACGGAGAATTCCAGCCCAGGCGCGTGGTCGCCAAGAGCGACAATACGTCGTGCTCAGACTACATCGGTGCCATCCGCCTGGATCAGGACGAACAGCTGACCATCCATTACGCCGACGGCATCGGTGCAGCCTACTTCTATGTATCGAGCACAGGCTCGCAGAGCTGGAAATTGGAGACCTCGGACGACGGCACCACATGGACAACCACAGGCACCATAACGGGCAACTCAGGAGCCCACCCCGCCTGTAACATCCTGCCGCAGAAGCCGGTGAAGTACGTGCGCATCACCAACACCAATGGCGGCACACGCGACCTTCAGGGCGTGAAAGTGGCCAAGCCCGGCGAAGACGGCAACCCCGACGCCGACCCCGCCGACGATGACGATGAGACACTGAGCAGCGATGCCTCGGCCGACTTCCTGCTCAACGGCGACGACATCGCTATGTCGGCGGGCACCTACACCGTCAACGTGGCCTACGACACCGACGACCAAGCAGGCTACACCGTCACGCTGATACCCGCCGAGGGAGCCACTGTAGCCGCCGTCACTGGTGCTACGGTTTCTGGCACCGCCTACGTCATAGCTGCACCCGCCGCCGGACAGACTGCCACCGCCACCTTCCGCATTCTGGCTGAGAACCAGGCCAACACGCGCACCTACACCATCAGCATCGTCAAGACCGCCGACCCGACGACCATGCCCGCCACCGAGGGCGAGTTCACCTACTTCCCCGAAAAGAATGCAGCAGGAGTCAACAGCTTCTACACCATCAGCGGCAATGTCGGCGACCCGAAGAAGTACGGCTCAACAACCTACGTACACAACGGCGAGACCATGCAGTGTACCTACTCGCTGAAACTGGAGTCGACCACGACCGTCACTTTCACCCCGGTCAAGGATGGCTTCCTCCTGATTGGCATGGCCTCAACTTACGATGCCACCAACCTGAAACTGAACGGCACGACACTGACGGCTGACGCCAATCACATCATCACGGCCAGCGTCAACGCAGGAACGAAGTACACCATCACCAAAGCAAACTCGGCCGGCATCTTCTACATCGACCTGGACTACGTGACATTCGGCGACGTCGACGGCAACGGGAAGGTAGAGAAGGCTGACCTGCAGGCTCTTGTCAGCTACGTCGTCAGCGGCCAGAGTAGCGCAACATTCCAGCTGAAGGCTGCCGACATCAACAAGGACAACAAGGTTGACATCGGCGACATAGCCGCACTCGTCAGGCTGCTAATCCAGTAACTTTAAGGGGTTAACGGTAACGAAAACGAAAACCCAAAACGGCAACGTATGGTTTTGGGTTTTCGTTCCCGTTAAAGCACTTAACATTAAACAATCATAAAAAAAAGGCAGAAAGAGACGTGCTTACCAAGAAACTTCGTATATTTGCACCGATTAACAAACATCTGTATTATGCCACACATCGACATTAAGTGCTATCCGAAGCACCTCTCTGAGAGTGAAATGAATACATTCGTCGCCGAACTGACCGAGCTGGCCGGCAAACATCTGAAGTCTACGGAGGAGTATATCTCCATCAGCTACACGGAGATTCCTGCGGAGCAGTGGAAGGAGGAAGTCTTCGACAAGGATATCCGTCCTAACATCGGCAAACTGGCCAAGGATCCCGGCTACGATATGTAAGGTTTTACCCCCCTCGGCGGAGGTTGGAGGGGGGCGTTTTCGTTATCGAATGAAGAGAACTGCACGTAGACTCGTCTCACTGGTACTGACATTTTCCATCCTGATTGTAGGGATGGGAGTTGATGTAGTCCGTTGCAATTGCACCGGACTGTTTCAGATTGTACATTGCGGTGAGGACTTGGGCGAACATGGATGTGCGCCCGACGAGGACTGCGAGACGGTGGAGCACCTGCAGTTGTCGCCGTCGGATGTGGTGCAGCGGACTGGAACGGACTTTCTTCCTAATCCGTTGAATCCGAACAATCCGCCCCTGTTCATGCTGCTGTCGCTCATAGCGGAATGGCAGGAGCCGACGGCGGTGGCTTCTGCGGTCGGCTATCTCTACACCGTAAGGACGGCTCCACCCCGATACTATCTTCACTTCATCCAGGTTTTACTAATCTGATCATCACTTGATTAGCCTTGTTTTCAGCCCCTCTCCGACTCTCCCTGTTCTGGTGGAGTCGGAGGGGGCTCGGGATGCTGCACAGCATCTGATAGATAAACATAAAAGGAAATCAAGAAGATGATCAACAGAATAATCAGTTTCTCCATCAGCCACAAGCTTGCTGTCTTCCTGTTGCTGATGGCCATCGTCGGCGGCGGACTCTATTCGCTGTCGACAATCAGCGTGGACTCCACGCCCGACATTACCAACAACCAAGTGCAGGTCATCACTGTCGCGGAGAATCTCTCGACGGTCGATATAGAGCAGTACGTGACCTACCCCGTAGAACTCGCCATGAGCAACCTGCCTGGCGTGGAGGACATCCGCTCGGTGTCGCGCTTCGGACTGTCGGTGGTGACCATTGTCTTCCACGACGACGTGGACACCTATCTGGCACGCCAGCTCGTGCAGGAGAAGTTGGAGGAGGTGCGCGGCCAACTTCCCGAAGACTTCGGCACGCCTGAGCTGGGGCCCATCACGACAGGACTGGGCGAGATCTTCCAATATACGCTCACGCCCAGCGACACATCACGTTATACGCCGCAGGAGCTGCGCACCATCCAGGACTGGATTGTCAGGCGGCAGATGGCGCTCATACCCGGCGTGGTAGAGGTCAACTCGTTCGGCGGCAGCATCAGGCAGTACGAGGTGGCAGTCAGTCCTGAGCGGCTGACCCAGATGGGCGTCAGCATCGGCGAGGTCTGCGATGCCCTGAGCGCCGGCAATGCCAACACGGGCGGTGCCTATATCGAAAGGAGCCACCTGGCCCACTTCGTGCGTGGCGAAGGACTGGTGAAGAGCATCGACGACATAGGCAACATCGTGGTGAAGAACATCGGCGGCACACCCATCCTCATCCGCGATGTGGCTGACGACGTGCGGTTCGGGGCGCAGACGCGCTACGGGGCCTTTACGCAGGACGGCCGCGAAGCCGTGGGCGGCATGGTGCTGATGCTCAAGGGTGCCAATTCCAACCAGGTCATCAAGGCCGTGAAGCAGCGGATGGAGAGCGTGCAGAAGTCGCTGCCCGCCGACATCGAGATACGTCCGTTCCTCGACCGTTCCGACCTGATCAGCCGTACCACCGGCACCATAGCCCGCAACCTGACGGAGGGGGCGCTGATTGTCATACTGGTGCTGGTGCTCCTGCTTGGCAGCATCCGGGGCGGACTCATCACAGCCTCTGTCATTCCGCTGTCGCTGCTCTTTGCCTTCATCCTCATGCGGCTGACGGGCGTGTGGGTCAACCTGATGAGTCTCGGAGCCATCGACTTCGGCATCATCGTCGACGGTGCGGTCATCATTGTCGAGGGAGTGGTCCACGAGATGGAGAGCCGCCTCGGCAGTCAGCAGCAGGTGCTCACCCGCTCCGACATGGACGACATCAGCCGCCGGTCGGCCTCCACCATGATGCACTCCGCCTTCTTCGGGCAGCTGATCATCCTGATCGTGTTCATGCCCATCCTCTTCCTCACGGGTGTCAGCAGCAAGATGTTCAGTCCGATGGCCTACACCTTCTCATACGCCGTGCTCGGTGCCATCATCCTCTGTCTCACCTACGTCCCCGTGGCATCGTCGTTGCTGATGCGGCCACTTGCCGACGACAGTCGCCTGGGGCGGCTCGAACAGCAGCTGAAGCGAGTCAGCCAGCGGGTCATGCAGCGACTTGTGGACATCTATCACCCTGTGCTGACGTTGGCTCTGAGGAAGAGCAGACTGGTGGCCGTCGTGAGTCTGCTGCTGCTCGTCGTCACGGCGACGGTCTTTGCGAGGATGGGCGGGGAGTTCATCCCCGAACTGGATGAGGGCGACATCGCCATGCAGACATTCCTGCGCCCGGGCAGCTCGCTGTCGGAAACCATCGAGCGCGAGAAGGAGGTGGAGCGGCTGCTGCTGAGCCATTTCCCGGAAGTCAAGACCGTCTGCGCCCGCATCGGCGTGGCCGACATTCCCACCGACCCGATGGGGTTCGACTATACCGACAGCTTCATTATCCTGGAGAAAGACCGCAGCAAGTGGACTTCGGCCGACAGCAAGGAGGAACTCATCGGGAAGATGAAGGAACAGCTGGAGACACTGCCCGGACTGAACTTCGCCTTCTCGCAGCCGGTGGCACTGCGCTTCAACGAGCTGCTCACCGGCATTCGCGAGGACGTGGCCGTGAAGCTCTATGGCGACGACCTCGACAAGCTCAACGAACTGGGGGAGCAGATGGCCGACATCATCAGCCACATCCCCGGAGCGGGCGATGTATCCTTGGAGCGCACCGCCGGACTGCCACAGATCACGGTGAGGTACGACCGCCGGAGGATGGCCCGCTACGGGCTTGACGTCAGTAAGCTGAACCAGTATGTGAGTGCGGCCTTTGCCGGGAGCAAGGCCGGCGTGGTGTTCGAGGGCGAGAAGCGCTTCGACCTCGTCGTGCGTCTCAGCGACCGCTACCGCACGGGCATCGACGACCTGCGCCGGCTCTACATCGACACGCCCGGCGGCACACAGGTTCCGCTGAGCGAGGTGGCAACGATTGACTACGAACCGGGCCCCATGCAGATCTCGCGCGACCAGACTTCGCGCCGCATCTACGTGGGTGTCAACGTCAGGGGCAGAGACGTGCAGTCGCTCGTGGCCGACATCCGGCAGCAGCTCGAACGCCAGCTCATCCTTCCGCCAGGCTACCGCCTGGAATACGGCGGCGAGTTCCAGGACCTGCAGGAGGCCAAAAGCCGCATGGCGATTGTACTGCCCATCGCCCTGCTGCTCATCTTCATCCTGCTCTACCTGGCACTCGGGAGCATCCGCCAGAGTCTCATGATCTGCATCGCCGTGCCGCTGGCCACCATCGGGGGAGTCTTCGCCCTGCTGCTTCGCGGTATGCCGTTCTCCATATCTGCCAGTGTGGGATTCATCGTGCTCTTTGGCGTGGCCGTGCTCAACGGGCTGGTACTCATCAACCGGTTCAACTCGCTGAGCGAAGAGGGGGTGAGCAATGTGTACCGCCGCATACTGACGGCCACACGCGAGCGCCTGCGCCCCATCCTGCTCACCGCCACGGCCGCCATGTTCGGCTTCCTGCCCATGGCTGTCTCCACCTCAGCAGGAGCCGAGGTGCAGCGGCCGTTGGCCACCGTCGTCATTGGCGGACTCTTCACGGCCACGCTGCTGACACTGCTTGTCTTACCTGTCGTGTATGCTCAGGAAGAACGGAAACGGACGCTCGGCCCGAAGGGACGCTTGCTTTCACTTTTTCTCCTTTTCGCCTTTTCACCATTCCATCACGCCGATGCCCAGCAGCAGGTCAGCCTTGACGAAGCCCTGCGACTGGCCGAGGAAAACCATCCCGCCATGCGGGCGGCACGGCTGGAGGTGAGCCGCCAGAAAGCACTGGTCAAGGGCACGGCCGACATCGGCGAGACGGAACTGTCGGTCGGCGGCGAGGAGATAGGCCACGGCAATGACGCTGTCTATACCCTGTTGCAGGTGCGGCAGAACCTCAACCTGCTCGGCAACCGGAGCCGCACGCGCTATCAGAAGCAGGCCGTCGCCACTGCCGAGGCAGCTGCCGAACTGTCGGCCATGCAACTCCGCAAGCAGGTCAGCCTGGCCTACGGCAATGCCTGGACAGCGCGTCAGCGCATGGCGGTCTATGCACGTATCGACTCCATATACCAGCGGTTTGAACATGCCGCCAAGGTGAGATACGTTGCCCGCGAGACGTCGCATCTGGAATACCTCACCGCACGGAAGAAAGCCCTCGAGGCCGCCGAGGAGCGGCGCGAGGCCGAGGACGACTACCGCATCGCCGCGATGCAGCTCTCTGCCTGGCTGGGCGGTGACTATGAGCCGATGCCCGGCATGACCGACAACGGCCTACACTCTGTCCGCACCTGTCAGATGTCCCGTATGCTGCCATATCAAGGCAGCCCCACCGACAGCCTCGACACGACTCCCCAGATGCACTACCTGGCCGAGCAGCTGAAACTCACTGATGCCGACGTCAGCAGGCAGAAAGCCGACGGACTGCCGTCGTTCTTCGTCGAGGGGGGCACGCAGATGCTGGGCAGCAAGACGGGCTACTGGGCGTGGGGCGTTGGAATGAGCGTCCAACTGTTCAGAAGCCCCCTCAATGCCCGCACAAAAGCCGCCCGCATCGACAGGGATCTAGCGCAGGCCAACTACGACACGATGCGGCAGCGCACGGAAGCGGCGTGGAACAGCCTGCTGGCCGAACGGCAGAAATGGCTGCGCAAGCTGCAATACTTCGAAGAGACCGCGCTCCCCACGGCACGCGAACAGCAGCAGGGGGCCGAGGCGGCCTACCGTCTGGGGGCTACCGACTACATCGGGTTCATTCAGACCATGAGCGATGCCGTCAAGACCGAACTTGAATACTGGGATGCCTACGGGCAGTTCGTAACTAAGGACATTGAAATAAAATACATAGACGGGAACGAGAACCCAAAGCAATAAACATAGAAATCGCAGATTGAAGATGAAAAAGCTTTTATTATATGTCATGGCCGGCGCAATGCTGGCTGCCTGCGGAGGCAATGGCCGCCAGCAGGAAGAGGAAACGGCAGTCCACGACACGGTGACACTGAGCAATGAGCAGGTGGAAAGACTCCAGATCACCACAGCCCCGCTGCGCGAATACTGCTTCAGTGCAGCCGTCAAGGCGAGTGGACGGCTGGCCGTCAGCCCGCAGAGCATGGCCACCATTACGACAAAGGTGGGAGCCAACATCGAGCGCATCCTCGTCGAAGAGGGCGGGCGCGTCGGCAAGGGGCAGGTGGTGGCCTGGCTGTCGAGTGCCGAGCTGACGGAGATGCAGTCGCGCTATGCCACTGCCGTGAGCCGCCGCGACTATCTGGCCAAGGAGTACGAGCGCCAACGGCAGATGATGGCCGAACAGGTGGGCGCAGGCAAGGACTACGACCGTGCGCAGACCGACTGGCAGAGTGCCTGCCGCGAGGCTGACATGCTGGCGGCGCAGTTGCAGCAGATGGGTGTCAGCGGTGCGGCAAAGGCCGTCGGCAGGATTGCCCTGCACAGCCCGATAGCAGGCACCGTGGAGCACATCACCGTGCAGACGGGCCAGTACACGGCCCCCGACACGCCCATGATGAGGATTGTCAACACCGACCACGTCTACGCCGACCTGCTGGTGTTCCAGCGCGACATCGGCAAGGTGCAGACGGGGCAGCTGGTAAGACTCACGGCCGGCGACAGCCGGGAGTTTTCCGGTAGTGTAAGCTCCGTAGCCAACACCTTCTCAGACGATGTCCAGGCCGTCCACGTGCGTGTGGGCATCGATGCCGACAACGGCCAGGGCCTGATAGCCGGCATGTATGTCGAGGGACTGATAGCCACCGACAGCATCCGTCAACCGGCCGTGAGCGAAGAAGCTGTCACCGAAGCCGACGGCAAGACGTACATCTTCGCTGCCGAACGTCAGGGCGACCGCTGGCTCTTCACCCCCGTCGAGGTGAAGCGCGGCCGCGAGGAGGACGGCATGGTGGCGGTCACGCCAGCCGACTCCGCCGCCCGTCTCTCGTCAGTTGCCCAGCGTGGTGCCTACTACATCATTTCGGAAATGAAGAAAGGCGAGACCGGCGAGGAGTGACGAAACGTGCCCGGTAAGGTATCGGTCTAAGCAAGGGTCATGCTCTGCGTCACGCCGTCGATGGTAATGTTCATTTTCGTTGTTGTCTGTGCTTGCAAAGGTACGTCAAATTTCTCATACTCCGCTTACACCTTTTACGGATAAATCAACCAGTTTTTACGGATAACATTCAGAATCCGTATACAGATAGTTACGGTGAAGTGTCGTTCCGCCCTCCCGTTTGCACCTGCTTTACCCCGAACTTCAGGCATTGGTTGTCTTGATATGCCTGTTATGAGTCTGCCGGTTAATGAGGCTAAACATACTGAACGATATAGTTACGAATAACAGGAGACATCCTACACTTCCTACACTCCCTACACCTGCCCGAAATTTTTAGGTGTAGGAAGTGTAGGAAGTGTAGGATAAAACC
>CAJOLE010000010.1 GCA_905235325.1 uncultured Prevotella sp. | reverse complement strand
TGGTCTGCCCACCGTTTTCTGCCCATTTCACCGTGCTTTTTACTATTGTATTGTCTTTCGCACTTTTTATCCTACACTTCCTACACTTCCTACACCTAAAATTTTCGGGCAGGTGTAGGGAGTGTAGGAAGTGTAGGATAAAAGGTACGATTGACAACTCTGTATTCTACTGCCGGCAGGGGCCCATAGTTGAGTCCACTTGACCAGCTTCTAACCACAGTGGGCGGCCGGGGTTTCTTCGCGCGGCGGGTCGGCTCTGAGCAGCGAAGTTACTCAAAGTAGAAGCTGAGGGTAATCATCTTGGTGTGACCTGAGGTGACGGAGTTGGTGTATAGTCGGGCGTTGGCGTCTGTCAGCTCGTCGGAGTGGCCGCTGTCGAGGGCGTTGGTCAGGCTGTAACAGAACTTCAGCTCGGGTATGAGCTTGAAGAAAGGCAGGTAGAAGTCGCAGCCGACGCCGATTTCCACCATCGTGTCGTAACGCTTCAGCTGTATGTAGTCCTGCGACTTGCTGGTGAGGTTGAGCATCGGACTGATGCCGGCAATGAGGTATGGCCTGTAGTTGTTGAAACGCTCGGCCGAGAACTTGACGTCGATGGGTACGGCAATGTAGGTATTCTTCATGTCCTGGGTGGCCGTGATGACGTGGCCCTCGTTGTCGGTATGCGAGATGTTGCGAAAGGTGAGGTGCTTGGCTCCGAAGTGCATGGTTGGCGTGAGTCGGAGGTTAAAGTGCTTCGACAGTCGCTGGTCGGCGAGCACGCCGACGCTGAAGCCTGGGTTCCAGTTGTCCTGATCGCAGAGTATGGTTTCGGTGGTCTGTGTGCCGTTGTCGAGTGTGATAATCTGAGGGCCTACATTCTGCAGCTCTATATCCTGCATGTGGAAGCCTACGCTGATACCGAAGTGCAGGGGGCGCAGGTCGATGTAGGGCTTGTTTTGAGGCTTGCGCTCCTGAGCAGCAGTCTGCAAGGGCAGAAAGGCTAAGAGGCAAAAAGACAGGAGGACAGAAAGCCCTGTGCGCTGAGGGAGTACCGTCCGCCAGTTGCTCGCTTTATGATATGCTGAAGCCATCGTCATCTTATTCACTGTTTCTGTCTTTACCTTCTTTAATAACGCAGAAAGAGACGGAATATTATATTTGCAGCAATTTCGACACTGTATAAATTGCAAAAAAAGATACCAAAAGTAGGGTATAATTCGAAAATATTACTTACCTTTGCATCACTAATTTTGAGTATTAATTAATTCACTAACATTTTAAAGTATTATGGCTTACGTAATTGGTGATGATTGCATCGCATGTGGCACCTGTATAGGTGAATGCCCTGTAGAGGCTATCTCTGAGGGTGAGAAGTATGTTATTGACGCTGACGCTTGCACAGAGTGCGGTACTTGCGCTTCTGTCTGCCCGTCAGAGGCAATCTCTCTTCCGGCTTAAATCGTCTGATTAAGCTTTATAGACCAAGAGGGGCTTCCTGCACGGAAGCCCCTCTCTTTTTGGCGTTTGTCTGCCGGCTTATTTCAGCTGCATGACGACCTTGGCCGTCTCGTTGTCGGGATCTACGCTCTGCAGGATGGCGGCGTACTCCTTAGCCTTGGCGTTGTCGGGGGTGATGTGTACATAGTAGTTGATGAAGTAGCCGCAACCCTCGATGATGCGCTTCTTGTCGGTAGCGTCCTTCTCCTCCTTGGCCGAGAGAACCTCAACGAGCTTGGCATAGTGAGGATTGGCAAGCCCCTGCTTGAAGTCGGGATCCATGAACAGGTTGACGTGTGCGCGCTGGAAGGCGATGAAGTCGTCGATGTCGGCATACTTGCTCTGCATATTCTCGTAGATGCCGTCGGCCTTCTTCAGGGCTTCTGTCTTGGCATCGCCGTCGAGCTTGTCGGAGTTCTTGACGTGGAGCTGTGCGAGGCTGTGATAGTCGGAGGCGCTGGCCTTCGAGACCTCAGTGAGATACTGCTCGTAGTACTTGATGGCGTTGGGATAGTCCTCCATGCCCTTGTAGGCGTTGGCGAGGGTCTGGATGACACCGGCGCGCTTGTCCTTGTTGTCGAACTCCTGGTCGAGGGCCTTCTCGAACATGGCAATGGCCTCGTCGTGGCGCTTCAGACCGTTGAGGGCGTTGCCGTAGTAGACATAGTCCATGTAGGAGATGTTGGCGGAGTCAGACTTGTTGAACAGGCGGTCAGCGAAGTCGATGGCCTTGTCGTAGTTGCCCTTCTCGGTGTTGCAGAACATGGCCAGACGGTTCAGCGTCGAGTTGCGCGGCTCCTTCTGCAGTCCGAACTCAGCCATCTCGATACCCTTGTCATACTTCTGTGTGAGGTAGGCCGAGAAAGCGCTCTCGATGATGTCCATCTTCTCGAGCTTGGCCTGGGGCACCTTGTCGTAGGCGGCGATGGCCTCGTCGAAGTTGTTGGAGATGTAGTTGATGTGGCCGATGATGGCGTCAACGGGATAGTCGGGCAGCTGCTGCTGGAGGTCGTTGAGCTTGGCGATGGCGCCACGCGGGTCGATCTTACGGTAGACAGAAGCATACTTGCGATAGCCCTCAGGGTTCTTCGGGTCGAAGTAGATGGCCTGGTCATAGAGTGAGGCAGCGCCACCGCCGTCCTCGGCGAGTGCGCGGAGGTCGCCCTTGAGGATGTAGGCAGGAGCGTAGCTCTTGTTAGCCTTCAGGGCCAGTTCGGCGTACTTGCCGGCGTTGGCAGTGTCCTTGACCTCGTAGAAGGCGCGTCCGAACTCCGTGAGGTTCTCGGCGTTCTTCTTGTTCTTCTTCTCGAAGGCCTTCATCTGGTCTGCCAGGTCGGCGGGTTTGCTACTAATAATCTTCTTGACCAGCCTTTGTGCCGTCCTGAGCCATGACGGTGGTGCTGAAACCTGTCAGCACGACACCCATTACTAAATATTTAATCGTCTTCATACTTTCTTCTTTTTAAAGGGTTAGACATATTGTTTACGTTATCTCTCTCGTTATGATGTTATATCGTTATGACGTTGTTCCGGCTAAAAGGTTTATTCTGTGGTGACATTAACGTTACGAACCTCCATGCCGGCCTGTATGGGGAGCAGTCCTGAGCGGAAGATAATCATCTGGCCCTTGGGCAGACGACAGAAGTGGGCAAAACCGGATGGCACACCGGAACGCGGCTCGTTGAGCAGGGCGTAGATGGTGCGGATGAGCGGGTAGTTGCCGTTGTATAGGTAGTACTGATAGGGCTTGTAGCTGTTGTACGCCGTGGCGGAGTCCAGCCTGCTGACCTTCATGACGGTTATGTTCTTCTTAAAGGTGACGTTGGTCGTGTCGCGCTTGTCGTTGAGCCAGTTGGAACCGATGATTCCGATGGCATTCTCGTGACGCTCCACCCAGTCGATGACCTCAACGCTCTTCTTGACGGCACCGATGTTGTCAGAACCCTGAATGGGCTTGCCGCCGAGAATGGAGTCGACGCAGTAGGTCACGGTGCTCGACTTGGGGTTGTCGAAGACCACGTCAATAGCGCCCAACTTGGAGTTGGGGTAGATTTCTTTCCAGTTGGTGACCTCGCCGCAGAGAATACGGCGGAAATCCTTGACTGAGATGCACGTGTCGGGATTGGCATTGTTGACGATGATGGCCAGACCATCGTAGGCAATGGGAATGACGCGTGGCAGGAACGAGCGCGCCTTCAGACTCTCCATCTCCTTCGGCGAGAGCTGGCGCGTGCCAAAGGCCAGCCACACCTTGTTCTCCATCAGCTGGCGTATGGCGTCTTCCTGGTCGGTGTAGACGGCTTTCAGCTCGCCTTGGGCGTGGAGGGCCTGATAGACTTCGAGCTCCTCGTCTAAGATGGGGTAGAAACTCTCGTCGGAAGCAAAAGATTCTGCCGCTGCCTCGTAGTCGTAAGGCAGTGATTTAGGCTTGTTCCCACATGCGAGGAACAAGCCTAAAATTAGAGTTAATCCAACAAAACGGTTGAATGTTGTCATTTTCATTTACTGCAATCTGAAGGTTACAGGCACGGTGTACTTCACACGCACGGCCGAACCGTTCTGCTTACCGGGAATCCACTTAGGCATGGATTTCAGCACGCGGATGGCCTCCTTGTCGAGTGACGGGTCAACAGACTTGATGACCTTGACATCGCTAATAGAGCCGTCGCGCTCAACCACGAAAGTGGCAACCACACGACCCTGAATACCGTTCTCCTCGGCAACTGCGGGGTACTTGATGTGCGTGTTGAGGTACTTCATCAGCTCGGCGTCGCCACCGGGGAACGAAGGCATCTGCTCGACGACGTCGAACACCTTGGTCTCCTCCTCCTTCGGCTTCTCGTCGACCACGACTTCCTTAGCCTTCAGCACCTCACCTTCGGCCTCGTCGTTACCCTTCACGTCGAAGGTACCGATGGCGGTGTTGGTCTTCGAGAGGTCGTCCTGTGACTTGATTTCGTCCTCGGGCTTCACTTCGTCGTCCTTCTTGATTTCAGGAGCGGTGAACTTCACTGACGACTTCACCTTCTCGACGACTTTCTGCTCGACTTCCACCTTGATGGGTTCCTTACGCTCCACCTTGGCTTCCTTCTTCTGTGCCAGCTTCGACAGCTCGACGTCGGTATCAATCGTAGCGTTCGACTTCATGGCATTCTGAATGGCCAGATTGGCGTAAGCGAGAGCGAAGATGATAGCAATGCCTATCAACACCCAAATGAGAGCCTTGACGTTGCGCTTTCCGGTTTCCTTGCGGAGAACGTATGCGCCGTAGTCCTTGTTCTTTCCTTCAAATACGAGGTCGGTCCAGTTGTTGTCAATAAGATCAATTTTTCCCATGGTCTTTCCTTTCTTTTAATTAGTCATTAGTAAATTTGATGCCCTTCAACGCGAGAAGTTTCTCATCGTCTTCGTTCACCTTGTCAATGACATACTTACCAATACTGCAAACCAACATCTCGTCAAGAGCCTGTACCATGTTGTCGTACGTTGAACAGTCCATAGGCTTGATGATGACCGTCAGGGTCTGCATACCCTGGTCGCCAAACTCTGCCACGAACTCCTCCGACTTACCATTTCGGATATCTGACAGCTGTTTGTCGTAGTCTTCCTTGGACATCTTGTCGCCCAGCTGGGCCTTCTTTTCGTCGAGCTTCTTCTTGGCCATCATCACACGTGCCACAGGGCTGAAGCCATCCTCAGTAACGTGCTCGATGAGCAGTTTGCGGATGCCGTCCTTGCCCCAGGTCGTCTCCTTCAGGCAGTCAGCGTTCTCGTACTCGGGAAGTCCCTCGACATAGTACAGTTTATCTTCGCCACCAAGGTAGAGCGTGATGGTGTACGAAGCCTTCGTCACCGACTTGTCTTCCTTGGTCATATTTTCGTCATTACTCGGCATCGTCAGCTGCATAGCCTGCGGCTTGCTCAGCGTCGTACAGAGCATGAAGAACGTTATCAGAAGCATCATCATGTCAACCATCGGCGTGAAGTTCACGCGGGTATCCATCTTTTTCTGCTTACTCGCATTCTTTTTTGCCATAGCTTAGATCTCCCCCTGTTTTTTAGTGTCAAGGTTAGTAATCAGCTGGTAACGGTTCTCGTTCATGTCCTGCAGCTCCGACATCATCTTCTTGATGACGGCATAGGGCGTCTTGGCATCGGCCTTGATTGCTATGCGGATATCTGCGTTGGACTCACGGGCAGCCGTGACCCACTCTTGGAACTCACTCTTCCCGCCGTCGATGCTGTCGAGGGGGATGCTCAGCTTCTGGATCTCCTCACCCATCTTGTCCGTCTCCAGACTATAGTAGTCTGTGAAAACGTTCATAGGGGCACCGATCATGGCATCCTCGCGGAAATGCTTGAGCTGTGCGCCGTTCAGCGAGATGCCGAACTTGCCAGTCACGGTCTCCATCATTTCCTGCATCGTGTTCTTGTTCTCGGAGCCCACGTAGATGTTGCCCTCTGGCGAAACCAGGATGTTGAGCACATCGTTCTCGGGCACCTTGACCTCGGACACGGAGCTCGGCGTGTTGACCTTGATAGGCTCTGGCGTCAGGAATGTTGATGTCAACATGAAGAAGCAGAGCAACAGGGTCATCACGTCCGACATAGGCGTCATGTCGATCCAGATGTCTTTTTTCTGAATTTTTATTTTACCCATAATCGTTTAAGGAATTAAAAGGTAAAACAGCTTATGCCTCGTGGTGATTAGAATCGTATGTAGCGGCGATAGTGTAACCAACCTCATCGAGAGCGTATGTCAGCTTGTCGATCTTGTTTGAGAAGAAGTTATATACGACGGTAGCAACCCAAGACGTCAAGATACCCGAAGCCGTGTTCACAAGGGCCTCAGAAATACCTGCAGACAGAGCCATAGAGTCAGCACCACCACCGGCAGACAGAGCCTGGAATGAACCGATCATACCGAGCACCGTACCGAACAGAGCGGTCAGGGTACCGAGCGAAACGATGGTAGCAATCATCGGGAGGTTCATGGTCAGGGTCGGCATCTCAAGCTGCGTAGCTTCTTCGTGAGCCTGCTGAATCTTCGAAATCTTCTGCGACTTCTTCAAGGTCTCGTCCTTCTCGACGGTCTCGTACATGCTGATGGATGACATCACCACGTTAGCGACCGAACCCTGCATCTTGTTGCAGAGAGCCTTTGCGTCGTCAAACTTCTGAGCCTTGATGAGTTCCTTCACCTGCGAAGTGAACTTGGCCAGGTTAATCTTACCGGAAGCCGACTTGATAGCGAAGTAACGCTCGACACCGAGAACGATAACGGTGAGCAAGAGGGTCAGGATCACACCTACGACGAAACCTCCCTTATACACAGTACCCATGAGGTTTGCAGGATGGCCGTTACGGTCGCCACCTACGAAGTTGTCGGGATTACCGAGAACAAAGAAATAGAAACAGTAGGCGATGATACAGCAGATTACAAGAATAATCCATGCGGCCTTAATACCTCCGAAGCCCTGATTTTTCTTGGCTGGGGCTGCAGCCTTTGTTGATGTTGCCATAATTTGATTTTAATTTTTAGTTATTAAATAAATTGAATTTGTAAAATGTCAGTTTTGGAAAATTACCCCGCAAAGATACTAAATTTAGGCGTATTTCAATCTGAATTAAGAACTTTTAACTCACAAAAAGTAAATCTAACGGAGTTTTCCCAGTACTTCTTTGATTCGGCGCATGGCTTCGGTGATGTTTTCGTCGCTTGTTGCGTAGCTCATGCGGAAGCAGGCAGGGTCGCCGAAGGCATCGCCGCCGACGGTGGCTACATGGCCTTCTTCAAGCATATACATGGCCAGGTCGGTACTGTTACTGATGGGCGCACCCGAGGGGGTTGTCTTGCCATAGAAGCTGCTGCACTTGGGGAACAGATAGAAAGCACCTTCGGGCACGTTGACCTCCAGTCCGGGAATGTCCTTGGCCAGCTTCACGATGAGGTCGCGGCGGCGCTCAAAGGCCCGACGCATATCCTCTACGCACTGCTGATCGCTGATATAGGCATACTCGGCCGCCTTCTGGCTGACAGAGCACGGGCCGCTGGTGTACTGGCCCTGAAGCTTGTTGCAGCCCTTGACAATCCACTCCGGGGCAGCGATGTATCCTATGCGCCAGCCCGTCATCGCGTAGGCTTTCGACACGCCGTTGACGATGATGGCGCGCTCCTTCATGCCGGGGAACTGGGCGATGGACTCATGATGTCCCACGTAGTTGATGTGTTCATAGATTTCGTCGGCCAGCACGAACAGGTCGTCGTGGCGCAGTATGACTTCCGACAATGCCCGTAGTTCCTCCTTGCTGTAGACCGACCCCGTGGGGTTGCTGGGCGAGCAGAGGATGAGCATTCGCGTCTTGGGCGTGATAGCCGCTTCTAACTGCTCTGCGGTCATCTTGAAGTTCTGCTCGAAGCCGGCTTCTACGATGACGGGGTTGCCGCCGGCCAGCTTCACCATCTGCGGATAGCTGACCCAGTAGGGTGCGGGGATGATGACCTCTTCGCCTTCGTTCACCAGCGCCATGATGGTGTTGCAGACGCTCTGCTTGGCACCGTTTGAGACCAGGATTTCGTTGGTCGTATAGTCGAGCTGGTTCTCGTTCTTCAGCTTGTTGACAATGGCCTTGCGCAGTTCGGGATAGCCCGGCACGGGCGAGTAGCGTGAGTAGTTGTCGTCGACAGCCTGTTTGGCGGCCTGTTTTATCTGGTCAGGCGTGTTGAAATCGGGTTCTCCGACGCTCATATTGATGACGTCAATGCCCTGAGCCTTCATCTCAGAGCTTTTCTGCGACATGGCGAGTGTAGCCGATGGTGCAAGCCTTTGCAGGCGGTTGGATAGTTGTGCCATTTTATCTATTGTATAAAGTTCCGTGCAAAATTACGCAAATTCTTTGTTACAAGCAAAGAAAACCTTCACTTTTTCACGATTCAAACTGAAAAACCGACATTCTGACTATTATTTCAGATGCAGCGTGTGCCCCATGCGCTCCTGTTTGGTCTTGAGGTAGCGGTAGTCATACTGATTGGGCGTCACCTCAATGGCGATGTTCTCGACGATTTCCAGTCCGTAAGCCTCCAGTCCCACACGCTTCGTGGGATTGTTGGTCATCAGGCGCATCTTGTGGACACCGAGGTAGCGCAGCATCTGGGCCCCGCAGCCGTAGTCGCGCTCGTCGGGCTTGAATCCTAAGTGGACGTTGGCCTCGACGGTGTCGAGTCCCTCTTCCTGCAGTTTGTAGGCCGCAATCTTGTTCATCAGTCCGATGCCGCGGCCTTCCTGCTGAATGTAGATGACCACGCCCTTTCCTTCGCGCTCTATTCTTTCAAGCGATTTGTGGAGCTGTTCGCCGCAGTCGCAGCGCAGCGAGCCGAGGATGTCGCCCGTAGCGCAGCTGGAGTGTACGCGCACCAGCACCGGCTCGTCTTCAGTCCACTTTCCCTTGATAAGTGCCATGTGCTCCAGTCCGTTCGACTTCTGGCGGAAGGGTATCAGCTGGAAGTGTCCGTAGCGGGTAGGCATATCCACGCGGTTGCCCACTTCGATGAGCGACTCCTTGCGCAGTCGGTAGGCAATAAGGTCTTTGATGGTGATGATCTTCAGGCCGTGCTCACGTGCAAAGGTCTGGAGCTCGGGCATACGGGCCATTGTGCCGTCGTCGTTCATAATCTCCATCAGCGCCCCGGCGGGGAACAGTCCGGAGAGCTTGCACAGGTCGACGGCGGCCTCCGTGTGGCCCGAGCGGCGCAGCACGCCGTTGTCCTGAGCATAGAGGGGGTTGATGTGGCCGGGCCGCCCGAAGGTCTGCGGCGTAGAGGCCGGGTCGGCCAGTGCACGTATGGTGGCGGCGCGGTCGCTGGCCGAAACGCCCGTGGTGCAACCCTCAAGCTTGTCGACGGTTACGGTGAAGGGTGTCCCCAGCACAGAGGTATTGTCGGCCACCTGTCGCGGCAGGTCGAGTTCCTCGCTGCGGCTGATGGTGATAGGCGCACAGAGCACGCCTCGGGCATATTTCAGCATGAAGTTCACCATCTCGGGCGTTATCATCTCGGCCGCGCAAATCAGGTCGCCCTCGTTCTCGCGGTCTTCGTCGTCGACCACGATGACGAACTTGCCTTCGCGGAAGTCGCCGATGGCTTCTTCAATCGTGTTTAGTTGAAAGTTGTTCATATTATACCTTATTTATATATATTGGGAAGGGTCGGGGGGCGTCGGCACCGTTGTCTCGGGAGCCGGCGTCTCTGTAGCCGGTGCCGGTTTTGCCAGTTCGAGCGCGCGGGGGACAATCTTGTGGCTCACATGCTTGATGGTGTTCAAGTCTCTGTAGAGCCGTATGCGGAATCTCCACATACGCAAGTAGACGAATAGCCCCACAGGCAGTATAAGCCCCGTCACGATGTTCATCCACTTCCGGCTGAACAGCTGCGTGTGCGCGCGGGTCGCGACGATGGGGTAGTGGTTCAGCTGGGTCAGTATGTGGCGGTCTCTCGTGTAGCCCAGGTCCTCGATGACCTCCTCCAGCTCTTCGTCTATCCGTTCTATCTCGTGGTCGTTGCTCACCCTGAAGAACGTGTTGACGGGGTTCGGCAGGCGCAGCAGATTGTGCTCTTCCTGGTATCGGGCAATCTCGTCGTTGAGTTCTTCCAGCTTCTGGGCATCGTCGGCATACTTCGGGTCTTCAATGATGACCTCCTTGCGGGTGATGTTACGCTTGATGCGCAGGCCCAGGAATCGTCTGAACAGCTCCTTGTAGATGTCGATGTTGAAGACGACGGAGTCGTTGTTGGCCTTGTAGGTGAAGAATACGGCCAGCGGAGCCAGCACCATTGTCGAGATCAGCTTGCCGAACCACACTGTCCATTCGTCGGCGCGCGCCATGCGGTAGCCCGAGGCGTCGAAGATGTAGAAGATGATGAACACCAGCACGGAGATGATGACCGGCACGCCGAGTCCGCCCTTGCGGATGATGGCTCCCAATGGTGCTCCGATGAAGAAGAAGATGATGCACGATAGGGCCACCGTGAAGCGGTTGATGGCCTCCATCTCGTGCTGACGCTCGCGGCGGTTGAGGTCGAACGAGTAGTCCTTCTTCATGTCCATGTCGAACGACTCCGACTGTGCCTTTTCGGAAGCCCGCCGCAGGACGTTGCGCCTGTCGTCGTCGGTCAGCCGCTTGTAGAGCGAGTCGAACGTGACCTTCCCGGAGGCCGCCTGCGTGTAGGCTTTCAGCGAGTCCTTCTTGTCGAGAACAGGCAGGTTGAAGGTCCTGCGGCGGGCTTCGCGCTCGAACATACGGCCAACGGAGTCGTTGAAGACGATAATCGAGTCCAAGTCTTCGAGCACCTGCTCCAGACTCTTCGACCGGGCGTCGGCGGCAATGCCCGACTCGTCGGCCAGGTTGAAGTCGCTGTCGAAGTCGAGCACGATGGTCTTTCGTGAGAACGTCTCACGGCGATAAGGCACCTGTGCCGTGCCGCCCAGCTCCTGCGACTGCATATTCTCGAACCACTCGCCGTTATGGAGCGTCAGCAGCAGGTGCTTCTTCTCTGCCGTCGTCTGCATCATGCCCGAGTCGGCCAGAACGATGGCCTGGTCCTCGTAGCTGTCGGTGCGGCGGTAGATCATGATGCCGTAGAGCATACCCGTCTGCAGGTCCTTCCTCTGCACATAGAGGTTGGCGTTGGGTATGCCGTCGTAGAAGACGCCCTCTGGAATTTCCAGTTCAGGGCTCTTCTGCTTGACTGAGAGCAGCAGCTGGTAGAACGACTTGTTGGCGGCGGGCCCCACCACGTTCTGGAAGTAGAACGAGATGCCGGCTATCATGACGACAATCGCAATCAGCGACCGCGACGCCTGGAGCAGCGAGATGCCCGCAGCCTTGATGGCCGTCAGCTCGCTGCTCTCGCCCAGGTTGCCGAACACGATCAGCGACGAGAGCAGGATGGCCAGCGGGAATGCCTGCGGCATCAGCATCAGACCCATGTACCAGAAGAACTGGCCCATGATTTCCAGCGAGAGACCTTTGCCGATAAGCTCGTTGACGTATCGCCAAAGAAATTGCATCATCAGCACGAACAGGCAGATGAAGAATGCACCCACAAACAGTTGCAGGAACTGCTTGGCCACAAAGATGTCTAATTTCTTGATGCGAAACATAATCTGGGCTGCAAAATTAGACAAAATTTTTGAGATTCAGAGTCAGTCGGGATAAAAATGTGCTAAAATTGCCCCGAAAAGTTGGAAATCAGTGCCTATAGACGCTCTTTTCTTGTTCTTTTGCCTGCTCAGAGTCACTTTGTGGCTTAATTTCGCCTCAGATGCAAGCGCGGTGAGCGGCTCCGAGGAGCGAAAATTCTTGGCAAAAGATGCGCTGTCTCGGAAAAATGTTGTAACTTTGCAGCCGCATGGAAAAAGAAACATTAGGGCTGCTTAGAAGCATCGACTATCCGGCAGACCTGCGCCGCCTGACCGTTGACGACTTGCCGAAGGTCTGCGACGAGCTGCGGCAGGACATCGTCCGCGAACTGTCGGTGAACCCCGGACACCTGGCCTCGAGCCTCGGCGTCACGGAACTGACCGTTGCCCTGCACTACGTCTACGACACGCCCAACGACCGCATCGTCTGGGACGTGGGCCATCAGGCCTACGGCCACAAGATACTGACCGGCCGCCGCGATCTGTTCGCCACCAACCGCAAGCTGGGCGGCCTGCGGCCCTTCCCCTCGCCCGAGGAGAGCGAGTACGACACGTTCGCCTGCGGCCACGCCTCGAACAGCATCTCAGCAGCGCTCGGCATGGCCGTAGCCGCAAAGCTTTCCCAGCAAGACCGCAAGGTGGTGGCCGTCATCGGCGACGGTGCCATGTCGGGCGGGCTGGCCTTCGAGGGGCTTAACAACGTCTCGTCGTCGCCAAACGACCTGCTCATCATCCTCAACGACAACAATATGTCGATCGACCGCTCCGTGGGCGGCATGAAGCAATACCTGCTGGGGCTCAACACCAACAAGACGTACAACACGCTGCGCTTCAAGGCCGGACAGTGGCTGCACGGCCGGGGCATGATGAACGACGACCGGCGCAAGGGGCTCATCCGCCTGTCGAACGCCATCAAGAGCGCCCTCTCGCAGCAGCAGAACATCTTCGAGGGCATGAACATACGCTACTTCGGACCCACCGACGGCCACGACGTCAGGGAGCTGGTGCGCGTTCTGCGCGAGATCAAGGACATGAAGGGCCCGAAGCTGCTGCACATCCACACGCAGAAAGGCCACGGCTACCCGCCGGCCGAGAAGGACGTCACCACCTGGCACGCCCCGGGGCGGTTCAACCCCGACACGGGCGAGCGGCTGGTTGACAACGACCCCGACAAGCCGCAGAAGTATCAGGACGTGTTCGGACATACGCTGCTGGAGCTGGCCCGCCAGAACCCGAAGATTGTAGGCGTGACGCCGGCCATGCCCTCGGGCTGCTCGATGAACATCATGATGCGCGAGATGCCGGAGCGAACCTTCGACGTGGGCATTGCCGAGGGCCACGCCGTCACCTTCTCGGGCGGCATGGCCAAGGACGGACTCATTCCCTTCTGCAACATCTACTCGGCCTTCGCACAGAGGGCCTACGACAACATCATACACGACGTGGCCCTGCTGGGGCTGCACGTCGTCTTCTGCTTCGACCGCGCCGGACTCGTCGGCGAGGACGGTTCCACCCACCACGGTGCCTTCGACCTTGCGGCACTGCGCCCCGTGCCCAACCTGACCATCGCCTCGCCGATGGACGAGCACGAGCTGCGCCGCCTGATGTTCACCGCACAGCTCGACGGCATGGGGCCGTTCGTCATACGCTACCCCCGTGGTGGCGGCGTGCTCCACGACTGGCGCTGCCCCTTGCAGGCCGTCGAGGTGGGCACCGGCCGCCGCCTGCACGACGGCGACGGCACAGCCGTGCTCAGCATAGGTCCCATCGGCAACGAAGCGCTGAAGGCAGCCCGGGAGACGGGAGCCGCCATGTACGACATGCGCTTCCTGAAGCCCCTCGACGAGGCCATCCTCCACGAGGTGGGCCGCCGTTTCAGCCGTGTCGTCACAGTCGAGAACGGTGTCCGCGACGGCGGTCTCGGCTCCGCCGTCGCGGAGTGGCTCTCCGACCACGGCTACCCTGCGCGCGTCGTCCGCCTCGGCCTGCCCACCGACCGTTTCGTCGAGCACGGTTCCGTGGCCGAGCTTCACCATCTCTGCCACCTTGATGCCGAAGGTATCAAGGCCGGAATCGAAAGCCCGTAACACCGGAAGCCCGAAATATCGAAACATCGGAATATCGAAACATCGAAAAAAACAACAATAGCATGAAGATAGTCATTGCCGGAGCCGGAGCCGTAGGCACCCATCTGTCGAAACTGCTGTCGGGCGAGCACCAGAACTGCGTGCTCATCGACGACAACGAGGAGCACCTGGAGGGTGTCGCCGAGTACGACGTGATGACCTACAACGCGCTGCCCACCAGCATCGGGGCACTGAAGGAGGCCGGGGCCGACAAGGCCGACCTCTTCGTAGGCGTCACCACCGAGGAGACCACCAACATCACGGCCTGCGTCATCGCACACGCCCTCGGCGCGAAGAAGACGGTGGCACGCATCGACAACTACGAATACCTCGCGCCGCACAACCAGAAGTTCTTCCAGCAGATGGGCATCGACTCGATGATCTACCCCGAAGTGCTGGCGGCTACCGACATCACCAACGGCCTGAAGATGTCGTGGGTGCGACAGCGATGGGACGTCCACGGCGGCGCCCTCGTCCTCTTAGGCATCAAGCTGCGCGAGGGCTGCGAAATCCTGAACCAGCCGCTGAAGGACCTCTGCGGCCCCGAGGACCCCTACCACGTGGTGGCCGTCAAGCGCGACGGCGAGACCATCATCCCCGGCGGCCTCGACACGCTGAAGCTCAACGACCTCACCTACTTCATGACCACGAAGGAGTACATACCCTACATCCGCAAGATCGTGGGCAAGGAGCACTACGCCGACGTGAAGAACGTCATCATCATGGGCGGCGGCAAGACCTCCGTGCGCGCCGCGCTGGCCATCCCCGACTACATGAACGTCAAGATCATTGAGAAGGACGCCGACCGCTGCGAGAAGCTGAACCAGCTGCTGGCCGAGAGCGACGCCATGGTCATCCACGGCGACGGCCGCGACCTGGGGCTGCTCAATGAGGAGGGCATAAGCACCACGCAGGCCTTCGTGGCACTGACCGGCAACGCCGAGACCAACATCCTGGCCTGCCTGACGGCGAAGAAGCTCGGCGTGCGCAAGACGGTGGCCATGGTCGAGAACCTCGACTACGTCTCGATGGCCGAGAGCCTCGACATCGGCACCATCATCAACAAGATGACCATCGCCGCCAGCTACATCTACCAGCAGATGCTCGACGCCGACGTACGCAACCTGCGCTCGCTGATGCTCGTCGACAGCGAGGTGGCCGAGTTCGTGGCCTCCGAAGGGTCGCGGGTGACGAAGCACCAGGTGAAAGACCTTGGGCTGCCCACCGGCGTCACCATCGGCGGACTGGTGCGCAAGGGGCAGGGGCTGCTCGTCAGCGGCAACAGCCAGATCCAGGCCGGCGACTCCGTCATGGTGTTCTGCCACGAGCAGAAGCTCAAGCAACTCGAGAAATACTTCAAGAAGACGACTCTCTTCTGAAGCCGAAGCATCGAAACATCGAAACATCGAAACATCGAAGCATCGAAACATCGAAATATCGAAACATCGAAACAACGAAACAACGAAACAACGAATCATGGTTAACTTCCGCATCATAAGCAAGATTATCGGCTCGCTGCTCTTCGTCGAAGCCCTGTTCATGGGATGGTGCCTCGCCGTGGCCTTCCTCCACCATGAGGACGACGTGCTGGCCTTCCTGCTGTCGATGCTGCTGACCTTCGGATTCGGATTCCTCTTCCTCTTCCTCGGACGCGGCGCGGCGAACACGCTGAGCCGCCGCGACGCCTACGTCGTCGTCACCGCCGTCTGGGTCATCTTCTCGGTCTTCGGCATGGTGCCCTTCCTCATCCACGGCAGCATCACCAACCTCACCGACGCCTTCTTCGAGACGATGTCGGGCTTCACCACCACCGGCGCCACCATCCTCGACGACGTCGAGCTGCTGCCCCACGGCATTCTCTTCTGGCGCTCGCTGATGCAGTGGATCGGCGGACTGGGAATCGTCTTCTTCACCATCGCCATCCTGCCCTCGCTCGTCGGCGGCAGCGTCAAGGTGTTCGCCGCCGAGGCCACCGGCCCCATCAAGGCAAAGATGCACCCGCGCCTGAGCACGTCGGCCAAGTGGATATGGTCAATCTACCTGCTGCTCACCATCGGCTGCGGCGTGTCGTTCTGGGCCGTCGGCCTCGACTGGTTCGACGCGCTGAACTACTCGATGACCACCACGGCCACGGGCGGCTTCTCCATCCACAACGACGGGCTATTGCACTACGACCTGGCCTCGGTCGACTACATCGCCATCGCGTTCCAGTTTCTCTCGGGCATCAACTTCACCTTATTATATATGAGCATCTTCAAGCTGCGCATCACGGCCCTGCTGAAGAACTCAGAGTTCAGGCTCTACATCGTCGTCGTCGCGGGAGCCACGCTGTGGATCATGTACCTGCTGCTCACCCGCATGGACTACCCGCTCGAACAGGCTTTCCGCAACGCGCTGTTCCAGGTGGTGTCGTTCATGACCACCACCGGTATGTTCAACGACGAGGTGGGGCTCTGGCCCCACATCACGTGGGTCATCCTCGGCGTCGTCATGTTCCTCGGTGCCTGCGCGGGCAGCACCAGCGGCGGCTTCAAGTGCATCCGCGGCAATATGCTGCTGCAGGTGGTGCACAACAACTTCAGGCAGATTCTCCACCCCAACGCCGTGCTGCCCGTGCGCATCAACGGGCAGAGCATCCCGCAGTCGAAGCTCGTGGCGCTGTTCGCCTTCTTCGTGCTGGCCATCCTCATGATGCTCTTCACGGCCACGGCCATGATTGTGGCAGGCGTCGACATTACGAACGCGGCCACCATCGCCCTGAGCTGCGTCAGCAACGTCGGCCCCTCGCTGGCCACGAAGATAGGCCCCGAGCTGTCGTGGTCGGTACTCCCCGATGCCATCAAGTGGCTGCTCTGCCTGCTGATGCTCATGGGCCGTCTCGAAATCATGACCGTCCTCGTACTCTTCACCCGCACGTTCTGGAAGGAGAACTGACGCAAGATTTTTTCCGGCCGTTGAATCCCTGCTCTTGAAGCTCAAACAAGCGGCAAGCCCCGAATCAGCAGCTGCCGGCACATCGTACTGATGACGGGCGGTCAGGCCGACTGGTCGAGATAGCGGCGCACGTCGTCCTGTAGGCGGCGGAAGGGTTCCGACGCCATGTAGCCCGTATTCTTCTTGAGCATGGTCTTGACGTCCTGGAGCGAGTTCTCGTAGCACGACAGCTCGTTGCGCTTCTGCGTCATGTGGGCCCTGGCGCGGCTGATCTCGTTCTGGCGCTCCTGGCGCAGCAGGTTGCAGACCTTCGTGAGGACGGGGGCGACGATGGCATCGAAGAGGTGATGGCCCTGGATGTAGAGATAAGTGGTCTGCGGGGTGATGCCGAGGGTCTTCATCTCGTTTTTCAGTGCGAGGTATTCGGCCTTGGCATCGGGGAAGAGCCGCTGCAGGTCGCGGATCTTCACCCCCACCTTGCGCCTCACGTTGGCCAGCGACGGCTCCGGGTCCTGCACGTTGAAGCCGCCGGGGTCGGCAATGCGGTTGAAGTCGGAGATGGAGAACTTCGGGTAGTTGCCGTTGCGGTAGAGCAAGACGCTCCAGACGAGCAAGGGGAAGATGGCCTCGCTGAAGCTTGCGAAGTAGTCGCGGAAGTCGAAGATGCGGTGGTCGTTGAGCGTCACCGACACGCAGACGTTGTGGAGCGAGGGGGCATAGCACTGGAAGTTCTCGATGGCATAGACATAGGTATGGAAGACGTAGGGGCTCTCCAGCACCTTCTTCGACTGCGCCGTTCGCCCCTGGATGAGATAGTCGTAGTCGGCATCGACGCAGGCAATCATGTCGCGCCCCAGCGGCTCACCCTCGAGGAAGTTCATCAGCACCGACTTCTTGCCGCGCGTCAGGCTGGCCTTCGAGGGCAGCATCACTTCGAAGTAGCGGTGTTCGTCCTCAAACTCGCTGAGCACCGTGCGCCAGAAGTAGATGTCGTCGTAAGCCTCGACGTAGGCTACGATCCTGCGCCGCGACTGCTTCGACTTCAGGGCGTTGGCGGCCTCGAAGTATCGGCTGTTGATATTGTCCTTCAGGCGGTTGCTCATGTCTGTCGCAAATGGTAAATCACAAAGTGATGTCCGTGACCTCGGTGACGCTGTCCATCCAGCCGTTCATGATGACGGCGGGCGAGTGGGTGGTAAGGATGATCTGCACGTTGGGGTTCAGCTCCAGACAGAGGTCGATGAGCCGCTTCTGCCACTCGATGTGGAGCGACACCTCCGGCTCGTCCATGAAGAGGACGTAGTGCCGGTCGTCCTCGACGAGCACGGTGAGCAGGATGGCGAGCATCTGCTTTTCGCCGCTGCTGAGCTGGTAAGGCACGAGCACCTCGCCAATCTGCGAGAAGCGTATCTCGTTCTCGGTGCGCACAATCTTCTTGCCCGTCTCGGCGAACAGGTCGTCGACGATGTCCTGGAAGCGCTTCTTCCGCAGCGAGAGCCGCTGGGCGGCGTCGGTATCGCCCCGCTGCAGGCAGTCGATGATGCGGTTGCCGATGTTCACCTGATAGTCGAGATACTTGCGCTGAAGGTGGTAGAGCTGGAAGTCGAGGGCCGACGAGATGCGCGTGTCGACATGAGCCATCGTGTCGAGGTCGAGCACGGGCGAGTCGAGCGAGCGTATCACGTCGTAGCGTATGCCCGTGGCATCCTCGGGCTCTACGTCGAGCTTCACGCCCTTGGGCATGTGGCTGGCGTAGTCGCCGCCGGTGGTCAGGCCCTTCACCACCTTGTTCAGTATCGTACTCTTGCCCACCCCATTGATACCGCTGAGGATGTTCACGCGGGGCGAGAGTTCCCAGACGATGTGCTTCTTGCCGCTCCAGAGGGCGTCGATCTCTATTCGCTTGATATAGTCCGCGTACTTCTGCATAGTTCTAAGTTTTCGGCAAAGATAGCAAAAATTCCCGAATACCGTACAGTATTCGGGAATTTTTTTACTAAAATGCTCAAAAAGGGTACTACCACTGGCGGCTGCTCCACTCCTCGAAGTCCTCGCCCTCGGGAACAAAGTCAAGCAGCACCAGGTCGAAAATCATCACGCTATAGGCCGGGACAAGGTCGTTGCTGGTTGTGCCATAGCCAAGCTGGTAGGGGATGTAGACAAGCCAGCGGTCGCCGTTGTGCATATGCTGCAGGGCGGTGGCCACCCCATCGCAGAGGTAGCTGATCTGGCTGCTGATAACGCCCGTGGTCTGCAGCGAGTAATTTCCTGTGTAGGTCTGGTCAAAGACGAAGCCCCGAGGATAGTTGACTGTAGGAATAAGACGTCCGCGGTAGCTGATGCGCACAAGGTCGGTATAGGTCGGACTCGCGGTGCCGCTGCCCTGCTCCAACACCTTAACATATATATAGTCGGTGTTGGCCGTCGTTGTATTCTCGTCCTTGGTGAAGTTCTTTACCTTCTTCCAGGCCGAGCCGCCACGGCTCAGTGAGTCTTCGAGCGTGGCGAAATAGGTCTCGTTGCGCACCTGCCAGTTGGCGTACTCGTCTGTGTCGTCGCCGTCAGACTCAGAGCACGAAGTCGCTGCACCTACAAACAGCAGCAACATCAGGAACCAAGATAGCTGTTTGGTATTCATTCTCTACAGTTTCTTCAACAGCGAGGCGATGCTCACCTTATCCTCGATGATGCCGTTCAGCTCGCTGACGGGCACGCGCTCCTGCTCCATGGTGTCGCGGAAACGCAGGGTGACGCAGCCATCGTTGAGCGTGTCGTGGTCGACGGTGACGCAGTAGGGCGTGCCAATGGCGTCCTGGCGGCGGTAGCGCTTGCCGATGCTGTCCTTCTCGTCGTACTGGCAGGCAAAGTGATACTTCAGCTGGTCGATAATCTCGCGGGCCTTCTCGGGCAGTCCGTCCTTCCTGACGAGCGGCATAACGGCGCACTTCACGGGAGCCAGGGCGGCGGGCAGACGGAGCACGGTGCGCGTCTCGCCATTCTCCAACTTCTCCTCGGCAAAGGCGTGGCACATGATGCTGAGGAACATACGGTCGACGCCGATCGAAGTCTCGATGACATACGGCGTGTAGCTCTCGTTGGTCTGCGGGTCGAAGTACTTGATCGACTTGCCGCTGAACTTCTCGTGCTGGCTGAGGTCGAAGTTGGTACGCGAGTGGATGCCTTCCACCTCCTTGAAGCCGAACGGCATCTTGAACTCGATGTCGGTGGCGGCGTTGGCGTAGTGGGCCAGCTTGTCGTGGTCGTGGAAGCGGTAGTTCTCGGCACCGAAGCCCAGGGCCTGGTGCCACTTCATGCGCTGCTCCTTCCACCGGGGGAACCACTCCAGCTCGGTGCCAGGCTGCACGAAGAACTGCATCTCCATCTGCTCGAACTCACGCATACGGAAGATGAACTGGCGGGCTACAATCTCGTTGCGGAATGCCTTGCCTATCTGGGCGATGCCGAAGGGAATCTTCATGCGGCCCGTCTTCTGGACGTTGAGGTAGTTGACGAAGATGCCCTGAGCCGTCTCCGGGCGCAGGTAGACCTTCATCGAGCCGTCGGCAGATGCGCCCATCTCGGTGGCAAACATCAGGTTGAACTGGCGCACGTCGGTCCAGTTGCGCGTGCCGCTGATGGGGCAGACAATCTCCTCGTCGAGGATAATCTGCTTCAGCTCCTCCAGGTCAGGGCCCTGCATGGCGGCGGCGTAGCGGGCATGGAGGGCGTCACGCTTCTCCTTGCTCTCCTTCACGCGCTCGCTCGTGGCCAGGAACTGCTCCTCGTTGAAGGCTTCCTTGAAACGCTTGCGGGCCTTCTCAACCTCCTTCTGGATCTTCTCGTCGTACTTGGCAATCTGGTCCTCGATGAGCACATCGGCGCGATAGCGCTTCTTCGAGTCGCGGTTGTCGATGAGGGGGTCGTTGAAGGCATCGACGTGGCCGGAGGCCTTCCATATCGTGGGGTGCATGAAGATGGCCGAGTCGATACCCACGATGTTCTCGTGCAGCATCGTCATGGCCTTCCACCAGTATTGCTTAATGTTATTCTTCAACTCAACGCCGTTCTGACCGTAGTCGTAGACGGCGCCCAAACCATCGTAGATCTCACTCGACGGGAACACGAATCCGTACTCCTTGCAGTGGCTTACGATCTTCTTAAAAACATCTTCTTGTGCCATAATACTATTTTGTTTTCGGAATTTGCGTGCAAAGGTACATATTTTAATTGAAAAAGCAAAATAGTTTAGGCGTTTTTAAACCTTTCGCGCTCAGCGGCGTCAAAAGAACAGATACAGGATAACAAACATTTCAGGATAACAAGGAAAAAAGTATGAAAAAGATTATCTTAACAGTAGCAGCAGCCATGGTCATGACCATGGGCTACGCAAAGACACAGAAGACAACTGCAGTGAGGAACGTCGAGAACTACAGTTTCACATTCAACCTGCGCGGGCTGGCCGTCACGCTGGGCCTGACCGACTACCAGATGGAAGCCGTGAAAGTAATCAACGACAACTTGAACGAAGATTTGGCATCGGCTGCCACGGCTGGCAGGCATGAGCGCCACAAACTCTTCCGCGAGGCTTTCCGCAAGGACGCACGCTATATGCGCTACGTATTGGACGACAAGCAGTACGACACCTACATGAAACTTGTGGAAATCACGCTCCAAAACAAATTCGGAAGGTAAAAAGTCTCTGACGGCCGCCGCGAAGCAATTCCGGCGGCCGTTAAACCCGAATCGGTCATTAGCGTTATGATGATAACATCTTTATTATTGAACAGATGTTTTGTTGATTTGAAGGAGCAATGGGGTTCCATTGTGACTGAAAAACAACAAAACAGATGACAAAAAGAAAGTTTGTTAGGGCATAACAGTCTAATGACCGATTCGGGTTAAACATGATTTTTTCGCGTTTGAGGGTGTCACGGTGTCACACAGCGGCTTAACGTACAGACTGACAGACGATTGCGGCGCGTGTCACCCTCGCAAAAGGGTGTCACAGGGTGACACGAGGGTGACACGCCCCTTGCAAATTCTCTCGAGAATCTGTCCGTCAGGCGGTGGGATACCGTCGGTCAGAAGCTGGGTTTCGCTCAGATTCTCTCGAGAATTTGCAACTCCTGTGTCACCCTCGTGTCACCCGTGTCACCCGCTCAAACAGGGTGCACGCCCAGTGTACATCGGCATTGTGTCACCCTGACACCCTGAAGGACGAAAAACATAACCAAAACCAAGACGAAAAACGGGAGCGGCAACGCTGTGGTTTTGGTTTCCGCTTTCATCTTGATGACATGATGCCTGCGAGGGGTGCGGAGCAGTTGCCCCGGCAGCCGCTAAACGTTAAAAATCTATAAGCGAACGAACATTTTCCTTTCCTCATTCCGCTTTTCTCATTTTAAAGTATTACCTTTGCAGCCGCAAAAGAGAAAGCATAGGGGCATAGCCCAGTTGGTTTAGAGCGCTGCAGTCACATTGCAGAGGTCCCCGGTTCGAGCCCGGGTGTCCCTACAGAAAGGCAGGTCACAAGGATGTGGCCTGCTTTTTTTTCGTTAAATTATGTATGTTTTTCCTCCTTTCCATTTTTTTTTAGTAATTTTGCGCTGGCGAAAATGACTAAAAACGAAATATGGATGACGAAATAAAGAACCCGGAAAACCCGGAAAACCCGGAAACAGCAGATAGCCAAGGAAGCACCGAGGCGCACTCAGACTATAAACCTGTGAACCGGTTCGACGCGGCAGCCGTACACCACCTCAGCGGCATGTACCAGAACTGGTTCCTCGACTACGCCAGCTACGTGATACTGGAGCGAGCCGTGCCCAACATCGAGGACGGCTTCAAGCCCGTGCAGCGCCGCATCATGCACTCGATGAAGCGCATGGACGACGGGCGCTACAACAAGGTGGCCAACATCGTGGGCCACACCATGCAGTTCCACCCCCACGGCGACGCCTCCATCGGCGACGCCCTGGTGCAGCTGGGACAGAAGGAGCTGCTCATCGACACGCAGGGCAACTGGGGCAACATCCTGACCGGCGACCGCGCCGCCGCTCCCCGATACATCGAGGCACGCCTGTCGAAGTTTGCACTCGACACCGTCTTCAACCCGAAGACCACGGAGTGGCAGCTCAGCTACGACGGCCGCAACAAGGAGCCCATCACGCTGCCCGTGAAGTTCCCGCTGCTCATCGCACAGGGCACCGAAGGCATTGCCGTGGGCCTCTCGTCGAAGATTCTGCCCCACAACTTCTGCGAAATCTGCGACGCCGCCATCAGCTACCTGCATGGACAGGAGTTCCGGCTGTTCCCCGACTTCCTGACCGGCGGTTCGATCGACGTCAGCAAATACAACGACGGCCAGCGCGGCGGCGTGCTGAAGGTGCGTGCCAAGATTGAGAAACTCGACCAGAAGACGCTGGTCATACGCGACCTGCCTTACTCGAAGACGGTGGAAAGCCTCATCGAGAGCATCAAGAAAGCCATCGAGAGAGGCAAGATCAAGGCCCGCCGCGTCGACGACCTGACGTCGGCACAAGTGGAAATTCTCGTACACCTGGCTCCCGGTGTTTCGTCGGACAAGACGATTGACGCACTCTACGCCTTTACCGACTGCGAAATCAACATCTCGCCCAACTGCTGCGTCATCAGCGACCATAAGCCGCAGTTCCTGACCATCTCGGACGTGCTGCGCCACAATGTGGAGCGCACCAAGGACTTGATACGCCAGGAGCTGGAAATTCGCAAGGGCGAGCTGCTGGAGCAGTACCACTTCTGCTCGTTGGAAAAGATATTCATCGAGGAGCGCATCTACAAAGACAAGAAGTTCGAGGAGGCCCCGAACGTCGACCGCGTCTGCGAGCACATCGACGAGCGGCTGACACCCTACTACCCCACCCTCGTCCGCGAGGTGACGAAGGACGACATCCTGCGCCTCCTGGAAATCAAGATGCAGCGCATCCTGAAGTTCAACAAGGAGAAGGCCGACGAGCTGATGGCCCGCATCAAGGCCGAGATTGACGAGATTGACCGCGACCTGGCTAACCTCACGGAGGTGACGGCCGAGTGGTTCCAGTTCCTCAAGGACAAGTACGGCAAGGAACACCCGCGACTGACGGAGATCCGCAACTTCGACACCATCGAGGCGACGAAGGTGGCCGAGGCCAACCAGAAGCTCTACATCAACCGCACGGACGGATTCATCGGCACCGGTCTGAAGAAGGATGAGTACGTGTGCAACTGCTCCGACATCGACGATGTCATCATCTTCTACCGCGACGGCAAGTACAAGGTGGTGCGCGTTGCCGAAAAGCTGTTCGTGGGCAAGAACGTGCTCCATCTGCAGGTGTTCAAGAAGAACGACACGCGCACCATATATAATGTAGTCTACCGCGACGGCAAGAAGGGCGCCTGCTTCATCAAGCGCTTCAACGTCACGTCGATGACGCGCGACAAGGAGTACGACCTGACACAGGGCACGCCCGGCTCGAAGGTGATGTACTTCACGGCCAACCCCAACGGCGAGGCAGAGATTATCAAGGTGACACTCGACCCCAACCCGAAGCTGAAGAAGATCTTCATCGACAAGGACTTCTCGGAGGTGATGATCAAGGGCCGCGCCTCGAAGGGCAACCTGCTGACGCGCAACTCTGTCCACCGCATCGGGCTGAAGAGCCGCGGACACTCCACCCTCGGCGGCCGCAAGGTGTGGTACGACCCCGACGTCAACCGTCTGAACTACGACGAGCACGGACTGCTGCTGGGCGAGTTCTTCGACGACGACCAGATTCTGGTAGTCCTCGACAACGGCGACTTCTACCTGACCAACTTCGACGTCAACAACCACTACGAGGCCAACATCCTGCGCATCGAGAAGTACAGTGCCGACAAGGTGTGGAGCGCCGTCCTCTGGGATGCCGACAACCAGGGCTACCCATACGTGAAGCGGTTCGTCATGGAGGCCACGAAGCGCAAGCAGAACTTCCTGGGCGACAACCCGCTGTCGAAGCTCATCCTGCTCACCGACCAAGTATTCCCCCGCATTCAGGTCAACTACGGCGGTGCCGACGAGTTCCGCGGCTCTGAGGAGTTCGACGTCGAGCAGTTCATCACCGTCAAGGGTTTCAAGGCCAAGGGCAAGCGTCTGTCAACCTACCAGATTGAGAGCATCGTTGAATTAGAGCCCACCCGATTCCCGGCTGAACCTGTCGAGCCCGACGAGTCAGACGAGGAAGAAGACGAGCCCGAAGAAAACCTCGACCCCGATGCCGGCAAGAGCGAGCAAGAGGTCATCGACGAGATAAACCGACAAACAAGACTGTTCACGGATGAAGACTTCTGACCGACTATCAAGATGGTTCACGGCCTGCCTGTCGCTCTTCGCCTGCCTGGCAGCATTCAGCACGGCGGGGGCGCAGACCGACTTTACCACAGCCTATCAGTTCGGGGCTGGCAACACCAACATCCTCGACACCTATCTGTCGCAGGAGAAGTTCCGAGGACTGGGACTGACCATGCTGACGACATCGGAGCGCCAACAGCCAGGCAGCCGCTGGTCGACCATCATCGAGAACGAGCTGAACTTCACGTCGGCCGAAGACCGGGCCGAGACGGTCAGCGAGCTGCAGGGCGACTACACGTTCTTCATCGGGCGCTATTACAGCTGGCAGCTGAATAGCCTCCGCCTGCAGGCCGGCGGCATGGTGGCTGCCAACCTCGGGTTCATCTACAACACCAGCAACTCCAACAATCCCGCCCAGGGCCGGGCCTCGATAGGAGTCATGCCTTCGGGTGCTGCTGCCTACGACTTCCAGTTGTTCAAGCGCCAGTGGACGGTCCGCTACAAACTGGAGCTGCCCCTCGTCGGCCTGATGTTCAGTCCAAACTACGGGCAGTCGTACTACGAAATCTTCTCGCGTGGCGACTACGACCACAACCTCGTGCCCACAACCTTCGTTTCGGCACCCAACCTGCGCCAGCAGCTGTCGCTCGAATGTAGTGTCAGTCGCTCGCTGAGCTTCCGCATCGGCTACTTAGGCGACTACCAGCAGGCGAAAGTCAACAACCTGAAGTCGCACATCTACCACAACCGCGTCATGATCGGCGTGGTGCGCCACTTCACCATCAGCAACCGCCCATGAAAAAGCTCACACTCCTGTTATCATGGCTGCTCACGCTCTCATGCCTCACCTCATGCGTCGACGAGGAGGAATTCCCCGACACGCCGATGGGCAACTTCGAAGCGCTCTGGAAGATTATCGACGAGCACTACTGCTTCCTCGACTACAAGAACCTGGAGTACGGGCTCGACTGGCAGCAGGCACACGACAAGTACGCCCAGCGAATCAACGACAAGATGACCGACACACAGCTGTTCGAGGTGCTCGCCGCCATGCTCAGCGAACTGCGCGACGGCCACGTCAACCTGACGGCTGCCCACGACATGGCGCGCTACTGGCAGTGGCACGAGAACTACCCCGCCAACTACAGCGACTCCTTAGAGCGCATCTACTTAGGCACCGACTACCGCATCGCTGCGGGTATGCGCTACAAGATTCTTGACGACAACATCGGATACATACGCTACGAGTCGTTCAACAACCCCATCGGCAGCGGAAACCTGACCGAGGTGCTCAACTACTTCATCCTCTGCCAGGGCATTATCATCGACATTCGCGGAAACGGCGGCGGCGACCTCACCAACGCCGAGAAGATTGCCTCGCGCTTCACCAACGAGCGCGTACTCGTCGGCTATATACAGCACAAGACCGGGCCGGGGCACGGCGACTTCTCTGCCATGGAGCCACGCTATCTCGACCCAGCAGCCAGCCTGCGGTGGCAGAAGCACGTCATCGTGCTTACCAACCGCCACGTCTTCTCCGCCGCCAACGAGTTTGCCATGTATATGAAGGCGCTGCCCTCGGCACGGCTCATCGGCGATGTCACCGGCGGCGGTGCCGGTATGCCCTTCAGCTCGTCGCTGCCCAACGGCTGGATAGTGCGCTTCTCGGCCGTGCCGATGTACGACGCCAAGGGCAAGTCTACCGAGTTCGGCATCGTTCCCGATATGTATGTTCCATTGCGCGACGAGCACCTGAAGCGTGGCAAAGACACAATAATTGAGGTTGCGCGCAAACTTTTATCGCAATAAATTTGGTGGTTTCAACAAAAAGTATTACCTTTGCACCCGCAAAACCAATAACGCGATGGAATTGACGTCGTCGAAGTCGCGCCTGTGGCGGAATTGGTAGACGCGCCAGACTTAGGATCTGGTATCTCACGATGTGCAGGTTCGAGTCCTGTCAGGCGCACAAGCAACCAGAAGTCGGCATAGCTCAGCTGGTTAGAGTATCACCTTGACATGGTGGGGGTCCTTGGTTCGAGTCCAAGTGTCGACACAAGCGAAAAGAAGCAAGCTTTCGAGGCTTGCTTCTTTTCTGTTTGTCAGTCTTTCGTCGTCGATGTGGAGTACCGTGCAGACACGGTCGGCGAATAGGTGTTCAGCAGAGTCAGGATAACCGTGCCCTTCTTACTCTCGAAGGTAGCCTCCTTGTGCAGGTCGCCGTGCTTACCCATATTGGGCCAGCCGAACTCCTTCTCCAGCTCGTCGTGCTTAGCCTGCCACAGGTTCGACGTCGAGTCGTTATACGTGGCCGAGTAGTTCTCCAGGATGTCGGTGATGGTGTCATTCTGGTGATAGACGGTCACGACGAAGTTGCGTGCAATCGTGTCGGCCAGCACGAAGCTGGTTTCCGTAGAGTGCGCAGTGTCAAGGGCCAGGCCCTGCTGCTGCAGCGAGTCAGCCAGGCTCTTGGCCGACATGCCCATCGACAAGCCGCGATAGTTCAGATACTCACGCTCGCCCGAGCAAGCGCACATTGCAATAACGGCCACTACGGCCAACAGGATTTTTTTCATTCTTCTTTCGGTGTTTCGTTGGTTCGTTATTTCGTTGGTTCGAAATTTCGAGGCTTCGAGGCTTCGAGGCTTCGACATCACGCCCTCTTCAGCCCACCGGCAGCAATCAGGTATTCGCCTATCTGCACGGCGTTCAGGGCGGCACCCTTGCGGATTTGGTCGCCCGAGAGCCAGAAGGTCAGGCCGCAGTCGTCGGTCAGGTCCTTGCGCACACGACCCACGAAGACATCGTCCTTGCCGGCGGTCTCGAGGGGCATGGGGTATGTCAGCGTCGACGGGTCGTCGACCAGCGTGCAGCCGGAAGCCTGGGCGATGGCCTGCTGGGCCTCCTCCACCGTGATCGGCTGCTCGGTCTCTATCCATACGCTCTCCGAATGCGAGCGCAGCGAGCTGACGCGGACGCACATGGCCGAGCACTTCGCATCGGTGTGCATGATCTTCCGCGTCTCGTTGTACATCTTCATCTCCTCCTTCGTGTAGCCGTTGGGCTGGAACACGTCAATCTGCGGGATGACGTTGTAGGCCAGCTGGTGCGGGAACTTCTTGATGGTCTTCACCTCGCCCGTCTCCACTATCTCCTTGTACTGCTGCTGCAGCTCCTGCATGGCGGCGGCACCGGCTCCCGATGCGCTCTGGTAGGAGGCCACGTGGATGCGCTTGATGTGGCTCAGCTGCTCTAAGGGCTGCAGCACGACAACCATCATAATGGTCGTGCAGTTCGGGTTGGCGATGATGCCACGCGGACGGTTCAGGGCATCCTCGGCGTTGCACTCGGGCACCACCAAGGGCACGTCGTCGTCCATGCGGAAGGCGCTGGAGTTGTCAATCATTACGCAGCCATACTTGGTAATCGTCTCGGCAAACTCCTTCGACGTGCCGGCACCGGCCGACGTGAAGGCGATGTCGATGTCCTTGAAGTCGTCGTTCTTCTGGAGCAGTTTCACCGTCAGCTCCTGGCCGCGGAAGTTGTACTTCCGGCCGGCAGAGCGTTCGGAGCCGAACAGCACCAGTTCATCCATCGGGAAATTTCTCTCGTCAAGCAGGCGCAGGAACTCCTGGCCCACGGCGCCCGAAGCGCCAACAATTGCTACTTTCATACTTTCTGCGTCTCCGAGCCCCCTAAGTTAGGGGGTTGGGGGTCTGAACCGCCTCAAACTTCTCGGACCTTTTTAATTTGTTTATACTATTATTTATATATTCTCTGATTCTTCTCAAAACATCGTCGATGTCCCGCTCTACCTCCTCATTTCTAAACCTCAGCACACATATTCTGTTTTCCTTCAGGAACAACGTACGTTCCTCATCTTTCAGTCTAACCTGTACATCCTCATGAATTCCACCATCCAACTCTATGCACAATCTAAGAGACGGGCAATAGAAGTCCAATATATAAGGGCCAAAGCCATGTTGCTGACGAAAGCGATAACCATCAAGCTGTCTGCCTCTCAATCGCTTCCACATCATTCGTTCCGTAGGAGTCTCTGTTCGTCGCAGCAACTGCCGGTACTCTTTAGTCACAGGATGATTGGAATAATTCATTTCGGCTGCAAAATTACAACTTTTTTTTGGGATATATATTAATGGGGGATTATTTTTTTTATTTTCAGCCATTTGGGCACTCCGAGGAGCAAAGAAAGCCCTTGTTCTGACCCCCAACCCCCTCGCTCGCCCCCTTAGGGGCGCTTGCAAAGCAAGAACTTAGGGGGCTCAAAACCTACGAGCGGTGCAGCCACCGCAGAACGGCGTCGTAGATGGACTTTTCTTCGTGGTGCTGAGCCTCGGTGAAGCTCATGCTGTCATCCTTCTGGTCGCCATACTGGTCGGGGAAGATGATCATCAGGTTCTTGCCCGAGAAATACTGCTGCAGCTCGTCGGGCAGACGGTCGAGGGCGTTCTTGTAGGAGATGGTGCCGCGACGGGCGGTGACGACGACCAACAGATGGTCGTCGGCAATGTGGGCAGCCAGCTGCGGCAGCTCGTTCCAGTGGCCCATCGGCGTCAGCTCGGCCCGCACGGAGGGGTGGTTCTCGTTGATATACTTGCCTATCAGCGTCAGCGACTCGTTGCGCCCGTGAAACTGAATGCGGCAGTCCAAGAGCTCGGCCAGCTGGCTCAGGCGCTCCAGCCAGCGGTGGAAGCCCGGTTCAAACTCGGCCCGGCTGGGCACCACCACGCGGATGCGGCGCAGCGTGTTCAGCGGCTGGACGAAGCGGGCGAGCATAATCTGGCGGTTCAGGCCGTTGTAGAGACTCTGTATGAAGTCGCCCCAGAACTTCGCGTTCCTTGATGTGTGTACGTGCATACCCATGATCACCTCCGAGCAGCCCGTCTCGCGGAAGGCGTGCTTGATGCCGTTGGCAATGTTCGTGGCCAGCCGCACCTGCGTCTGCAGCAGCACCTCCGAGGCGCTGGCCTGGCGCTGCAGCTGCTCGAACAGCCGCAGGCCCTCCTCACGGTTCGCGATGGCGTGCTCGTCGTCGTAGACCACGTTCAGGGCTACCAGTCCCTGCGGGGGGCGCTGGTTGCGCACGAACAGGGCGAGGTTGAGCAGCTGCGGGGCTATCTCAGGATATTTCACGCAGATAAGGATGTTCTCGTGACGGGCAGCATGGGTGCTTTGGGCATTCTGGGAGTCAACCGTCCGCGAGAGCACAATCTGCTGAGAGGCGTGCTCGGTCATCAGCGTCGAGATGACGCAGGTGACCAGAATCATCAGCACCACGCCGTTCAGCATATTGTCGTTCATCAGGTATTCGCCCGGCCCCACCTCCAAGCGCATACCCACCATAGCCATGGCGATGGCACCGGCAGCGTGGGCCGACGTCAGGCCGAACATCATGTTGCCGTCGCGCTTCGGCAGCCGGAACAGCAGGCTCGACAGGTAGGCGGCAACCGCCTTGCCGAAGGTGCCGAAGAAGGCTATCAACAGCATCACCCACAGCACGTAGGGGCCGTGCAGCAGCGTCCGCACGTTGATGAGCATACCCACGCCGATGAGGAAGTAAGGAATGAACAGGGCGTTGCCCGTGAACTCCAGACGGTTCATCAGCGGCGACACGTGCGGGATATACCTGTTCAGGATGAGTCCTGAGAAGAAGGCGCCGAAGATGCCTTCCAGCCCGATGAGGTCGGTCAGTGCGGCATTGAGGAACATGACGGCCAGCACAAAGATGAACTGCATCACGGCATCACTGTAGCGCCGCAGGAAGTAGCGCGTCAGATGGGGGATGAGCCACAGCATAAGCCCAATATAGGCCCCCAGTTTCACCACGAACAGCAGCCAGAACAGCCAAGCTCCCCCCGCTGTCGGCTGTGCAGCGCCGCCATAGCTCCCCGCCAGTCCGGCAATCATCAC
Organism: uncultured Prevotella sp.; assembly: GCA_905235325.1. Lineage (GTDB taxonomy): Bacteria > Bacteroidota > Bacteroidia > Bacteroidales > Bacteroidaceae > Prevotella. The sequence goes on along the minus strand of CAJOLE010000010.1, from coordinate 5,674 downwards.
TAACGCCAGAAACAGGCTGATCATCGACGACCCCACGGAGAGCGTCACCGAATAGTGCTGCTGCAGGCCGTAGCGGCTGATGATAGGATAGGCGATGAGCGTGTTCGAGGCCATGATACAGCCCAAGAGGAACGATGCCGCCGACGTGTAGTGCAGCAGCGTGATGCCCATCAGGTACGTCAGTCCCAAGGGCACCAGGCACGTCAGCAGTCCGAAGACGAGGAACCGCTGCTTGTTCTTCTTCATTCCCTCCATGTCCATCTCCAGTCCGGCCAGGAACATGATGTAGTAGAGACCGACGCGCCCGAACAGCTCGAACGAGTTGTCGCGCTCCAGGATGTTCAGCCCGTACTGCCCCATGATGACGCCCGCCAGCACCATGCCGATGATGTGGGGAATCCTCAGCTTACCCATGATGATAGGGGCAAACAGGATGATGAGCAGCACCACGAAGAATATCAGCGTGGGGTCGGTAATGGGGAAGTACGAAGTCAGTATAATCATTTCGGGTGCAAAGTTACGCAAAAAAACTCATTTCCCATTTCTCATTTCCTATTTTTTTATTATCTTTGCAGCCAAAATCACAAGCAATGATTACAACCCGCAACATTACCAAGAGCTTCGGCTCACTGCAGGTGCTCAAGGGCATCGACCTCCACATCGACCGAGGCGAGATTGTCAGCATCGTCGGACCATCCGGCGCCGGCAAGACTACCCTGCTCCAGATCATCGGCACCCTCGACCGCCCAGATGCCGGTTCCGTATGTGTCGATGCTATCGACACCACCACCCTCTCACAGTCTGCCCTCGCCGACTTCCGCAACCGCCACCTCGGCTTCGTCTTCCAGTTCCACCAGCTCCTGCCCGAGTTCACCGCCTTGGAGAACATCATGATTCCCGCCTACATCGCCGGAACGCCCCAGAAGCAGGCGCGCGAGCGCGCCATGGAGCTGCTGCAGTTCATGCAGCTCACCGACCGCGCAGCCCACAAGCCCAACGAGCTCTCTGGCGGCGAGAAGCAGCGCATCGCCGTGGCGCGCGCACTCGTCAACAACCCCGCCGTCATCCTTGCCGACGAACCATCCGGCTCGCTCGACACCCAGAACAAGCAGGAGCTCCACCGACTCTTCTTCGACCTCCGCGACCGTTTCGGCCAGACCTTCGTCATCGTCACCCACGACGAGCAGCTCGCCACCCTCACCGACCGCACCATCCACCTCCGCGACGGCCTCATCGAGCACCCCACACCCACAGAGCCCATCCAGCCCACAGAGCCCATCGCCCCCATCCAGCCCACCACCGCCCCATGATTACCCTCGGCAAATACAACACCCTCCGCATCGCGAAGCGCGTAGACTTCGGCCTCTACCTCGCCCCCATTCCCGAGCGTTCGCTGTGCAGCGGCGATGCCGCTGCCCCCGCCCCCTACGACGAGATTCTCCTCCCCCAGCGCTACGTCACCCCGCAGATGCACATCGGCGACGACATCGAGGTATTCCTCTACCTCGACCACGACGAGCGCATCGTTGCCACCACCGAGCGCCCCTTGGCCACCGTCGGCGAGTTCGCCTACATGGAGTGTGCCTGGACCAACGAGTACGGAGCATTCCTGCGCTGGGGGCTCCAGAAGGACCTCTTCTGCCCCTTCCGCGAGCAGAAGCAGCGCATGGAGCGCGGCAACACCTACTACGTCTACGTCATGGAGGACGAGAAGACCCACCGCCTCATGGCCACCGCCAAGGTCGAGCGTTACCAGAAGACCACCGGCCGCCAGCGCGCCCTCGACTTCGCCGAGCAGCTGCTGCGCCATCTCCACGAGAACGACGGCTACTGTCCGCTCGGCGACCACTCCCCGGCCGACGCCATCGCCGCCCGTTTCGGCGTTTCCAAGAAAGCCTACAAGCAGGCCGTCGGCGACCTCTACCGCCGCCGCCTCATCACCATCAGCCCCGACGGCATCCACTTAGCCCAAGAGAAATGAAAAAGATAGCATATTTAGCATTGCCACTCATGCTGTTTGTGGCAGCAGGACTCGGTTCCTGCAACAAAGAGAGTAAAAAGGCAGTCATGGAAAAGGTTGCCGTTACCGAGGACGAGGCAGAAATCAAGTTCGACACACTGAGCTACGACTTCGGCGACGTACTCCTCGACACGCTGACCTCCTGCGACTTCGTATTCCACAACATCGGAGCCACCACCCTCTACTTAGAGTCGGTAGTTCCAGGATGTGGCTGCACCAACGTGAAGTGGCCCCACGGAGGCATCGAGCCCGGCGACCCCGCCGTCATCACCGCCACCTACAGCAGCCGCGGCCGCCGGCCCGGGCACTTCCAGAAGTCCATCCGCGTCTACAGCAACGCCAAGACCCGTTTCGTGCGACTAAGCATCAGCGGCGACATGGTCGAGAATCCCGACAAGGATTAGCTCACCGTCTCAGCAGTCCTACCCTGAACGGTCCGACAGGCCCCAACGCCCCGACGAACCGTCCCCCCGCAGCGTCCAGCCTGAACGTCTGCGCAGTCACCCTCTGCCCAACAAGCCCATTCAGCCCATTCCCCCAACAAAACCTCCCCTCAAAGCTCACCTCCCCCGCAGCGTCGGCGCAAAGCCCCGTCTCCTGCACCACGGCGTGGTCAGCGGCGAAGGTCACGCTGCAACCCTGCAGCGAGCGGTCGCCGTAGCCAGACCCCGGCACGGCTATCAGGTAAGGCCGGTTAGCCTCCATCCGCCCGGCGTGGTCAAACGTCAGCGCCGTGCCGTCGCTCTCAGCGAGGGTCATCAGCCAGAAGTCCTTGCCCGCGTCAGCGGGTGAGCGGAACCAGTCTATCGGCCGCCCGTCGCCCGTCGTCACGGTCTCAGCCCCGAAGGGCAGGATCAGCGTGTCCCAACCGCCGCCCTCGCCGTCGTAGCCGCCCGTGAACGTCCGCGTATAGCTGACGTGCCCCGCCGTGAACGCCATCGGACAGTAGAAGTCCTGGCCGTCGTGCAGTGTCAGCTCCGTCACGTAATTCTCTCTCACCACGTTCGGCAGCGCTTCGATGGCCTCGTTGCGGCTGTCGGCGTAGTAGAGGCAGTTGGGATTGCCGTTAGTCACTATCGTCTCAGGCAAGCCGCCGCCGAACTCCACGGCCGCTGCACCAGGAGGCACCACCGCACGTCCGTCGGCAATGGCCACACGCTCCTGACGACCGTCGCCATACCAGACGGCAAACGTCCCGGCGATGTCAGCCGTCGTATAGTTGGCCGTCCCCTCGGCCAGCCACACCTCGTCGTCGCCGGTGTAGCCTATCTGGTATTTCTGCTCCGTCCACGTCCGCTTGTAGCGGAACGTCACCTCCTCGGTGGCACCAGCGGGAATCTTCACGCCCATATACGCCACGCGCACGCCGTAGACCAGCAGGTAGAGCAGTCCGTCGTACTCCTCGCCATGGTTGCTGACGGTGGCCGTGGCGTCGATCACGCCGTCCTTCAGCGTAAACCGCACGTCGTCCACCGTCAGGTCGCGGCGCGGATGCTCGGTCAGGCTGAGCGTCGTCGCCGTCAGCTCCACGTCGATGTAGTGGCTGTCGGCACCGATGGCTGGCACTATCTGCGTGGTACGGCCCTGACTGACGCTGCAGACGGGCACGATGCGGTAGCTGCCCGTCAGCCCGCTGCCGAAGCTGTAGTCCCAGCCCACGCCGCGGTTGATATAGCTGCCCGGCACGAAGGTCTGCGCCGTCTGCATCAGCTCCGACCCCGCCACGAGCTCGCCGTCGCGCATCAGGGCCAGCCCGAAGCCCGCCTTCAGCGTGTCGAGACTGTGGTTGGTCATCGGGCGGCAGATGCGCAGCCGGAACGTCCCGTCGACGCCGTCGCGCTCCACCGACGTAGCACGCAGCACGCGCACCTCCTCATTGGTCAGCAGGGGTGTCGGGTCGGGAGCCGTGCCTCCACGCTCGGGCTGCACGCCCACCACGGCCGTCTGGTCCATCGTGTAGCCGTCGTAGCCCGAACCGCCCCCCGTGCCGGGCTTCGTCGGGTTGAGCACCGTCAGGCGGAACCAGCCGTCGCTCAGTCCGCCCCAGCCCCAGTTGATGTGGAAGAAGCCCTCACCGTCGTAGCCGTCGCAGACAAACTGGTGGCCGACGCTCGACCGCCGGCCGGCGTAGATCACGGGCCGACCCGCCTCAAGCTCCTCGCAGACGAGGGTCAGCCAGGCTTCGAGCGTATTGTCCGACCGATACACCAGCCGCGCGCCGCCGTCGTAGCCGAAGAAGCGGTGCAGCGCATCGGCTATCAGCTGGGCGTAAGCAAACGACGTCGAGCCATACTTCATCTGGACCCCCCGACCGCAGTATTCCATCAGCAGGGCCACGGCCATCCGTTGCTGCGTCGTCTCGTCGCCGCCGTAGCCGTCGGCCATGCCGTCCCAGTCGAAAGTCGTCGGCGGCAGTTCGGTGTAGCTGCCGTAGGCTGGGATAGCCGCTGTCTCGCCCTGCGGCCATTCATAGTACTTCATCACCTGAGCCATCGCCGTAGCCACGCACCCCGTCGCCGCGTTGCTCGGGCAGTAGCGGTTATAGGGCCACCTCTGCGCCCACTGCGTCCTCAGCAGCGGACGAACCGCCCCAAACCTCCCATCAAGCCCATCCTGCCCATCCTGCCCAACAAGCCCATCAAGCCCATCACCCCCAGCAGCAGCCGCAGCCAGCCCCTCAATCCAAGCCCGCGCATTATCAGGCAGCGCTTCCGCCTCGAACGCCCCACTCTCAGCATACCCCAGCACGCCCGGACAGCCCTCATCCCCGCCGACGAGCACAAACCCCTCGTCGAGCCCGACGTTGAAGGCAAACACCCCGTTGCAGGGCGACGCCGCATCAGCAAGTGTCGGTTCAGGTGTAGCATCAGGTGTAGGTTCCGTCCCACGCGCCGTAGCGTGTCGTCCGGCCACGAAGGCTGCCGCCCGTAGTCGGGCAGCGTCGCGCGACAGCGTCTGAGCCTCCAGCGCACCAACGGTAATCACTAACCACGCAAAAATACAAATCGTTCGTTTCATCGCCCTTCAATTTTATCAGTAAATGAGATGGCTGCAAAGGTAACGAAAAACGTCGGAAAGTCCAAAGATTTCACAACCTTTTTTATTTTACCCGCACGCGCGCGCGTTGTGAAGGCGCAAGTTCAGTATGTTGCGATGTCATCGCAACTATTTTCCCCGCACGCGCGCGCGTTGTGAAGGGCAAGAAAAAAACATCCTACACTCCCTACACTTCCTACACCTAACCTCAGAACCGCAGGTGTAGCTTAAGGTGTAGCTTCCTCGGCAAGAAGCACCGCTTTTCAGTCGAAAAGTGGCGCTTTATAATTATTCCACGCTGTGGAATACCCCGAAATAGCCGTTTAGGTGTAGGAAGTGTAGGAAGTGTAGGATAAAACATACGATTGACAATTATAGCACATGGCCACCGAATTTTCAACCTATGACCCCACTCTATTACCTGCCCCACATACGACAACCCGCGCTGACTGCTCCGTGGCGGTACACGTCGCAATCAGCGCGGGGGTGTGTTGAGGTCTTGCTCTGCGGCCGGGCGGGTTACTCGGCGATGCAGATCGAGACGCGGTTCATGTCGTTGTCAGAGAAGGGCTGGACGCGGCTGCCCTTAGAGTCGTAGCTGATGCGGCTCGACTCGAT
>CAJOLE010000009.1 GCA_905235325.1 uncultured Prevotella sp. | reverse complement strand
CAGCGCACAGTCACGGCATGTCTCAATCTGGCCATCTACAAGGTGGTCGCTCCCACCTCTGTTGCGTTTGCAGGTGCAAACATAGTAACTTGAATAATCATAATAAAAGAGGTGGCTCCCTGTCAGTCGGAGTCACCTCTTTCGTTATTGTCGATGATTGTCTTGAGCGCTTCTATATCGTTCTTGGTAAGACATTCGTCGTATGCGTAGTCAAGAAAATCGTCAAGGTCGTGAAGGTCGGTGCCTACGTAGGAATAGCTGTCGGTATGGAGCAACCGGAGTGCCTTCCTGCGGGCACCCTCTCCGTATGCACCGGCAAGGGACATGACATTTAATTGAAGCAAGACACCCATTTCTCCTAAACGATGATAGTCAGACATATCCATGTAGACATACCGCTCTGGATGGGCAAACAGTGGGACATAACCCTTTCGGCGGATTTCTTCGAAAAGCTCCCACAATCGGAATGGAGGATTGAAGTACGATGTCTCAACGAGCAGCAGAGGGGTATGGAGGTTCGGTTGCTTAAAAGGCAACACATCGTCTTTTGCAAGTCGACGGACAAATAGGCTGTCAAGCATATGTTCGGCAGCGAGATGGACAGCACCGCGTATCTCGGGGTCTTTTATGCTGGCCTTCAACTCTTCAAACTTCTTCTTCAGCTCTGCCGGGGAATTTGGGATGTCTTCCATGATGTGAGGCGTTAGCCAAAATTCACGGATGCCTAATTCATAAAGCGAATGAATAGCCCGAAGAGAATCCTCTTCACTCTGGATGCCATCATCAACCCCTGGCAAAATATGCGAATGACAGTCGGTCATGCCCTGAAGCAGACCGCTGTCAATAAGGGAATAGCGCTTTTTCCTAAAAGGCCACATCGCTAACTTTCCTTGCTGCTACTTTTACTCTTGCTACTGCTACTGCTTTTACTCTTGCTGCTGCCGTAATATCCGTAGCCATAACGATGGCCATAGCGACCATAGCCGTATCCATAGCGGCCATAAGCATAGCCATAGCGGTGGTAGCCATAACCATTGCTGGCGTCAGTGCCGTTGAGAATCATAGCCATGTTGTTGTACTTCTTCTCTTCGTAATTCTTCTCAAGTTCAGGAAGCATGGCCCGTTCCAGCATACCTGCACGAATGACGAAAAGCGTAATGTCTGACTCATGGCTTATAATGGTGGCATCAGCAACAATCTCAACAGGAGGACAGTCAACAAAGACATAGTCGTATTCCTGACGAAGGCTATCAAACATTGGCTTGAGTTTTGGGGAGTAGAGCAACTCAGTCGGGTTGGGAGGTGTCTTTCCTACCGGGAGGAAGTCAATTCCCGACTCTTCGTGATGAACGACAACCGAGTGATAATCATCGATTCTTCCTCCCAGGAAGTCAGCAATTCCCTGTTTGGGGGATTTTGCGAGTTCTGAAAGCGATGAACGACGCATGTCAAGGTCAATACAAAGAACGCGACTGCCTCGGATGCTGAATGACGCACCCAGATTGGCACAGATAAACGTCTTACCTGAGCCAGGGTTGAAAGAGGTCAGCATGATAAACTTGCACTTGTTGTCAGGGTTGGTCATGAACTCCAGGTTTGTCCGGACAACGCGGAAAGCCTCATTCACAAGGTCACGTTTATGATGCTTGACAACGATGTGGTAATTCAGGTCATCTTCCTCTCCCTTTTTAGGTTTCCACAAAGGCAGTTCACCGACATAAGGAAGCGACAGACCTTCAAGGTCCTTACGGCCGCGGACTTTTGAGTTGCTCGTCTCGCGGATGATAAAGAAGGCAGCCGGCAACGCCAAGGCTATGGCAAAAGCGGTAAGCAGGATGTTGTTGCGACGAGGGTACGTGGGGGTGCTGCTTCCATAAGGGTTCGCAATGATACGAGTATTATAAGCTGTAAATGCCTGGCTAAGCTCGTTCTCTTCACGCTTCTGGAGAAGGAACAGGTAAAGGCTCTCTTTTACCTTCTGCTGGCGCTCTATGCTGAGCAGATCGTTGGCCTGTTGAGGGTTTGCCGACAGTTTGGCTATTGCCTGGCCGTGGACAGCCTGAACATTCCGAAGCTGGATATTCAAAGTGGCCTGCTCGTTATCCAGAGAATTGATAATTGCGCTGCGCATGTTCTTCAGGGCAACGTCCATATCCTGAACCAGCGGGTTTTGTTCGCTGGAATTGGAGACGAGGTTGTTACGCTGAAGCAACTTGTTGTTATATTCACTGATCTGTGCCTCGGTGGCAGAGTTGCCAATTCCGCTGCTTGCTGGTAAGAGCTGAGTGGTGTTGCCCTCATCTGAGATATAGTTCCGAACATATTTCACCATATAGAGCTGGTTGTTCAGTTGCTGGCTCTGAGCCTCGGTCTGGCTCTGCAGTCCTAAGGCCTGACCGGCTACGGCGCTGACGCTCGGCATGGCGCGTTCACTCTTATAATCGGAGATGTTCTTGTCTACATGCCCCAACTCCTGCTCAATAACTACCAAACGCTCCTTGATAAACTCGTTGGTGGCTACACTGATCTGATTACGATTCTTAACCCAGTTCTCGTTGTAAATGTTAATCATCGTGCTGAGAATGTTGTCTGCACGGGGAATGTTGACATCCTGACAGCGAATATCAATAATGTTAAAAGCTTCACGCTGTAAAGATGCAGATATACGGCTGCCATACATGCCTGCTACAGCCAAGAAACTTATTCGTGTAACGACAATCTCGTCAGAAGCTCCTTCCTTGTAGCCAAGGGCCGGCCGAATGGTAAAGATTCCGAACGGCGACTTATAGCGCTTGTTTAATTCCAGCTTATGGCTGCCAGGTATCTCACGGCCACAGAAAACGAGTTTGTCCAGCGTGGCTTTGCCGTCACCGGTTAATTTCAGGGTGAACGAAACCGTCTCATTGTCCTTGATGTCCTCAAAGACAGCTTCCACGGGAAGTGAGCCCGCAAAAAGTGTCTGGTCACTGAAGAAGCCCGGGCGTTTGTAGTCGACATCGAGATGAAGCCGCTTCACCATGTCGTAGACGGCAGCAGGCGAGTGGATGGCCACCACCTCGTCGTTGATGTCGGAGGTCAGGTTGGCAACGCCGAGTTCCTCATACATACGCATCTCGCTGTTTCGGCGGTTACTGCCACTCTTGACGAGGATGGAGGCGGTGCGTGTGTAGATTTTCGGCGTCGAGAGTAGGTAAAGTGTTACGGCTCCCATGATGACTCCCACGGAGAGTACAAACCAAGGCCAATAACGTAGGCAGATCATCAGCATGTCTTTAATGCTGATGGAGTCGTCGGTTTTTATGCGACGAGTAATCGTATTCATTGTTGATACTGCGGTAGCCATAGCTCTATCTGTTTTTGTTATTTGTCAACCAGCCTGTCAATAAGCAGATAAGTAGATACACCTGCTGTAAACATACTAATCCAGAAACTCGGCGTATATGCACTGGACCCCATGACGGTACTTCCACGCTTAGCTTTGTTGTTTGGCTCAACATAGACCACGTCGTTCTGGCGAATATAGTAAACCGGAGAATTGTAGACGCTGTTGGCCGACGTCAAGTCAACACGGTAGGGAATTTGATGGTCTCCCTCCTGCCTTAGCACCATGACGTTTTTACGCAGGCCGTTGATGTTCAAGTCGCCGGAGAGCGAAACTGCTTCCATCAGCGTTATCTTGTCTTTGGAAATAGGGTGTGCGCCACTACCTGTTTCACCAAGAACATAGAAGTTCATGTTATAGAACTCAACCGTGACGACAGCGTCGTTGCAAAGGCTACGCTCCGTCAACATCGTCTTGACGGTCTGCGCAACTTCGTTTCGGGTAAATCCCTGCACCTTAATCGGCCCCAATACGGGGAAATCAATCTCTCCTCGGGGGTCAATGGTATAGGCTCCGCGTTCTGTAGAAGAAGTAGACATGGTACTCGAACCTGAGATGTTGAACAGATTCATCAACTGTTGGTCCCTGCTATGCACAAAGATACTCAGTTTGTCGCCAGGCTGGAAACGAATGTTGCCGTCTGTTTGTGTCTGAATGGGAACATTCTCCATGGCATCCTGCAGATAGGCGATGTCGCGCGGCGTCTTGCAAGAAGTGAGAAACGAAAGCCCAAGCAGAAAAAGAAAAGCAATCTTTTTTGTTTTATACATCTTTTAATGTCTTGTTTTGTATTTCGGGTGCAAAGTTACGAACTTATTTTAAATTGGCAGAATAATTTTTGATGTATTTTTTTTGTCGCCCATAAAAAATGCGGCTCTGCATGAGCCGCATTAACTAATGATTTTTTTTTACAAAATCAGTTCAGAGCATCGGCAAGGTCTGCGCCAGCCTTGAATTTTGCAACTTTCTTGGCTGCAATAGTGATTTTCTGCTTGTTGGCGGGGTTGATGCCTTCGCGTGCAGGACGCTCATTGACGCTAAATGTACCGAAACCAACCAGAGCGATTTTGTCGCCTGCAACGAGAGCATCCTTAATAGCTGCAACAGTGGCGTCAAGAGCCTTCTTTGCGTCAATCTTTGAGAGACCAGCACCTTCTGCAATCTTCTCTACCAATTCTGTTTTGTTCATAATTCTAATAATTTAATGATTTATAAATGATAAAAAACACTTGCTTTCTCCAATTCTTCGGCAAATATAGGGTAAAGTATTTAGAAAAACAACAAAAAATTGGAAAAAATTACTTTTTTAGTGAAAAATAATTGGTTTGAGGGCATTTTTACGCTCAGAAACAGATATTTTTAGTAATTTTGCGCCCGAAAAGTGTCACGACCGCTCGCGGCCAGAAAGGAATGTAAATAGTAAATTACCAAAAAGAAAACAGCAAAGATGTTTCGCAACATACCCATCGTCACCAAGAATCTACTCATTGTCAACTTCTTGGCCTTCGTAGCTCAACTGATTTTAAACCCCAGCCACCCCGAGCAGTCGGTCTTGGCTGACTTGGGCGGCCTCCATTTCTTTATGGCCAGCGACTTTCACGTCCATCAGTTCATTACCTATATGTTCCTGCATGGTGGCTGGACGCACATCTTCTTCAACATGTTTGCCCTGTGGATGTTTGGTGTTGTCGTCGAGAATGTGTGGGGTGCCAGAAGATTCCTTTTTTATTACATTTTGTGCGGAGTCGGCGCGGGTATCATGCAAGAGTTGGCCCAATATGCCAACTATGCCATTGAGAACCTTGCGGCCTACCAGTATGTCAATATCGGCAGTCAGCAGATGACGACCGACGCATACATCAATCTATGGACTACGATAGGTGCCTCGGGCGCAGTCTACGGTATCCTGTTGGCCTTCGGCATGATATTCCCGAACGAGCGCATATTCATTTTCCCGCTTCCCGTTCCCATCAAGGCCAAGTGGTTTGTCTGCGGCTATGTTGCCATCGAGCTGTTTATGGCCTTGAGTTCGTCGGGCGACGGCGTGGCCCACACGGCTCATCTCGGCGGAATGCTGTTCGGATTCCTCATGATACGTTATTGGAACAAGCACCCCAACTCGAGCATGAACCGTTCCGGCGGGCAGGAATTCTTCGACAAGCTGAAGCGTAACTTTGACAGGCACCAGAGCAGCGGAACCACCCGTATGCACGTTGAACCGACCGACCCGAAGGATGCCGACCGCCAATACAACGTCCGCAAAAAGCTGAATCAGGACGAGATTGACGCCATTCTTGACAAGATACGCAAGAGCGGCTACGACAGCCTGACCAAGGAAGAGAAACAAAGGTTGTTCGAGGCCAGCCGTAACTCATGATAAAGCGTTTTATCTCCAATCTGTTAGCGGGAGCCAACGTCGCAACGGTGGTGCTCATGCTGTTGGCAGGATTCTCTGACAGGATAAGCCCGGTCAGCTTCCCGGCTTTTTCGTGCGTGGGCATGGCCTTCCCCGTCATCGCCTGCATCAACCTGCTGTTCCTCCTCTTCTGGCTTACCTTCAACTGGCGCAGGGCATGGATTCCCGTCGCCGGATTCCTCCTCGCGTACATACCTATTAGTAAATACATGCCGCTGAACCCCCGTCAGGATGTAGCCGACGACTGCATCAAGGTGCTGACTTACAACGTATGCTCCTACAGCTGCGGCGGAAAGGATACAGACGCCTTCAGCCAGATTTACGATTATATCAGCGGGCAGCAGGCTGACATCGTCTGCCTGCAGGAGGACGTTGCCGGCCGGCGAAACTACGTCATGGACCGATACGCCAAGCTATATCCCTACAACGACACAACGCTCATTGCCGCTACCGCCTCGGGCACCAACTGCGTAGGTATGCACACCCGCTACCCGATTCTCCGGAAAGAACGCATCAGCTACCCCTCGCAGGGTAACGGCTCCGTGGCCTACTACCTGCTGAAGGGGCGCGACACGCTGCTCGTCATCAACAACCACCTGGAGTGTACCCGCCTGACAAAGGCAGACCGTTCGCGCTATACGAGCATCCTCAAGGGGGAAGTCAAAGACAGTGCGGCACGTAAGGAGTCAAGGCTGCTGATAGGAAAGCTGACGGAGACCGCCGTCCGCCGCGCGCCGCAGGCTGAGGCCGTACACCGCTACGTCGAAGCGCACCGCCAGTACCCCACCATCGTCTGCGGCGACTTCAACGATACCCCGATTTCCTATACCAGTCATGTCGTGTCAAAGGGGCTGACCGACTGCTTCCAGGCATCGGGGCTGGGCATCGGTTTGTCATATAATCAGAAAGGATTTTGGGTGCGGATTGACCACATTTTGTGCTCGCCAGACCTTGTTCCCTACAACTGTTACGTTGACTCGAAAAACGAACTTTCTGACCATTATCCGATGGTTTGTTGGCTAAAAATGCAGGATAATAACTAAAAAATATACGAAAAACGCCAATAAATTTTCCCAACCATAAAAAAATGTGTATATTTGCAGGCTCAAATGCGCATATAAATAAATAATTATTATAAATAACAAAAATGCAAAACAAAGGAATTGTAAAGTTTATTGCAGTGCTTCTGGTGCTGGTATGCTGCTTCTACCTCTCCTTCTCGTTCGTGACGCGCCACTACGAAAGTAAGGCCGCCGCCATGGGCGAGGTAGCCGGTCAGGAGTATCTTGACAGCATCAACAACGAGAAAGTCTACATGGGCATTTACTCGCTGAAGCAGTGCCGTGAGATGGAGATTGGCCTGGGTCTTGACCTGAAAGGCGGTATGAACGTTATCCTTGAGGTGTCGGTGCCCGACGTCGTCGATGTGCTGGCCGACCACAAGCAGGATGCTGCCTACAAGAAGTCGATGGATGAGGCAAAGAAGGAAGAAGAGACCAGTCAGGACGACTTTATCTCGCTCTTCATCAAGTATTGGAAACAAAATTCAAACGGTCGCCCCTTGGCTGCCATCTTCGCCACGCAGCAGATGAAGGGCAAGGTGAGCACGCAGTCTACCGACTCTGAGGTGGAGAGTGCCCTGCGCGCCGAGGTGCAGTCCGCCGTCGACAACTCGTTCAACGTCGTCCGTAACCGTATCGACAAGTTCGGCGTCGTACAGCCCAACATCCAGAAGCTGGAGGGGCAGTCGGGCCGCATCATGGTCGAGATGCCCGGTATCAAGGAGCCCGAGCGCGTTCGCAAGCTCCTTCAGGGCAGCGCCAACCTGGAGTTCTGGGAGACCTACAACTCACAGGAGATCGTCCCCCTGCTGGCCCAGCTGAACCAGAAGTACGCTATTCTTGGCGGCGACGCACCTGCTGACACTGTTGCCGTGGCCGACACCACTGCCGTGGCTGCCGCCGACACTGCCAAGGCCGCCTCTGCCAACCTGGCCTCCAAGCTGACGAAGAAGGATGCCAGCATTAACGAGCTGGCTATGGCTGAGGCGAAGAAGCAGAACCCCCTGTTCGCCATCCTGCAGCCCACCCAGGGCAACACCCTGGCCGTGGTCGGCTATGCCAACGTCCGCGACACCGCAGAAATCAATAAGATTATCTACTCCGACCTCGCAAGGACCATCTTCCCCGCCGAGCTGAAGCTGCGCTGGGGTGCCAAGCCCGAGGACTTCGGAGGCCAGAACACCAAGGGCGACATCTTCGAGCTGTACGCTCTGAAGATTACCGAGCCCAGCGGCCGCGCTCCGTTAGAGGGCGACGTCATCACCAACGGTAAGGACGACTTCGACCAGATGGGCCATCCCTGCGTGTCGATGCAGATGAACTCCGACGGTGCCCGCCGCTGGAGCCAGATTACGAAGCAGAACATCGGCAAGGCCGTAGCCATCGTGCTCGACGACGCCGTCTACTCTGCACCCCGCATCCTGACTCAGATCGACGGTGGCAACTCGCAGATTACGGGTAACTTCACCATCGAGGACACCAAGGACCTGGCCAACACGCTGAACTCAGGTAAGATGCCGGCTCCGACCCGCATCGTCCAGGAAGAGGTGGTCGGCCCGTCGCTCGGCGCACAGTCCATCAAGCAGGGTGTCATCTCCTTCATCGTTGCCTTCGTGCTGCTGATGATTTACATGATCATGCTGTATGGCCTGACGCCCGGTCTCTTGGCCGACAGCGCCCTGCTGTTTAACCTGTTCTTCACCCTCGGCATCCTCACCTCGTTCCAGGCCGCGCTCACCATGCCGGGTATCGCCGGTATCGTGCTGACGCTCGGTACGGCTGTCGATGCCAACGTGCTTATCTACGAGCGTACCAAGGAGGAGCTGCGCAGAGGCCTGAAGGTGAAGGAAGCCCTGAACAAGGGTTACTCGAACGCCTTCTCGGCCATCTTCGACTCGAACGTCACTTCATTGATCACCGGCTTCATCCTGCTCTTCATCGGTACAGGTCCTGTCAAGGGCTTCGCCACAACCTGGATCATCGGTATCTTCTGCTCATTCTTCACAGCCGTCTTCCTGACCCGTCTGGTCTATGAGCACATGCTGAAGAAGGACAAGTGGACCAACCTCACCTTCGAGACGGCCTACTCCAGGAACCTGATGAAGAACCCGAAGTTCAACTTCATGGGTGCCTACAAGAAGTCGTTCGTCATCTGGGGCATTGCAGCCGTCATCTTCTGCATCTCGTTCGCTGTCCGCGGCCTGAGCCAGAGCATCGACTTCACCGGCGGCCGCAACTACGTCGTCGTGCTCGACAAGGAGACGCCCGTCGAGACCGTGCGCCAGGCTCTCAGCGGTGCCTTCGTCAACACCATCGGCGAGAAGGCCCAGCAGGAGGCTAACACCAGCGTCATCGCACTCGGCACCGACGGCAAGACCGTCCGCATCTCTACCAACTGGGACATCGAGTCGAACAACCCCGAGGTTGACGACAAGGCTGAGACCATCCTCTACAACGCGCTGAAGAAGGGCGGCCTCATCAACCAGGCCGACGTGAGCGCCTTCAAGAACCCCGACGTGCGCGAGGGCGGCTCCATCATCTCGTCGGCAAAGGTCGGACCGTCGGTGGCTAAGGACATCACACACGGCGCCATCATCTCGGTCATCGTCGCCCTGATTGCCATCTTCCTCTACATCCTGCTGCGCTTCCGCAACGTGGCCTTCTCGGTAGGCTCTACCGTCGCCCTGTTCTTCGATGCTCTCGTGGTCATCGGACTCTACAGCGTGCTTTGGGGCTGGGTGCCCATGTCGCTCGAAATCGACCAGACGTTCATCGGTGCCATCCTGACCGTGATTGGTTACTCTATAAATGATAAGGTGGTGGTCTTCGACCGCGTCCGTGAGAACATCCAGCTCTACGGCAAGCGCGACCGCCAGACGCTGTTCAACGACTCGCTGAACCAGACGCTGGCCCGTACCGTCAACACCTCAGTGACGACGCTCATCGTGCTGCTCTGTATCTTCATCCTCGGTGGTGACTCGATCCGCAGCTTCTCGTTCGCCATGCTTCTGGGTGTCATCTTCGGTACGCTGTCGTCGCTCTTCATCGCCGCTCCCGTGGCTTACCTCACCATGGGTCGCACCATCCGCGAGGACGAGCAGGCTCAGGCTTAAGCAGGTCTGACAACGCATCACTCACATATCAAGGCCAGGCTCCACAAGTAGGAGCCTGGCTTTTTTCGGCTATACGGATAACAATGTTCGACGACACTCCGTCGGCAAAACCCGCCGCCTTTTGCCCAAAACCCGCCGCCTTTTCCGCAAGACCCGCCGCTTTTTCCCATTCAGCCCATCAACCTTCAACCTCCAACCTCCACCTCCAACCTTCCACCTCCAACCTTCCACCTCAACCTTCAACCTCTAACCACAGGTGTCGGTTCAGGTGTCGGTTCCCCCCTCCGAAGGTGGGCAAGGAGTGCGATTTTTCCCGATGAAACCGCTTTTTTTGCATATATAGTTGTTATTCGCAGGTTTTATCCTACACTTCCTACACTCCCTACACCTGCCGGGTGTAGGGAGTGTAGGAAGTGTAGGTTATCTCCTGCGATTCTCAATTATACAGCGTATGGGCCCTTCGCAGCCAGTTCCCCGTCGGCGTCGGCAGGGCCACGCCGCCGCGCCAGAGTCTCAATTTATAGTTAAAAATCCTTAACGCCTAAAGGCGGCAGCCGTTTTATTCGCTATATTTGCACTCTGAACCCGAAACAATTAACGTTATGAAGAAAATTTTTCAAGTTTTTGTCGTTGCCGTCGTCATGGCCTTGGGCGTGACCTCGTGCAAGCAGAAGAGTGAGGCTCCCGCCCCGGCCGACCAGGCTGAGGCCGAGCAAGTGGAAACCAAGCAGCCCACCGCCGAGGAGATTGTGGCCAAGGCCAAGGCCGAGGGTGCAAACTGGAGTGTCGACGAGTGGAAGGATAACACCAGGAGCCTGATGATTGCCCTTTCGCCCACCCTCAAGAAGTTCGCCGATATTCTGACGGCGATAGACGAGAATCCCGAAAAAGCAGCTGAAATCCTGCTGAAGTCGAAGGAACTTGATGAGGAATTCAAGCCCCTTGATAAGCTGATGGGTGAGTTTGAGAAAATAGCCAAGTCAACCGCTAACGGCAAGGCCGTCTTGGACGACGAGGCATGGGGCGACTCCCTGAAGGCGGAGTTAGGACTGCCCGAAGATATGTGACCCTAAGACGACGAAATGAGAAATTCCGGCCATGCCCAGCGGCAGAGCCGGGACGAGCCCGGCTCTGCAGGCCGGGCTTTATCATGTATGCAGTTCAAGCACGAAGCGGGTGCCTTTGCTGTAGTCTGGGTCGATGGTCAGGTCGCCGTTCATCTTCAGCGCCATCTGCTTGCAGATGGGCAGCCCGAGGCCGTCGCCCTTTGTCAGGTCGTGTACTTCGAGGAACGGCTTGAAGATGTCCTCGCGCTTCTCCTCCGCAATGCCGCAGCCGGAGTCAGCCACCATAAACTGGTTGGTGCGCGGCCCGCGCTTCTTGAACGTCAGTTTGATGGTTCCGCCCTCGGGGGTGTACTCGGCGGCATTGTCGAGCAGGTGGCCCACGATGTGCGTCACGTATTCTTTATTGAGCTGAGCGCTCATCTTCGGTGCGTCCACCGTCAGGACGACGCCGGGCTTCACCTTGTTGCGAATCTTGCCGATCATCTCTTCGCAGTAGGGCTGTATCGGCGTGTCAGCCTTCTCAAGGGCGTCGTCGGCCGCGTTCTCTATCTCCGACAGCGTCTGGATATGGCTGGTGAAGTCGAGCAGGGCCTTCACTTCGGGCTGGCGGCTGTCTAACTTCTGCAGGGTAGGGGCCATCTGGGCCGAGATGTTGCTGATAAACTTGGCCTTCAGGGCGTTGCTCTCGTTGGCCAGCTGGATGACGCCTTTCTGCTTGCGGCTCAGCAGCATATAGCGCAGCAGCACGACGGCGCCGACAGCCAGTGCGGCGGCCAGGGCCAGGGCCAGGATGCCGAGGCCGACGATGGTGACCCAGCGCGTGGTGAGCGAGCTGTCTTTGTCGGCAATGGTTGCCTCCTGGGTGGCAATCTGCTCCTTCAGCGCGTTGATTTCGTCGGCAACCTTCTGGGCGTTTGCCGAGTCCTTCCATGCGATGTAGCTGTTATACGACTGCGCCACCATGTTGGCATTTCCCGACTTGCGGCCGCTTTCAATGAGCGTCTGGTACACCTCGTCCACCTTGTCGTACTCTTTCTGCCGGGTCAGCTTGTCGGCTATCTGCTTGAACAGGGCGTTGCCCTGCGCGTTCATCCCGAACGTGTAGTAGTAGATGGCCTTGCTGTAGAGCAGGTCGTCCTTGATGCCCTCGTCGCCCGACTGGCTGGCGAAGGCCTCCATCCGGCCTAACTGCTCGACGGCGCTGGGCGAGCGGCGCAGCTTGATATACATCTGCATACGCTCCTTGGTCGTCAGGTAGTGCAGCGCGGCCTTTCCGCTGCCGTCAAGCTGGCTGCCGTCGATGTTCTGGTCGGCCAGGCGCAGCAGGTCGAAGGCCTCCTTATAGTAGTTCTCCTTATAGTAGAGCGCTGCGGCCCGGGCGGCGCACTCCACTCCCGGCTTCATCTGCCCCTTGGCGGCATAGTCGTTAAAAGCGTGGATAAACGTAGAGCGGGCCTTTGCAATCTCCTTTTGCTGGTCAAAAGCCTCGGCCTTTTGCTGCAGCTCACTCTTCTGCGCCTCCTGTGCGGCGGCGAATGTGACGGTCAGGAGCAGGCTTGAGAGTAAGACAAGAAACTTTCTGTTCATTGTAGTATGTCGTTAGCTGTTAATAATTCATTTCTGTGTGCAAAGATAACCTTTTTTGCGAAAACAATGACCACGTTTCGTCATTTTTTTTCGTTTTTGCAAAAAATCATCTGGCTTTTAGTGGAAAAAGCGGCCATTTCTCAGCGGCTCGTATAGAAATCGGTGATGCGGCGGATGGCACGGTCGCAGACGGGGCAGAAGAACTCGGCCTCGTTGGTCTTCATCCGGCAGTCTTCGCTGGGCCGCCAGACGCCCTTCGACTGGTAGCCGCCGCCCTCGAAGAGCCCTACGCGGCCGGTGGGGTCGGGCAGCATGTCGGCCCACTTCTGCGCGAAGTCTGCCTTCGTCGTCAGGTTTGGCTCCCACGGCTCGGTGTCGGCGGGGTAGGAGGTCTCGTAGGCGTCGTCGTAGAAGTATTCGTCGCCCAGTCCGGCGTAGCTGTGGCCGAACTCGTGGACCAGCACCTCGCGGAACGTCGGGTGGTCGCTGGTGGTGACGAGCACCTGGTTGTAGATGCCCCCGCCGCCGTAGATGCTGCTGTTTACCAGCACGATGATATGCTCGAAGGGTACGCACGACAGCACGTCGTAGAGGCGGTGGATGTCCTGCGTCATCAGGTAGCGGTCGGTGTAGAACGTGTCGTAGTGGGTGCCGACGGGCGTGCGGCTCCACTGGTGGTGCCGGGGCACGCTGGCACCGCCGTCGAGCGAGGCCGGGGCGACGGCCACGACGTTGAAGCGGCTCTTCAGCGTCGTGAACGGCTCGTGGGCGAACAGTGCGTCGACGGCCCGCTGGCAGTCGTTGTAGAACTTGCCGGTCTCGGCCTCGGTGTAGCCCTCGGCCACGATGGCCAGGTCGATGCAGCGCGTCAGGTCGGGCACGCTGTCGGGCGACCATATATAGCGGTGGGGAATGCCGTTCTCGCCGGCGGGGCGTATGAGGATGTCGGCGGGGTCGATGGTGTGGGTCAGCTCGCCCACCACCCGGTTGTGGACGTCGGTCAGCGTGACGGTGATGTCTACCGGCTGCTTGGGGTAGGGCACGTTGTAGCTCGACTCAAAAGCCTTCTTCACCTTCGTGGCTTCCTCGGTGACCTGCCACTCCTGGAACAGCGTCGAGAAGGTGTGGACGTAGAGCAGGCGCCCCGTGGCAGGGTCGCTCAGCTTCACCTGCCCGTTGCCACGCAGCGGTATTTCGGCCAGCCGGCTGCGGCGGCCGGCCCAGCGCGGCGTCGCGTAGGCATGTTCGAAGAAGATGTGCTGCTCGCGGTTGTTGCCCGCAAACACGTAGTCGAGTCTCAGCGTGCGGTCCTCGAAGTAGGTGTCGAAGTCGATGCCGTCCTGTGCGGATGCCTTGCCGGCGGTCGTCAGCGCGACGACGAGTAGAAGTAGTAGTCTCTTCATGGCTTGTCTCCTATTTTGGTTCTGGTTCAAATACAATCTGGGTTCCGTTCCCGTCCACCTTCAGGCTGACGCGGCAGCCTTCCACCATCGGGAGGTTCTGCCCGCTGTGGTGCCCCACGGGGAAGTCGTAGCAGACGGGTATCGGGTAGTACTGCAGGTACTCGTGCAGCATGTCGTACATATCGGCAAAGCCGTTCTCCTGAGTCTTGTATTTCGAGAAGTGGCCCACGATGATGCCTCGGAGCTTTGGCAGGATGCCGCGAATCTCGATGAGGTGGAGCAGGCGGTCTACCTTCGTCATCGACTCCTGCGTGTCCTCGATGAAGAGTATCAGGCCCTCGTCGGCGCGGTTCAGGAAGTCGTAGTCTGAGCCTGCCAGTCCGCAGAACACCGACAGATTGCCGCCGACCAGCCGGCCGATGGCCTTGCCGGGCTGGTTGAGCGGATGGGCAGGGACCGAATAGCTGGGCAGCTCGCCCTGCAGCAGACGCTGCATGACGGCGTTCACGGAGTCGCGCTCGCCACGGGCGGCTATGCCGTCGCACATGGAGCCGTGGATGCTCATCACGCCAGCCGACACCTCAGCACTGTGGAGGGCCGTCACGTCGCTGAAGCCGATGAGCCATTTGGGATGGCGGGCGAAGACCTCCAGCGGGATGCGGCGCAGCAGCTGGACGGCACCGTCGCCCCCGCGCGTACACATGATGGCGCGCACCGTAGAGTCCTGCAGGGCCCAGAGCAGGTCCGACGTGCGCTGCTGGGGCGTGCCCGCGAAGCCGTGATAGCGGCTGAGGGCGTGCGGCCCGACGACGGGCACGTAGCCCCACTCGCGGAGCGCGTCGCAGCCCCGTTCTACCGTCTCGGCATCGGGCGTCGACGACGGTGACAGCACGGCTATCGTGTCGCCGGCCTTCAGGGCCGCCGGCATTACCATCGGGCGTTGTGCCGTCAGGGTCAGTTCCAGGCTTGTCGTCAGCAGCAGCAGTAGAACGGTTCGCATCTTTCTTGCGCGTATAAATTCATAATTGATTGCAAAGGTAAGCATATTTTCTCTTATTTTATTGCGCCGTTGACAAGTTTTTACTATTTTTGCACTCAGAATAAGATAAAAGGTATATAATGGAAAGACAGTTCAGTGAATTGACACGTTCCGTCTGCGATGTGGCGCGGCGGGCCGGAGCGTATATCGCAGGGAAGCGCAGGAAGTTTCAGGAAGATAAGGTGGAGCGCAAGC
This sequence comes from uncultured Prevotella sp., assembly GCA_905235325.1. Lineage (GTDB taxonomy): Bacteria > Bacteroidota > Bacteroidia > Bacteroidales > Bacteroidaceae > Prevotella. The sequence continues at coordinate 18,934 of CAJOLE010000009.1, read as the reverse complement.
ACGCCCACGACTACGTGTCGTATGTCGACAAAGGCTCTGAGCAACTCATTGTCGAGGCGCTTCGCGAGCTGCTGCCCGAGGCGGGTTTCGTCGCCGAGGAGGGGTCGGCCGTCTATCACGACGAGCAGTACTGCTGGGTGGTCGACCCGCTCGACGGCACGACGAACTTCATCCACGAATATCCGTCCTACTGCGTCAGCATAGCCCTCTGTCGCGGCCACGAGATTGTGCTCGGCGTCGTCTATGAGGTGACTTCTGGCGAGTGCTACTATGCCTGGCAGGGTGGGGGAGCGTGGCTGGACGGCCAGCCCCTCCGCGTCGGCAGCCATGCTATAGGCGAGGCGCTGCTCTGCCTGCAGCTGCCCTATAACAGCGATGCCTACCGCCCCGTCGTCCATCGTCTGATAGATGCCTTCTATGGTCGGGCGGCCAGCGTCCGCATGATTGGCTCGGCGGCGCTTGCGCTGTGCTATGTGGCGGCAGGACGGCTTGACGGCTATGTCGAGAAATATATTGGCCGGTGGGACTACATGGCCGGTGCGCTGATTGTGATGGAGGCTGGCGGCCGCGTGACCGACTACGACGGCGTGCCCGACTTTACGCAGGGCGACTGCGTCGTAGCTACCAACGGTATCATCCACCAGGACTTGCTTGATGTAGTGAAAAGTGGGGAGTGAGAAGTGAAAAGTGAGGCAACAATGGCGTTTATCCGCCAGTATGCTGAGGCCGACGTGCGGCAGCTGGCGCTTCGGGGGACGAAAGACTCTGAGGTGGACTTGCCGTTTGCCCTCGACCAGATAGCTGGCCGACAGACTGCCCGGCATAAGTTGCCGTCGTGGGCAGCCGTCGATGGCATCGTCTACCCGCCGCATCTCTCCATGGAGCAGTGCTCCAGCGAGCAGACGGCGCGCTACAAGTCCCGCCTCGTCGGCTCCGGCAGCACGCTGGTCGACCTGACGGGCGGCTTTGGCGTCGACTTCGCGTTTCTGGCGCGCGGCTTCGGGCGGGCCGTCTATGTGGAGCGTCAGGAGCATCTCTGCGCCATTGCCCGCGAAAATTTCAGGCTCTTGGGGCTTAGCCAGGCCGAGGTGGTCTGTGGCGACAGTGCCGACTATCTTCTGTCAATGTCCCCGGTTGACGTGATTTACGCTGACCCGGCCCGGCGCGACGGCCACGGCGCACGAACCTACGGCATCAGCGACTGCACGCCCGACGTGCTGGCTCTTCGCGACTTGCTTTTGGCCAAGGCTCAATACGTGCTCCTGAAGCTCTCGCCGATGCTCGACTGGCGCAAGGCCGTCGGCGATCTTGGTGAGCGCTGTGTCCGCGAGGTGCATATCGTCTCGGTAGGCAACGAGTGCAAGGAGTTGCTGCTGCTGTTAGGCGGCGGCAACGGTCGGCGACTGTTCTGCGTGAACGACGACCACGTGTTTGAGCCCACCACCCAAGCCACCCCAACTCCCCAGACAGTCCATTCTCCCCATTACCTCTACGAGCCCAACGCCTCCATCATGAAGGCCGGCTGCTTTGATGAGCTTTCGCAGCATTACGGCGTCGCCCCCATCGCCCGCGACAGCCACCTTTTCCTATCCTGCGATTTTGTCGCAGGATTCCCCGGCCGCTCTTTTCAGATTGATGCCGTCACGACGATGAACAAGCGCGACCTGAAGGAAACGCTCCACGGCCTGACGCAGGCCAACGTCACCGTGCGCAACTTCCCGCTCACGGTGGCCGAGCTGCGCCGCCGTCTGAAACTGAGCGAGGGTGGCAGCACCTATATCTTTGCTACCACCCTCGCCACTGGCGACAGACGACTGTTCGTCTGCCATAAGGTTGTTTAGTACACTTCCTCTACCACTTCGCGCGTTACCGTCGTCTTCACCTTCTTGGTGGTCACCTTGGGCACTTCGTACTCCTCGTAGGTAGTCACCTTGAACGTGCCTTCACCGGTCACGATGACGCAGCGGTTCTTGTCGTTCTCCTCGAACGGCTGCACGGTGTCGCCCTTCGAGTCGCTCTTGATGCGCGAAGCATCGATGCCGTGCTCGTTGATCAGTTTGTTGGTCACGTCGACGGCACGCTTTTCTGCGTACATCTTGTTAAGCTTGGCGTTACCCGTGCCCTTGTCGGCATAGCCGGTGACGGTGAACACGGCGTCGTCGGAGGTCTTCATCAGGTCAGCCACTTTCTTGATGGCGATATCAATACCCGTTGCAGCGTTGGCATCGCTCTCGCGGATCTGGAAGAAGATGGCCTCTTCCATCTTTTTGTGCTCATTCTTGACAATGGGGCGCTTCTCCTTGACCATGATGGTGTCGGGTGCGTCTATCCACACCTCTTCCTCAACCTGACGAACTACCTGGCGGGGCTTGGTGTTGCGGTAGCCGAAACGGTAGCTCACGCCAATCATGCCGCTGATCATCCAGTCGTCGGCATCGTTGGTCTTCGAGTTGAAGCGGTCGGCCATGCTGTTGGCGTCAATTTCCAGCGAAACGCCTAAGGGCTTCGTGACGTTGGTCTCTAAGCGCAGACCGGCGCGCAGGTTGTGGCTCAGGCGGTTGTCGCTGGTCCATGCCAGGGGCGCCAGACCGGGATTTGTCTTGATCAAGTCCTTCATGTCATCGTTCTTCCAGGCATTGGCCAGGCCGACACCTCCCACGAGAATCACGTTCAGCGGATGGCTGTAGTTGCAGCAGCTGAAGAGGTTGGTGAGGTTCAGCATCAGGTCGGCGTCAGTGGTGATGAAGTTCCACTTGTAGTCCTGGTCCAGACTCTCGAAGCGACCCTTGGCCTGCAGTCCAGATACGTGGAGGCGCGCACCGACGACCGGCGTGAAGTAATGGCCGAAGGAGACGGCCCCGATGGGCTGTAGCAGCTTGTCAATCTTGGCATTGGTAGTGGTCCACTCCAAACCGCCTTGCACTTCGACGTAGTTGTAAGACTTCAACTTCGGACCATTACTGCAATGGTCCTGCGCCGTCACGGTGTTGGTCAGCAGCAGCGAAAAGGCTGCGAAAGATAAAAGTTTTTTCATACTTGATAGCGATTAGTAATATTATTTTTTCTGCTTTTGCTTGCAAAAGTAATTTAACTTATTGAAAAATCCAAATTTTTCTTTTATTTTTTGAGAAAAAAGGTGTAACTTTGCCACATATTTGTACAGAAACCTCATTATTAAGCAAAATAAAATGACATCGGTAGTAATACAAAGAGTTGAAACAAAGAAGGATTTGAAGGACTTCATCGAGTTGCACTACGAGTTGTATAAGGGAAACCCGTATGACGCACCAAATCTGTACAGCGACGAACTGAAGACGTTCAGCAAGGACAAGAATCCGGCCTTTGAATTCTGTGAGGCAGAGTATTTCCTCGCCTATAAGGACGGCCGCCTCGCCGGGCGTGTGGCTGCCATCGTCAACCACCGCTACAACGAGCAGTGGCAGCGGCCTGCCGTGCGCTTCGGCTGGCTCGACCTCATCAACGACCTCGACGTGCTGAAAGCCTTGCTGAAGGCTGTCGAGGACTATGGCCGCGAGAAGGGGATGAAAGAGATTATCGGCCCGCTGGGCTTTACCGATATGGACCCCGAGGGAATGCTCTACTACGGCCACGAAGAGTTGGGGACGATGGCCACGGGCTATAACTACCATTACTACTTCGAGCTGATGGAGCAGATGGAGGGCTACGAGAAGGACAACGACTACGTGGAGTGGAAGCTGTGGGTGCCCAAGGAGGGTATGCCCGAGAAGTTCCGTCGCGTGGCCGAGATGACGATGCAGCGCTACAACCTGCACGTGCCTCAGCTGAAGCGCAGCCAGGTGTTCGGCCCCGAGCAGTATGGCCAGAAGGTGATGCAGGTCGTCAACAAGACCTTCGGCCATCTCTATGGCTACTCTGAGATGACGCAGAAGCAGATAGACTCCTACGTGAAGGAGTACTTCAAGTACTTCTCGATGGATATGCTTTGTTTAGTTGAGGACTGGAACACGCCGGGCCACGATGTCATCGGCGTGGGCATCACCATCCCGTCGCTGACCAAGGCCCTGCAGAAGTGCCGCAAGGGTCGGCTGCTGCCCTTTGGCTGGTGGCACATCATGAAGGCGCTCTACTTCAAGAAGACCGATGTCGTCGACTGCCTGCTCATCGGCATTCTGCCCGAGTATCGTGCCAAGGGAGCCAACGCCCTGCTGTTCTACCACCTCATTCCCGTTTACCAGAAGTACGGCTTCAAGTGGGGTGAGTCCCACGTCGAGATGGAGGCCAACAACAGGGTTCAGAACCAGTGGGGGTATCTGGAGAGCGAGCAGCACAAACGTAGAAGATGCTTCAAGAAGACATTATGACAGAAGATATAAACACCCAACAGCTGCCCGGTACGCCCGAGTATAACGACGACAATATCCGCCACCTGTCGGATATGGAGCACGTCCGCACCCGACCGGGTATGTATATCGGCCGTCTCGGCGACGGCTCCCTGCCCGAGGACGGCATCTACGTGCTGCTGAAGGAAGTGATCGACAACTCCATCGACGAGTTCAAGATGAAGGCCGGCGACCGCATCGAGGTGACCGTCGAGGACAACCTGCGCGTCACCGTTCGCGACTACGGCCGCGGCATTCCGCAGGGCAAGCTCATCGAGGCCGTCTCCGTGCTCAACACCGGCGGCAAGTACGACTCAAAGGCGTTCAAGAAGTCGGTCGGCCTGAACGGCGTCGGCGTGAAGGCCGTCAATGCCCTCAGCTCCCACTTCGAGGTGCGCTCGTTCCGCGAGGGCAAGGTTCGCTCGGCCACCTTCGAGCGCGGCGAGATGACCGGCGACCGCACGGAGGACACCCAGGACGAGAACGGCACCTACATCTACTTCGAGCCAGACTCGTCGCTCTTCCTGAACTACCAGTTCCACGACGAGATTGTGGAGAACATGCTCCGCAACTATACCTACCTGAACACCGGCCTGACCATCATGTACAACGGCCGCCGCATCCTCTCGCGCCACGGCCTGGAGGATTTGCTGAAGGACCGCATGACCACCGAGCCGCTCTATCCCATCATCCACCTGCAGGGCGAGGACATCGAGATCGCCTTCACCCATGCCAACCAGTACGGCGAGGAGTACCACTCCTTCGTCAACGGCCAGCACACCACGCAGGGCGGCACCCACCAGAGCGCCTTCAAGGAGCACATCGCCCGCACCATCAAGGAGTTCTACGGCAAGTACGAGTACGGCGACATCCGCACGGGCATCGTCGCCGCCATCGCCGTCAACGTCGAGGAGCCGATGTTCGAGAGCCAGACGAAGATCAAGCTCGGCTCGCTCACCATGGCCCCCGACGGCGTCAGCATCAACAAGTACGTCGGCGACTTCGTCAAGCAGGAGGTCGACAACTACCTCCACATCCACGGCGACGTGGCCGAGGCCATCGAGAGCAAGGTCAAGGAGAGCGAGCGCGACCGCAAGGCCATGGCCGGCATCACCAAGCTGGCCCGCGAGCGTGCCAAGAAGGCCAACCTCCACAACCGCAAGCTTCGCGACTGCCGCATCCACTTCAGCGACACGAAGGACGAGCGCAAGGAGGAGTCGTCCATCTTCATCACCGAGGGCGACTCGGCCAGCGGCAGCATCACCAAGAGCCGCGACGTCAACACGCAGGCGGTCTTCTCGCTGCGCGGAAAGCCCCTCAACACGTTCGGCCTGACCAAGAAGGTGGTCTACGAGAACGAGGAGTTCAACCTGCTGCAGGCCGCCCTCGACATTGAGGACGGGCTCGACACCCTGCGCTACAACAAGGTCATCGTCGCCACCGATGCCGACGTCGACGGTATGCACATCCGCCTGCTCATCATCACCTTCTTCCTGCAGTTCTTCCCCGAGCTCATCAAGAAGGGCCACGTCTACGTGCTCCAGACCCCGCTGTTCCGCGTGCGCAACCGCCGCACGAAGATCAAGAAGAAGCAGGTGATAACCGACGAAGACACTAAACTCTCAACACTCAACACCCAGCCGAAGAAGTCCGACTTCATCACCCGCTACTGCTATAGCGACGAGGAGCGCCAGAAGGCCATCGCCGACCTCGGCCCCGACCCCGAGATCACCCGTTTCAAGGGTCTCGGCGAGATCAGCCCCGAGGAGTTTGCCGGTTTTATCGGTCCCGACATCCGTCTCGAGCAGGTGACGCTCCACAAGACCGACCAAGTACAGAAGTTGTTAGAATATTACATGGGCAAGAACACGATGGAGCGCCAGAACTTCATCATCGACAACCTCGTCATCGAGGAAGACCGCCCCGAAGAAGACCAGTATGAATAAGCCTTTCTTGTGCGCAGCGATTCTATCGCTGCTCACCGCCACCGCCGCAGCCCAGCTGCGCATCAATATGGGCGACAACTCGCCCCTCCGCAAGTTACAGATGGCCGAGGTCGCCACCGCCAACCTCTACGTCGACTCCGTCGACGAGCAGAAGCTCGTCGAGGATGCCATCCGCGGTATGCTTGAGAAGCTCGACCCCCACTCCCAGTACGCCACCGCCAAGGAGGTGACGCAGATGAACGAGCCGCTGAACGGCAACTTCGAGGGCATCGGCGTGCAGTTCAACATGATCGACGACACGCTGATGGTCATCCAGCCCGTCACCGGCGGCCCCTCCGAGCGTGTGGGCATCATCGCCGGCGACCGCATCGTCACCGTCAACGACTCGGCCATTGCCGGCGTCAAGATGTCGAAGGAGGAGATTATGCGCCGCCTGCGCGGACCCAAGGGCACGAAGGTCGTCCTCGGCGTCGTCCGCACGGGCATCAAGGACCGCCTGACGTTCACCGTCGAGCGCGACAAGATACCTGTGAAGTCCATCGACGCCGCCTACATCATCCGCCCCGCCGTGGGCTACATCCGCATCGGCAACTTCGGCGCCACCACCCACGACGAGTTCCGCGAGGCCGTCCGTCGGCTCCAGGCCGACGGCATGGAGAGCCTCGTGCTCGACCTTCAGGAGAACGGGGGCGGCTACCTGCAGGCGGCCGTCCAGATAGCCGACGAGCTGCTGGCCCGCGACGAGCTCATCGTCTATACCGAGGGTCGGCGCGTGCCCCGTCAGGAGTACCGTGCCCACGGCGACGGCCTGTTCACCAAGGGCAAGATCGTCGTGCTCATCGACGAGTACACCGCCTCGGCCGCCGAGATCGTCACCGGCGCCGTCCAGGATCAGGACCGCGGCTTCGTCGTCGGCCGCCGCTCCTTCGGCAAGGGTCTCGTCCAGCGCCCCATCGACCTGCCCGACGGCTCGATGATACGCCTCACCATCGCCCACTACTACACCCCCTCGGGCCGCTGCATCCAGAAGCCCTACGAGAAGGGCAACCAGAAGGACTACCAGATGGACGTCTACAACCGCCTGAAGAAGGGCGAGCTCACCAATCAGGACAGTATCCACTTTGCCGACTCCCTGCGCTTCCAGACGCTCCACAAGCAGCGCACCGTCTACGGTGGCGGCGGCATCATGCCCGACTACTTCGTGCCCCTCGACACCACGCGCTACACGCCCTTCCACCGCCAGCTCGCCGCCAAGAGCGTCATCATCCAGCAGAACCTGCGCTATGTCGACAACCACCGCAAGGAGTTAAAAAAGAAGTACCCCGACTTCGCCCAGTTCAAGCAGCAGTTCGAGGTGCCACAGTCGCTCGTCGACGACATCCTGGCCGAGGGCAAGAAGCAGAAGGTCGAGCCCAAGGACGACGCCGAGCTCCAGCGCACGCTGCCCTACCTGCGCCTCCAGCTGAAGGCCCTCATCGCCCGCGACCTCTGGGACATGAGCGAGTACTACGCCGTCTTCAACGAGGAGAACTCCATCGTCAGCAAGGCCCTCGAAATCATCCAGCAGCCCCATAACGACTAAGCCCCCTCGCTGCCCCCCCTCCCCGTCGCCGCCTACAACCTCGTGGCCACACCGCAGGAGGTGCAGCTGATGTCGGAGCTGACGCTGGCCGCCATGAAGGCCAAGCAGGAGCACGACTCCCTATGATTGTTATTTCCTGGCTTTATCCTACACTTCCTACACTTCCTACACCTGCCCGACTTTTTTTAGGTGTAGGAAGTGTAGGAAGTGTAGGATAAAACCTGCTATTGACAACTATATATGCAAAAAAAGGCGGTTTCATCGGGAAAAATGGCCCTCGACGACTGCCTTCGGAGGGGGAACCGACACCTGAACCGACACCTGAGGTTGGAGGTTTGAGGTTGATGGGCTGAATGGGAAAAGGCGGCGGGTTTTTGAGAAAAAGCGGCGGGTTTTGGGCAAAAAGCGGCGGGTTTTGCAGACGAGGCGGCGGTTCGTTCTTCGTATGTTTGCATGATTCGCTAATTCTTCGTACATTTGCAAAAAACTTCAGCCAATGAGAATATTCACCGCCACCCTGCTGCTACTGCTGACGCTCACCCTCTGCGCCCAGAGCGAACGCCCGTGGGAACAGCTACTCGCCGAGACGCTGACGGCCGACGACATGGAGGCCGCCGACTGGGAGGACACCTACGACATGCTGTGCGAACTCGAACAGCAGCCGCTCGACCTGAACACGGCCACGCGCGAGGACATAGAGTCGCTGCCCTTCCTCTCAGGGCAGCAGGTGGAGGCCCTGATGGAATATCTTTACCGCTACGGTCCGATGAAGTCGATGAACGAGCTGCGGATGATCAGCGCCCTCAGCCAGGTGCAGGCCGAACTGCTTCGCCAGTTTGCCTACGTCGCCGACGATGGCCCTGAGCCGGCGCCCGTCCCCCGACGCGGCAAGAAGAAAGGGCAGCACGAGCTGACGGGCAATGTCAGCGTACCCTTCTACCGGCGCGAGGGCGACCGCAACGGCTACCTCGGCTACCCCTACCGCCACTGGTTCCGTTACCAGTATACCCGCAAGGACGCTGTCAGGCTGGGCGTCGTGGGCACGCAGGACGCGGGCGAGCCCTTCTTTGCCGACGCTAACAGGTCGGGCTACGACTTCTACTCCTACTACCTGCAGGTGAGGCGGCTGGGGCCGATTGAGAATGCCGTCGTCGGCAAGTATAAGCTGTCGGCGGGCATGGGGCTGGTCGTCAACAACAGCTTCGGACTGGGCAAGCTCGCCATGCTGCAGCAGTTGGGCCGCACGGTCGGCACCGTCAGGCCCCACTCCTCGCGCACGCAGTCGGGCTATATGCAGGGTGCTGCCGCCACGCTGCGACTGTCGGCCCGCTGGCAGCTCACGGGGGCGCTCTCCTACCGCTCGCTCGACGCCACGCTGAACGACGACGGCACGGCCCGCACCCTCATAGCCGACGGCTACCACCGCACGCCGACCGAGATGGATAAGAAGAACAACACCCACGCCACCGACGCCCTCGTCCGCATAGCCTGGCGACGGGGCGGACTGCACGTCGGCGGCACGGCGCTCTATACCCACCTCGACCGTGAGCTGCAGCCCGACGCGACTGCGCTCTACCGCCGGTACAACGCCCGGGGCAACGACTTTGCCAACGTCAGCACCGACTATGGCTACCAGCATAAGCGCCTCGCCGTCGGCGGCGAGACGGCGGTCAACCGCCGGGGTGCGCTGGCCACGGTCAACAGCGTCAGCGTGCAGGCGGCCGACGGACTTACCCTGATGCTGCTGCAGCGCTTCTTCAGCTACCGCTATACCGCCCTCTATGCTCGCACGATGACGGAGGGCGGCCACGTGCAGAACGAGAGCGGCGTCTACGTCGGCGCCACGTGGAAGCCGAGCCCCGGCCTGCAGTTGCAGGCATACACCGACTTCGCCTACTTCCCCTGGGCGCGCTATCAGGTGTCGCAGGCCTCGCACGCCTGGGACAACCTGCTGACGGCAACCTGCACGCGCGGCGACTGGACCGTCAGTGCCCGCTACCGGCTGCACCTCCGACAGAAGGACAACGACGCGAAAGATGCGCTCGACGACTACACCGAGCACCGCGGCCGCGTGGCTCTCGGCTGGAGTGGCCGTCGGCTGGGCACGACCACGCAGGCCGATGCCGTCAGCACCGGCAGCGGCGAGCGCGAGCGGGGCTATATGCTGAGCCAGGCCCTGAACGGGCAGTGGCGCCGGCTGAAGCTGAGCCTGAGCGGCGGCTACTTCCACACCGACGGCTACGGGGCGCGACTCTACGTCTACGAGCGCGGGCCGCTCTACACCTTCGCCTTTCCAGCCTACTACGGCGAAGGCATGAGGCTGGCCGTGATGGCCAACGCGGGCGTCGGCAAACGGCTGACGCTGACGGCCAAGGCGGGATTCACGCACTACTTCGACCGCAGCACCATCGGCAGCGGCCTGCAGCAGGTCAGCGCTTCGTCGACGACTGACCTCGACTTACAATTACGCTGGAAATTCTGACAGGCGGCGGTAGACCTCGGCCACCTGCGAGGCTACGTCGATACCCTCGAAGCGGCGCACGTAGGCGCGGCTGCGGGCGATGCGGGCGTCGCGCTCCGGGGCACCGCGGAGAACGCGCCTGACGGCGGCGGCCAGCGCCTGCGGGTCGTCGGGCGAGACGTAGAGACTGTCGGGCCCGCCGGCTTCCTCAAGACAGGAGCCGGTGGCGGCGACGACGGGGAGCCCGCTGTGGATGGCCTCGATGACGGGAATGCCGAACCCTTCGTAGCGGGAAGGATAGACGAAGGCGTCGGCCAGCTGGTAGAGGGCCTGGAGGTCGGCATCGGGAACGCCGTGGAGGAAGTGGACGCGCGGCGAGAGTCCGGCGCGGTCGGCGGCACGGAGGACGCTGCGGGAATAGGGGGTGGCACGGCCGACGGCGACGAGATGGACGTCGGCGGGCAGATGGGGCAGTGCCTGGACGGCCTGGAGTATGTTCTTGCGCTGCTCGATGGTGCCCACGGAGAGGATGAAGCGCCGGGGCAGGGCGTAGCGGCGGACGACGTCGGCGGCTGCGTCGGGCGGCACGTCGGCGGCGAAGCGTGGCGAGCAGCTCTGGTAGATGAGGTCGATGCGGTCGGGGCTGACGCCGCCAAGCTCGACGATGTCCTGACGAGTGCGCTCGCTGATGGCGATGATGCGGTCGGCCTCGCGGCAGGCCGTGCGGAACTTCCAGGCGTAGAGCTTCACATCTACCTTATTATAATACTCGGGGTGGCGGAGGAAGATGAGGTCGTGGATGGTGACGACGCTCTTGATGCCGCTCCCGCCGATGCACAAGGGCAGCTCGCCGGAGAGGCCGTGGAAAACCTGGACACCGTCGCGGCGGAGGTCGGCGACGATGGCGCGCGTGCGCCAGTAGGAGGGGTAGAACGGGAGTCGCGACGCGAAGCGCGAGGGGCCGTGGAGCGAGACGTTGGCCCGGTCGGGAATCTGGGCGCGGAGGTCGGGCCGGCCCTCGTCGGGGGCATAGAGGCGGAGCCGTAGGCCAGGCAGGGCAGCCAGGTCGCGGATGAGTGTGCGGCCGTAGCTGCCCAGTCCGGTGGCGTTGCGCACGATGCGCTTGGCGTCGTAGCCGACGAGGAGGGGTTGCGTCATAGCATATAGCGGCAGTCGACGACGGGCTTCGCGGTGCGCTTGCGGACGTCGCTGAACTCGGGCCAGGCGGTGGCGATGACGAGTGAGTCGGCGCGGCTGAGCAGTTCGTCGTAGGTGTCGGCGTAACTGATGGGGAGGTCGTAGTAGCGGCGGAACTCGCCGATGGCGACGGGGTCGTAGCCGACGATGTCGGTGTAGCCGCGTTCGAGGAGGGCGCGGATGATCTTGGCACTCGGCGTGTCGCGCACGTCGTCGCTGCCGGGCTTGAACGACAGGCCGAGGATGCCGACGGTCTGGTCGCGGCGGTTGCCGACGGCGCGCTCTATCTTGTCGGCGATGAACTCGGGTATGTGGTCGTTGGTGGCAATGACGTTGCGCAGAATCTGGGCGTCGAAGCCTGCCGTGCGGGCCACGGCGTAGAGGGCGTTGGTGTCCTTGGGCAGGCAGTAGCCGCCGTAGCCGCAGCCGGGATAGCAGTAGGAGGCCATGGCGGCTCCGCCCCAGCGCTTGTCCTCGTGGAGTATGCGGAAGGCCTGGGCCACGTCGATGCCGCCGATGGTGTCGGCAATGACGCTCATCTCGTTGCTGTAGCTGATGAGGGTGGCGAGCAGCGTGTTGGAGAGATACTTGATGAACTCGCCGGTGTTGAGCGACACGCAGTAGACGGGCTCGGCGACGGTGGCGTAGATCTGGCGCAGCTGCTGGGCGGAGCGGTCGTCGCTGACGCCGAGGACGATGCGGTCGGCGTGCATGAAGTCGTCCCAGCAGTGGCCCTCGCGCAGGAACTCGGGGTTGTTGGCCACGCCGAGGTCGGTGCCGACGACGAGGCCGCGCTCCTGCAGGTAGGGTATGACCTTACGCGACGTGGTGGAGGGCGGGATGGTCGACTTGACGACGAGCACCTGGAAGCGGTCGGCGGGGCGCACGCTGAGCGTCTGGTCGATGGCCGAGAAGAGGTAGGTGAGGTCGGCCTGGCCGTCCTGCCCGTAGGGGGTGCCGACGCAGTAGTAGACGCAGTCGCTCTGGGCGACGGCCTCGGCCAGACGGTCGGGGCCGATGGCGTGGAAGCGCGTGCCCTGGTGGCGCAGCAGTGCCTCGTCGAGCCCGGGCTCGAGGAAGGGCAGGCGGCCGCCGCTGATGGTGGCGAGGCGCTCGGGGTTGATTTCGACGCCGTAGACGGTATGGCCGTACTCTGCGAAGCCGAGGCTGGTGGTGAGGCCGACGAAGCCGAGGCCGAAGACAGTGATTACCATTTGTACTCGCCCTCCTCGCTCTCCTTGAGATACTGCAGGAAGCGGGCGACGCCCTCTTCGACGCTGATGGTGGGGTTATAGCCCAGCAGGCGGCGCGCCTTGTCGATGCGCGGGCAGCGGCGCTGGGGGTTGTTGGTGAGATACTCCTTGTCGTCGCTGACGGCATACTTCACCCGGCCGGTGTAGCCGAAGATGTCGCTGCCGGCCTTGGCATAGATCTCGGCGAGCTGGGCGATGGTGATTTCGGGCTTCTCGATGCCGATGTTGAAGTAGTCGTACTGGCCGTGGAGCAGGATCTTGAAGTAGCCGCAGACGGAGTCGGCGATGTAGCAGAAGGTGCGGGTGGGCGTGCCGTTGGAGAGTATCTCGATGTCGCGGTTCTGCATGACGGCGAGGGCGAAGTCGGCAGGGACGCGCTTGTCGCCGACGCGCATACCCGGACCGTAGTTGTTGAACGGGCGGGCGACGCCGATGGGCATCTGGAACTTCTGGGCGAAGAGCATACACATGGTCTCGCCGAAGCGCTTCGACTCGTCGTAGCAGGCACGGGGGCCGGTGGCGCAGACGTTGCCGTTGTAGTCCTCGGAGGTGGGCACGTGGGCGGGGTCAGGGTCGCCGTAGAGCTCGCTCGACGAGAAGAAGAGGAAGCCCTTGACGGCGCGCGGGGCGTAGAAGTCGAGCAGTGAGCGCAGGCCCCAGATGTTGGCGTCGAGGGTCTCGATGGGGTACTTGCGGTAGAACATGGGCGAGGCGATGCTGGCCATGTGGATGATGAAGTCGGCCTCGGCGGCGCCGTCGACGTCGGCGATGCTGTCGCGGATGATGTCGAACTTGCGCAGCTCGATGCGGGGGTTCTGCCCGAGGCGCTTGATCCAGCTGGGCTCGCCGAGCATGAAGTTGTCGAGACCGATGACCTTGACGATGCCGAGCTCTTCGGCCTTGGCGGCGAAGAACTGCATCATATAGTAGCCCAGGAAGCCGGCGCAGCCGGTGATGAGCACGGTGGAGCCGCTGAACTTGGCACGCTCGGCGGCGGTGAGGCCGTCGAAGGTGTGTTGAATGTCGTTTTGTAGGATGTTCATGTTCTGTATGTTATTTATTTGTTTGTTCCTGATAGGTGCGGTAAGGCAGGTTGAGGTCGAGGACATGGAAGTTGTGCTGACGCTGGTGGTCGCCGTCGGGAATCTGCATATAGTCGCCGTAGATCTGGGTGAGGTAGCGGTGGTAGTCGCGGATGCCCATGAGCGTCTTGCCCTCGAACTGGAAGGGGGCGAAGTCGGCGTGGACGGACTTCGGCATGACGCCGTGCAGACCCTCGCTGTAGTCGTTGACGAGGGTGGCCCGGTCGTAGTCGTAGCGCAGCAGCAGGCGGCGGATGCGGCGCTGCAGCGACGGCATGGTGGTGAGGCGGCGCGTGAGCAGCGGTATCCACGACGACGGGCCGCGGCCGTGGCGGTAGGGGTCGCGGTGGATCCAGTAGAGGGCCTGGGCCAGCAAGCCGTACTGCCAGAACTGGCGGTGGCGGGCAAACCAGCCCTCGGGAACGCCGTCGAGGGGGAAGACGTCGACGTAGATGCCGCCGAGATAGCTCAGGTGGAGGCGCTCGATGAGCGTGGTCGAGGCATCCTGCACCTTGCCGAAGGGCAGGGGGTAGCAGGGGTCGTTCTCGGCACAGACAAACTCGTAAGGCTCGGGGAGCCACTCGCGGCTGTGGGCGATGAACTGCTCGTAGTCGGGGCGCGGCATACAGATGTCCATGTCGTCGTCCCAGGGAATGAAGCCGCCGTGGCGGACGGCTCCGAGGAGGCTGCCGTTGAACATACCGTACTGCAGACGGTGCTCGCGGCACACGCCGTCGACGGCCTCGATGATTTGCAGCATACGCAGCTGCAGCGGTCTTATGTCGTAAGTCGCCATGGCGCGCGGTTCTCGTCCCACATCTTGTTGAGCATGTCGCGGTCGCGGGCGGTGTCCATGCACTGCCAGAAGCCCTCGTGGCGGTAGGTCTTCAGCTGACCCTCGGCGGCCAGGCGCTCTAAGGGCTCGGCCTCGAAGGTGGTGAGGTCGTTCTCGATGTAGTCGAACACTTTGGGGCTGAGGACGAAGAAGCCGCCGTTGATCCAGCCCTGGTTGACCTGGGGCTTCTCCTTGAACGAGCGCACGAAGTCGTGGTCGTCAATCTGAAGCTCGCCGAAGCGGGCGGTGGGGTGGACGGCGGTGACCATGGCCAGCTTGCCCGCTGACTTGTAGCGGCTGACAAGCTCGCCGATGTTGACGTCGCTGACGGCGTCGCCGTAGGTCATCATGAAGTCTTCGTTGCCGATGATGTGCTCCAGACGCTTCACGCGGCCGCCGGTGAGCGAGGCGGCGCCGGTGTCGACGAGCGTCACGCGCCAGTCGCGGGTGTGCTCGTTGATGTACTCGACCGAACCGTTGCTCAGGTCGATGGTGAAGTCGTTGTTGCGGGCGTAGTACTGCAGGAAGTAGTCCTTGACGACCTCGCCCTTGTAGCCCAGGGCGACGACGAAGTCCTTGTAGCCGTAGTGGGCGTAGTGGTTCATGATGTGCCAGAGTATGGGCTTGCCGCCAATCTCCACCATGGGCTTGGGAATGAGCTTGGTGTACTCGGAGAGGCGGGTGCCGAAGCCTCCGGCCAGTATGACTGTCTTCATAGGCTGTTGATGAGTTTACAGATGAGTTGTATGTCGGCCTCGGTCAGCTCGGGGTGCATCGGCAGGGAGATGATGCGCGCGTAGACCTCGTCGGTGACGGGCAGCGCGACATCCTCGTGGAAGAGCGTGAGACGGTGGTTGGGGGCATACTGGATGCCGTACTGGATGTCGTGCTCCTTCAGTGCCTGCTCGAGCCGGGGGCGGAGACCGTCGAGAATCTGCAGGGCGAAGATGTGGGGCACGACGTCGCGGGCGTAGTCCATCGGCGTCAGCCGCACGTGGGGATTGTCCTTCAGAAGCTCGACGTAGCGCTGGGCGATGGCACGGCGGCGCGGCGCAAACTCACGCTCGAAGCGCGAGAGCTGCACCAGGCCGATGGCGGCGAAGATGTTGCTCATGTGGTAGCGGTAGCCTTGGTCCGTGACGTCGAACTGCCAGCTGCGCTGACCGGCGTAGCGCTTCTCGGAGTCTTTCTGGACGCCGAGCAGGCGGGCGTCGCTGACTTTCTGGATGACTTCCTCGTCGGCGGTGAACACGGCGCCGCCTTCGCCCGTGGTGATGTTCTTGATGCCGTCGAACGAGAAGCAGACGACGTCGCCGAACGAACCAATCTTGCGGCCACCGCACGAGCAGCCGAAGCTGTGGGCGGCATCCTCGACGAGGCGCAGGCCGTGCTCGCGGGCAAAGGCCTGGTAGTCGGGGGCCATGCAGCTGT
Organism: uncultured Prevotella sp.; assembly: GCA_905235325.1. Classification (GTDB taxonomy): domain Bacteria; phylum Bacteroidota; class Bacteroidia; order Bacteroidales; family Bacteroidaceae; genus Prevotella. Next base: position 2,786 of record CAJOLE010000009.1, on the reverse strand, counting down.
TGGAGGCGTAGTAGACGGGCATCATGGCTGTCGTCTTCGGGGTGATGCGCCGCTCGGCGTCCTGCAGGTCGAGCGTCAGCGTGTCGGGACGGATGTCGCAGCTCACGGGCTTGCAGCCGGCGGCACGGATGGCCTGGTAGGTGGCTACGAAGGTGAACGACGGCACGAGCACTTCGTCGCCGGGCTTGGTCACGGCCTGTAGGGCCAGGTGGAGCGCTGCCGTGCCGCTGTTGACGCAGAGGGCGCGACGGCCGCCGCCGATATAGGCGGCAAGCTGCTGCTCAAGCTCGCCGACGGTGGCTCCCATGCCTAAATAGCCGATGTCTTCGATGATGTGCCTGACGGCCTCGGCCTCAGCCTGGCCTACCACTGATTTGGACAATCTAATCATAAGGATTTGCTATTTTTCGCCACAAAGGTACAAAAAAGATGTGAGAATACAAAATAATTATGTATCTTTGCGCCAAAAATAGCAAAAACAATGGCAGATTATAAGATTGAGGACATTCACCGCTCGATTCTGAACATTCTGGTGAACGTCGATAAGGTGTGCCGCGAACACGGCATACGCTACTGGCTTTCAGACGGGACAATGCTGGGAGCCGTTCGCCATGGGGGCTTCATTCCCTGGGACGACGATGCCGACATCGCCATGCCCCGCCCGGACTACGAGCGATTCATAGAGCACGCCGAGGAGTGGCTGCCCAAGCCCTTCGAAATGCAGACCTTCGAGAAGGACGAGAACTGTACCAGCGCATTCCTGAAGGTCATCGACGGCAGCACGACGCTCATCGAACGGTGGTCGCTGAACCAGATTGGCGGCGTCTACATCGACGTGTGCCCCATCGACGGCATCCCCAAACAGCGCTGGCGCCGCAAGCTGCGCATCGGACTGGTACACATGGTGAAGACGTGGGTCTACCTGCGCAGCCGAGACCCCTACAAGCGAGGACACGGCTACACTTCTTGGCTGCCCCGACTGCTGCAGGCAACGGTGAAGAACGTCACGCTGCAACGGCTGAAGAAACGGCTTCAGACGGCTTACGACTATGAGACGGCACCGCTGATAGCTGACTACGACTCGGGCGACCGCAGCTCGATGCCGCGCGAGGTGATGGGCAAGCCGACTCCCATCATGTTCGAAGGCCACGAGCTGCTGGGCGTGGAGCAGCCCGACACTTACCTGAAATACATCTTCGGCGACTATATGAAACTGCCGCCCGAGGACAAGCGCCGCATCCACGGCTTCGACTACGTGAACTTCAACCTGTCGTACCACGACTATGATGACAAACGGGTGTTCAAATAGAAGGACGCTGAAGACGGTGGTCGCCGACGACTTCAGCCGGCACACCGACTTCATCGGCACGCTGCCCGGCGCCTTCGATGCCGGACTGGGTGAAACCATCTACGACCAGCGCAACCAGCTGCGCCGCTTCACCGACCAGGGACAAGTGTTCGTCGTGAAGCGATACAAGCCGGTGAACGTCGTGCAGCGCGTGGCCTACACTTTCTTCAGGAAGACGAAGGCAGCACGCGCCTACCTCTTCGCAAGGGAGTTCCGGCGGCGCGGCATCGACACGCCCCGCGAGGTGGCCTACATCGAGACGGGGGGCTGGAGGCTGTTCTGCACGGGCTACTTCGTCAGCCTTGAGGCGGCGGGCACCGAGACCCACCTGCTGCTGCGCGAGGTCAGGGACTTCAGCCACGAGCTGGCCGACGCCGTGGCCGCACAGGTGGTGCTGATGCACAGCCGCGGCGTGCTGCACGGCGACCTGAACCTCTCGAACTTCCTCTGTTCGGAGCAGGACGGCCACTACCACTTCACGATGATCGACGTCAACCGCAGCCACTTCACCGACGGTATGCCCTCCGACGACGAGTGCCTGCAGAACTTGGTGAGGACGACCCACCGCCGCGACCTCTACGAATATCTGGTGCGCAGCTACGCCCGACAGCGGGGCTGGGACGAAGATGCTGCCGCCGTCCGCGCCTTGAAGCTCTTGGACCGTTTTGAGCACCGTAAAGTAAGATTGTAAACACATCAAGATAACATGGCTGATTACAACATCAAAGACAGACATTTCAAACTAGACATGGCCGACATCTCTATCGTCATCCTTAACTTCAACAGCGGCGCACTGACGCTGCGGTGCGTGGAGTCTGTGGTGAAGTATGTTCCTGAAAACGGGCGGGAAATCGTCGTGGTGGACAATGGCAGCCGCGCCGACGACTATCTGCTGCTGGAACGCTCGCCGCTGGCGCAGCATTTCAGACTGGTGAAGAGCAGGCAGAACACGGGCTTCGGGGCGGGCAACATGCTGGGCGCCAACGCGACCACGGGCCGTTTCCTGTGCTTCCTGAACAACGACGTGGTGCTGACCGACGACTGCATTTCGCCGCTCTGCGACTATTTGGACGAACATCCTGACGTGGGGTGCGTCACGCCGGTGCAGCTGGACCGGCAATTGCAGCATACGCGTATGTTCAAGCACAACCAGGGCATACGGCATGAGTTGTTCGGCGACAGCTTGTTTGAACGCTTTTGGCCAGAACGCTATCCGCGACGCGATGCCAAGATTGAGGGCAAGCCGCTGGAGGTGATGCAGCTGAACGGTTGCTTCATGTTGTTTCCGGCCGCCAAGTTCTGGAGCATCGGCGGCTTCGACACCAACATCTTCCTTTATCATCCTAAAAGTGGGATAATATGTACTCAAATCAGACTGTCAGCTTGACTCCAAGTTTTTCGAGGTACAGCGCATCCCTTGACGTGATTTCCGTTGTCC
>CAJOLE010000008.1:529-69017 GCA_905235325.1 uncultured Prevotella sp. | reverse complement strand
ACTGCCCTTTTTTAATCGGTACAGACCAATTCAAGCCGCCGTTGCCTGCAAGTTCCAATACCTGCCGTCCATCCTCTGTCTTAAAGGCAAACTTGCCGAAAGCTTTCCAGTCTCCGGGCAGCTTATCGCCTGCCTTGAAAGCGGAAAAATCCTGAGCGAACACCGTTTCGTTCAATTTCTGCACCGCTCCCTCCGCCTTGGCGCCGGCTTCCAGCAATTCGGAAACCGTGACTATGCGGAAACCCTTGGCCTGCAGCCCTTCCAGCACTTTGGGCAAAGCTTTCAAGGTATTGGCCGGCCACGAATGCATGAGAATAACCCCGCCGGCCGGAACGGCGTTGGCACGTTGGATAATTTGCTCGACCGTAGTCTTGGAATCCCAGTCCAAGACGCTGCCGGCAGAACTGATGCTCGGGAGCCCCAGTTCGTTCAAAACTTTCCAAACTTCATCGTTGTGGGCAAGATTGGAAGCGCGGAACACCTTTGGCGCCACGCCGCAGGCTTCTTTGATAACTTCCTGATTTTTGACAATCTCCTCACGCACTTTCTCCGGCGGCAACTTGGTGAGAATGGCGTGAGTCAGTCCATGACTGCCGACTTCACAGCCCGATTCGATAATTTTCTTGACTACATCGGGATGTTTTTTGACATTGTTGCCGACGAGGAAAAACGTCGCTTTGGTGTTGTACTGCTTGAACTTCAAGGATTTTCAATGTCTGAAGTTCCGGGCCGTCGTCAAAAGTCAAAGCGGCAATCTTTTCTTTGGTTCGGATCTTGTTAATCGGCTGATTGTCGGCTGCGGTCAGCGAACCGCCGATGGCGATTGCCATGCAGACAGCCAACACCAAGTAGGAAAGCGCGTGGATACATACTGACATTGTTTTCTCCTTTATGCGAAAAACGCTACTTAAAAAACGCACTTACGACAGGTTGCCGCTGTACGGAACCATTTCCCCTCAGTCTACCGGTTTATAAGTCGGTTGCCAATAGGCGATGTCATACATCCGGTTGGCGCGGCTGCCGTTCGTATATTGTACTGATACCGTACGCGCGCGCAGGGGTTTTGCATCGACTCCGCAGTTGCGGACGGCGCCGTCGGAAAACAGTACATTAATGGAGGTGTTAACATGCCGCCAGTCATAACCGGTGCCGGTGCCGATCTTCTCCACCGCCGCGAATTCCAAGCGGGCGCCGTCATCGACATTCTGGCAGGCGTCCGTCAGCAGCACCATGGAACGCAAAGGCGGCCGGCCCACTCGGTTGTTGGGCCAGTGATTGACCGGGCTGGTCCAAGTCAGGGAATTGTTGATTCCGTAGTGGTTAAGACCGCCAAGGCGGGAACGGTCCGCCCCCGGGCAGCCGAAAATATTCATGTTTTTATACGAACGGTTGAACTCGTCTCCGGTCGAGGCCAGCCCGGCGGCATAGGCTACCGCCATTTGCCAGCTAAAAAATCTTTCTCCGGGAAAGGGGGAAAATCGGCTGGCGTCGCTGCCAAGAGAAGTTGTGTTGGAACTGCTGTTATTTCCGTCACGCTGCCACTTGGCGGCTGGGTAGCGCTGATAATCGTCAAGATACAGGCTGAGACCGATACTTTGCTGCCGCCCCGCCCATGGGCGGCTTACTGATTCCCAGCGCACAGTCACGGCATGTCTCAATCTGGCCATCTACAAGGTGGTCGCTCCCACCTCTGTTGCGTTTGCAGGTGCAAACATAGTAACTTGAATAAAATAAAAGTGAGCCTCACCGGAACTTTCGGTGGGCTCACGCCGTTTAAGTGTAGAGGTAGCGTTTGATGGATCGCTTGGGCGTCTTCTCAAACTCCTCTTCATGTATTTCAACTTCCGAAATCTTCTCGTAGGCTGGCAGCGTCTGGTTCAGGCCGTTGCGGTTCTGCTCCATGATGTCCTTGATGTCATCAGCACTGAGCCCGAGAGCCTTGGCTTCGTCGAGGTCGGGGTGAACCAGTGCAACCAGTTTCGTGTCGCGCTGTACGACGATGCTCTCCACTACCAGCATCATTGAGTTGAGCTGGTCTTCAATCTCCTCGGGGTAGATGTTCTGTCCGTTGGAGCCAAGGAGCATATTCTTGATACGGCCGTTGATGTAGACGTTGCCATAGGCGTCCATGGTGCCGAGGTCGCCGGTGTGGTACCAGCCGTCGTGGTCGATAGCCTGTGCCGTGGCCTCGGCGTTCTTGTAGTAGCCCAGCATGACGTTGGGCCCCTTGGCCAGTATTTCGCCGGGAACATTTTCCGGGTCGCGCGAGTCTATCTTCACTTTCATGTGGTCGGCGGCACGTCCGCAGGAGCCTGGCGCGAATGAGTGCCAGTCGGCATAGCAGATGATGGGTGCGCACTCTGTAGCACCGTAACCGACGGTATAGGGGAAATTGATGCGCCTGAGGAACTGCTCGACTTCCTGGTTCAAGGCTGCGCCGCCGATGATGACCTCGTACATCTGACCGCCGAAGGCCTTGAGCACTTCCTGGCATATCATCTCGCGTACCTTTTTAGATATGACGGGCATCTGCAGCAGCAGGCGCATACGGTTGTTCTGAATCTTTGGGAATACCTTCTTGCGGATGATCTTCTCGATGATGAGCGGCACGGCGATAACGATGATGGGCTTGATTTCGGCCAGTGCCTGGGCGATGATGGCGGGCGAGGGCACGCGGTTGAGGTAGTAGACGTGGCAGCCGTGCAGGAACTCGAAGATGAATTCGAACGCCATGCCGTACATGTGGGCCATGGGCAGCATCGAGATGACGCGGTCGCCCTGCTTGATGATGCTGCCCAGTACGTTGCCGGCGAAGTCGACGTTTGACCAGATGGCGCGGTAGGGCACCATCACGCCCTTTGAGAATCCCGTCGTCCCGCTGGTGTAGTTGATGAGTGCCAGTTCGTCGGGCGACTGCTCCTTGTAGTAGTTGACGTGCTCCTTTCGGAAGTATTTGGGAAATTTACGTCCGTAGAGTTCGTTCAGATGTTCGCGGGCGTAGGTCAGCTTGTCGGTGCGGCTCACGACGAGCGAGTAGTCGGGGTTGTTGATGATGCCCTCCAGATTGGGCATTTGCTGCGGGTCGATGATGGTGACCACGTGGTCGCCTACAAACAGCAGCTTTGCCTCCGAGTGGTTGACGATGTTGTGTATCTGCTCGGCATTGAACTCATGGAGAATGGGGACGGCAACGGCTCCGTATGTGAGGGTGGCGAGGAAGGCTACTGCCCACTGGCTGGAGTTCCGCCCGCAGAGGGCTATCTTGTCGCCCTTCTCAACGCCGGAGTTCTCGAACAGGATATGCAACTTTTCTATCTTGCGCGCAACGTCGTGAAACTGTAGTGTCTGTCCCTTGAAGTCGGTCAGGGCATCTGCGTTCCAGTTGTCGATAATCGACTTCTCGAGCAGTGCGTTGAAACAGGGTATGTTTGCAGTTTGTTCCATAGACTTATTGATATAGGTAACGTTTTATACTCTTCTTGGGCGTCTTGGCAAACTCCTCATTCTGTAGTTCTATCTCTGCTATCTTGCTGTAGCTTGGCAGACGCTGGTTTAGTTCTTTGCGGTTCTGCGCCATGATGTCTTTCAGCTCGTCGGGGCCGAAATTGACGATTTCGTCCTTGTCGGGATAGACGAGGGCTATCAGGCGGTTGTCGCGCTGGACAACGAGGCTCTCGCTGACCATCGGCATAGAGTTGAGCAGGTCTTCAATCTCCTCGGGGTAGATGTTCTGTCCGCTTGGTCCAAGGAGCATATTCTTGATGCGGCCGAGGATGAAGATGTGGCCGGAGGCGTCCATCGTGCCGAGGTCGCCCGTGTGGTACCAGCCGTCCTTGTCGAGGACGGCGGCCGTGGCCTCCGGGTTCTTGTAGTAACCGAGCATCACGTTGGTGCCGCGGGCCAGAATCTCGCCGGGAATCACGCCCGGATTGACGGAGTCGATGCGTACCTCCATGTGGTCGACGGGAGTTCCGCACGAGGCAGGCTCAAAGTCCTTGTAGTCGCTGTAGCTGATGAGCGGGGCGCACTCCGTGGCTCCGTAGCCTACGGTGATGGGGAAATTGATGCTGACCAGGAACTGCTCGATCTCACGGCTCAGGGCTGCACCGCCGACGACGACCTCGTAGGCCTGGCCGCCGAAGGCCTGATACACCTGTTCGCAGATTTTCTCCTTCACTTTCCTCGACACCACGGGCATTTGGAGCAGCAGGCGCATACGGTTGTTCTGAATCTTGGGGAACACATGCTTGCGGATAATCTTCTCGACGACCAGTGGCACGGAGATGACGATGGTCGGCTTGACCGTAGCAAAGGCTTCGGCAATGATGGCCGGCGACGGCAGGCGTGTGAGGAAGAAGAGGTGACAGCCCCGGCAGAACCCATAGATGAACTCGATGCTCATGCCGTACATATGGGCCATCGGCAGGATGGAGAGCATATTGTCCTGCTGCTTGACCGGCAGCCGGCGCATACAGAAGTCGAGATTGCCCCATAACGCCCGGTAGGGCAGCATCACGCCCTTTGAGAATCCTGTCGTGCCGCTGGTGTAGTTGATGAGTGCCAGCTCCTCGGGTGAGTCGATGTGGTAGCTGACGTTCTCGGCGCGGAAGGAGCGGGGGTATTTGCTGCCAAACATCATGTTCAGGTGCTCGCGGGCGTAAGTCAGCTTCTCTGAGCGTGAGACGTAGAGCGAGAAGTCAGGCAGGTAGATGATGCCTTCTATCTGCGGCATCTCCTCCGGCTTGATGGTCTTCACGACGAAGTCGCCTACGAAGAGCAGCTTCGACCCTGAGTGGTTGACGATGTTGTGTATCTGTTCGGCGTTGAACTCATGCAGGACGGGAACGGCTACGGCACCATACGTGAGGGTTGCGAGGAAAGCCACGGCCCAGTGGGCTGAGTTTCGGCCACAGAGGGCTATCTTGTCGCCCTGTCTGACACCTGCGTTCTCAAAGAGTATGTGAATCTTCTCTATCTTCCTTGCAACGTCATGAAACTGTAGGGTCACTCCCTGATAGTCTGTCAGGGCATCGTGGTTCCAGTTGTCGATGATGGCTTTTTGAATGTATTCGTTAAAGCTTGACGCTATATCCATTGCACATTTTTTGAAATTTTGTGCAAAGATACATCCTTTTTTGCACATCCGCAAATTTTTTGTGCAATTTTTTACTCGTAACGCATAGATTTTGCCGGATGGATGTGCGAAATGAAGAAACTGGGGATAATTAGGACAGAAATACTAACCAAAAGTGTGGCAATGTTCAGTACGATGATGATGGGAATGTTCAGTTCCATCGGAGCCTCGCTGACGTAGTAGGTCTGCGGGTCGAGCTTGATGATGCCTGTCAGCTTCTGGAGCAGTATGAGGCCGATGCCGATGACGTCGCCAAGCAGTAGTCCGCGACTGATGATGAATGCCGAGAACCACAGGAACGTATGCCTTATCATCTTGTTGCGCGAGCCTAAGGCTTTGAGCACGCCGATCATCGACGTGCGCTCAAGGATGATGATGAGCAGTCCGCTGATCATGGTGATGCCGGCCAGGCAAATCATCAGCCCGAGGATAATCCAGACGTTGATGTCGAGCAGTTCGAGCCAGGTGAATATCTGCGGGTAAGCCTCGTAGATGGTCTGCGACGAGAACATACAGCCGTCGCGGTCCTGGGTGCGGTTCACCTTTTCTATAATAGTATTATATACGTCGTCGAGCTTGTCGAAGTCGCTGACCAGCACCTCGCCTCCCGAGCAGCGACGCTCCGACCAGCCGTTGAGCTTGCAGGCCGTGTAGAGGTCGGTGTAGCAGATAATCTCGTCGAAGCGTGTCATGTTGGTCTGGTAGATGCCCTCGATGGTGAAGCGTCGTGTGCGCACGTTGTTCTCGTTGATGAAGTAGGCGAAGATGCGGTCGCCGGTCTTCACGTTGAGCTTGTCGGCCATGATGCGCGACAGCAGCAGCTTGTCGGTGCTCGTCGTGTCGCTGAAGGCGGGAATCTGTCCGTCGACAAGATTCTCCTTCAGGTAGTCCATGTCGTATTCCGGACCGATGCCCTTGAAGATGACGCCCAGAAAGTCGTCGTCGGTCTTCAGGATGCCTTTCGTCGTCGTGTAGCGCTGGACATGCCTGACGCCGTCGATACTCTCCAGCACGTTCACCACGCTGTCGTCGATGCAGACGGAGAAGTCGTCCGAACTGTTGATTGCCGCGAGGTTCATCACCTGAATATGGCTGCCGAAGCCTACCACCTTGTCGCGGATGGTGTGCTTGAAGCCCATGACGACGCTGACGGTGATAATCATCACGGCCAGTCCGATGGCAACGCCGACGGTGGCTATGCGGATAGCGGGGCGGCTCACCTTGTGGCGGTCGCCCTGGTCGCTGTAGATGCGCTTGGCTATGAACAGTGGCAGGTTCATGCGTTTTCTTCAATGACCCTTCCCGGATAGGCTTCAAGGGCTTTCCGCAGGACGAAGAGTGCGCGCTCCAGGTCCTTCCGCTTCAGAACGTAGGCAATGCGCACCTGGTTGATGCCTGCCCCGGGCGTGGTGTAGAAACCGGCTGCCGGAGCCATCATCACGGTCTCGCCTTCGTAGTTGAACTCTGCCAGACACCAGCGGCAGAACTCCTCGGCATCGTTCACGGGCAGCTTGGCAACGGTGTAGAAGGCTCCCATCGGGATGGGGGAGTAGACGCCCGGAATGCGGTTCAACCCGTCGATGAGGCACTTTCGGCGCTCCACGTACTCGTCGTAGACGTCGCGCAGGTACTCCTCGGGCGTGTCCAGCGAGGCCTCGGCCACAATCTGGCCGATGAGGGGTGGTGACAGGCGGGCCTGACAGAACTTCATGACAGCCTTGCGCACCTGCTCGTTCTTCGTAATCAGCGCGCCGATGCGGATGCCGCACTCGGAGTAGCGCTTCGAGACGGAGTCGATGAGGATGACGTTCTGCTCGATGCCTTCCAGATGGCAGGCAGAGATGTAGGGTGAACCCGTATAGATGTATTCGCGGTAGACCTCGTCAGAGAAGAGGTAGAGGTCGTACTTCTTCACCAGGTCGCGTATCTGGTTCATCTCGCGGCGGGTGTAGAGGTAGCCGGTCGGGTTGTTGGGGTTGCAGATCATGATGGCGCGCGTGCGCTCGTTGATGAGCTCCTCAAACTTCTCGACCTTGGGCAGCGAGAAGCCTTCGTCAATAGTGGTCGCTATGGTGCGTATCTTGGCCCCTGCCGAAATGGCAAAGGCCATGTAGTTTGCGTAGGCTGGTTCGGGCACGATAATCTCGTCGCCGGGATTCAGGCAGCTGAGGAAGGCAAACAGCACCGCCTCGGAACCGCCGCTGGTTATGATAATGTCCTCGGCCGTCACGTTGATGTTGTACTTGGCGTAGTAGTCCACCAGCTTCTCGCGGTAGCTCAGGTAGCCCTGCGAGGGTGAGTATTCCAGGATGTTGCGGTCGATGAGTTTCAGCGCGTCGAGGGCTACTTGTGGCGTGGGCAGGTCGGGCTGTCCGATATTCAGGTGATACACTTTTGTGCCGCGACGCTTGGCTGCGGCAGCAAGGGGAGCCAACTTGCGTATAGGCGACTCCGGCATTTCGTGTCCACGAACGGATATTTCAGGCATCTTTGTGTTTGTATTTCAATTTCAAGGCGCAAAGTTACATCAAAATATTGAGAACAGCAAACATTTCCCACGTTTTTCTTGTCTGTCTTACAAAATGTTGCTGTCTGTGTCGGCTAAATTGCGAGAATCGCGGTCATGGCCGGGCCTGTCAGCACCTTCGCCGGCGGCTGCGGATACGTTTTTTCGCGAAACAGGGTGTCACGGTGTCACAATGCCGATGTACAGAGGGCGTGCAACCTGTTTGAGAGGGTGTCACGGGTGACACGAGGGTGACACAATCCTTGTCAATTCTCGAGAGAATTTGACGTCAGACCGCTGCATAGCTGACGGTTTTCCGCCGCTTTGCGCTCAGATTCTCGAGAGAATTTAGGCCGACCCTGGAGTTGTGTCGGCCTTAGCCTTGCGGTCTGGGGGCTGTTGCAGGGCGGACGACTCACGGAAAGCCGCGGCCCGACGTGTCACCCTTGTGTCACCCTGTGTCACCCTTTTCAGAGGGTGACACAGGGCGCAACTGTCTGCCTGTCTGCGCGTTATCTCGGAATGTGACACCGTGTCACCCTGTTTTTCAGAAATTCCCTGTCTTGCAGCCCTCGTGGCCGTCAGGTAATCGCAATTATCTATGCCTCCCCCTTTTTCTTGGCCGAAAGTTTGGGGCTTTCGGCTTTTTTGTTTATCTTTGCAGCCGACTAATGGTACGCAGAGAATAACTGTTAGTTATAGGCAAATGAACGAATATCGATAACAGTCAGAAACAGAACAGATGAAGATAGGTGATAAAGTAAGATTCCTGAGCGAAGTGGGAGGCGGCCGCGTGGCAGGCTTCCAAGGTAAGGACATCGTGCTCGTCGAGGACGAGGACGGCTTTCAGGTTCCCATGCGCGCAACCGAGGTCGTGGTCATCGGCCAAGAGAACTATGACACGAAGCACATGGTGGAAGTAAAGAACGGCATAGTTAACGGGAACCAAAACAAAAACGAAGACGAAAACGAGGAGCCTGAGACGGAGCCTGCTGACAGGCCCGTGACGTTCAAGGCGCCCGTTGAGGAGCGCAGGGGCGGCGACAAGCTGTCGGCCTATCTGGCCTTTGTGCCCATCGACCTGAAGGAACTGAGCAACACCCGTTTCGAGTCGTACATCGTGAACGACTGCAACTACTACCTGCGCTACGTCTACATGACTGCCGAGGGCTCGAGCTGGCAGGTGCGCTCACAAGGCGAGATAGAGCCGAACACGAAGCTGTTCGTCGAGGAGTTCGGGCGCGACCAGTTGAACCAGTTGGAGCACTCTTGTATTCAGCTGCTGGCCTACAAGCGTGAGAAGTACTTCCTGAGGAAGCCGGCCGTCGATGCGCTCATTACCATCGACCCCGTGAAGTTCTACAAGCTGCATACGTTCCGCGAGAACCAGTACTTCGAGCAGCCTGCGCTGATTTATACCATCATTGAAAACGACCGTCAATTTGTGAAGCTATGAAATACGGATTCCTGAAGGTTGCCGCTGCCATACCGTCAGTGAAGGTGGCCGACGTTGACTACAACGTACAACAGTTAGAGAGTCTCATTGCCCAGGCTGAGGGGCAGGGGGTTGAGGTGATCGTGTTCCCGGAACTCTGTCTGACGGGCTACACCTGTCAGGACTTGTTTAAGGAGCAGTTGCTGATTGACAAGGCGGAGGAAGGGCTGCTCATGCTGCTCGACTTCACCCGCAAGCTCGATGTCATCTGTATCGTCGGACTGCCTGTGCAGATAGGAGCATTGCTCTATAACTGCGCTGCCGTCATTCAGGGCGGCACGCTGCTTGGTGTGGTGCCGAAGACTTATCTGCCTAACTATGGTGAGTTCTACGAGAAGCGCTGGTTTGCATCGGCCCAGGACCTGACGGCGCAGGACGTCTATCTGGGCGGCAGTCCCGTCCACGTGACGCCTGACCCCGTAATCTTCACCACCTGCGACGGTGCCCGCTTCGGCATAGAAATCTGTGAGGACGTCTGGGCTCCCACGCCGCCCTCTAACCGTCTGTCGCTGGCCGGTGCCGATGTCATCTTCAACCTGTCGGCCTCCGATGAGTTGATAGGCAAACACCAGTACCTTAGGCAGTTGCTCGCCCAGCAGAGTGCCCGCACGATGAGTGGCTACGTTTACGCCAGCAGCGGTTTCGGCGAATCGACGCAGGATGTCGTCTACGGCGGCAATGCCATGATTTTTGAGAATGGGAAGCAGCTGTGCGAGGGCGAGCGATTCTCGCTGCAGCCGCAGATTAAGATTACCCAGATCGACGTTGAACTGCTGCGTACTGAGCGCCGCACGAACTCCACCTTCATTACCGCCCAGTCGCAGGTCAGGTGTAGGCCGACGCTTGCCTGCTGCAAGCCTGCTACCGACCGCGACTTCGAACTGGTGCGTCCTGTCGACCCGCATCCCTTTATTCCTTCTGCGGAGAAGATGCAGGAGTCGTGCGAGGAGATCCTTAATATTCAGGTGGCCGGCCTGGCCAAACGCCTGCACCATATCAACGCAAAGAAGGCCGTCATCGGCATCAGCGGCGGCCTCGACTCCACGCTGGCCCTGCTGGTGACGGTCAAGGCTTTCGACAGGCTGAAGCTTGACCGCCGCGGCATCATTGGCATCACTATGCCTGGTTTCGGCACCACCGACCGAACGTATCATAACGCGCTGAAACTGATGGAGACGCTCGGCATCACCGCTCGCGAAATCAGCATTGCCAAGGCCGTCACCCAGCATTTCAGCGACATCGGCCAAGACCCGGAACTCCACGACGTCACTTACGAGAATTCACAGGCCCGCGAGCGTACACAGATACTGATGGACGTGGCCAATAAGGAGAACGCCATCGTCGTGGGTACAGGCGACCTTTCGGAACTCGCTCTGGGCTGGGCAACCTATAACGGCGACCACATGTCGATGTACGGCGTGAATGCCGGCGTGCCGAAGACGCTCGTGCGCTATCTCGTCACCTATATGTCGGGCGAACTGGCCACCGAGGTGTTGCTCGACATCGTCGATACCCCCATCTCGCCCGAGCTGACACCGGCCGACGAGCACGGACAGATCAAGCAGAAGACGGAAGACCTGGTAGGGCCATACGAGTTGCACGACTTCTTTATCTATTATATCCTCAGATATGGTTTCCGCCCGTCAAAGGTCTTCATGATGGCCTGCCATGCCTTCAAGGGGTTGTACGATGGAGACGTGATAAAGCATTGGCTGACAGTCTTCTGCCGCCGCTTCTTCAGTCAGCAGTTTAAACGTTCGTGTATGCCTGACGGCCCGAAGGTGGGCAGCGTCAGCCTCTCGCCGCGTGGTGACTGGCGTATGCCCAGCGACGCTTCCAGCTCAATATGGCTGAAGGACGTTGAGCGTCAGTAGTTCTCAACTTTCGGCAAATGCCAAAATATCTTTAAGCGAAAATCGCGCGCTTCCAGAGGTTTTCTGTGGAAGCGCGCGATTTTGAGGCTTTGGCTTTAAGCGTTTCAGAGCTTCAGCAGCTTTCTGAGTCCGTCGCGCCATGAACGTCGGTGGGCGAACGGGGTGGGGGCGTCCTGGTCGTCGTCGATGAGTGAAGCCTGGACGATGCAGATGTTGTCGTGGCCTCCAGCCTGCAGGGCTAATTGCAGCAACTGGCGGTTGCAGCAGCCGATGTCGAGATAGTTGTCTTGCAGCGTGCGCTCGATGTCGTCCGCCCTGCAGTAGCCCGTCAGTCCGTCGCTGCACAGCAGCAGCACGTCGTTGGGCGACAAGGGGCGGCTGACGATGTCGGGCGAGGCCTGCGAGCCGATGTCGCCGAGCCCTCGGGTGATGATGTTGCTGTCGGGGTGGCTGAAGGCTTCCTGCTCGGAAATCTCTCCCCGGTCAATCAGCTCTTGAACGTAGGAGTGGTCCTTGGTCAGCAGTTCGAGGCCCGTCAGGGGGTTGAAGATGTAGCAGCGGCTGTCGCCGCACCAGGCGATGTGGGCCGTCTCGTCGCGTACCCAGCAGACGACGATGGTGGTGCCCATGCCTGCGGTGGCAGGGTCTTCCCAGGTCTTGCGGTTGATGGCCTCGTCGGCCTTGGTGACGCACTGCTGTAGCAGTTGACGTATGTCGTCGTCGCTGCTACGCTCGTTGAGGTCGGCGTTGCTGAAGACTTCCCTGATGGTATCGACGGCTATCGCTGAGGCAACCTCGCCGGCATTGGTCCCTCCCATGCCGTCGGCCACTGCCATAAGTGAGCCGAAGTGCCCGAGGGGGGTGTAGACCCCCCTCCAACCTCCCCCCGAGGTGGGGAGGCTACCCGAGGTGGGGTGTTCAGTTATCCATTCCTGGTTGGTGAGGTCGGGACAGAAGATGTAAGCGTCCTCGTTGTTGTCGCGTACCTTTCCTATATCGGTTGTTGCTGCTATCTTGATTTTCATGTTGGTCTTATATTTCAAGTACGGGTTTGGCGGGTTCTTCCCGCTTGGGCTTGTTCTTTCCTTTGTCGTCAGGCTTCGGTGCCGGCTTGTGTGTCGGTTTCGTCACCGGCTTCTTTTCTTCAGGCTTGTTGTAGGTGGCGGTGAAGCGGTGGACCAGCGGCGGACAGCCAGCCTCTTCGACGGCGATGGCTATAGAATTGCTGCCGTCGAAGAGGTTGTACACCATTCCCTTATACGACGTGTCGGACTGTTTCTCGATGTCCCATTGCAGGCCGTTAGCTTGGATGCTGACATCGACGGGAGTGGGTGCCTCGCCGGGGGCCAGGTTTGTGCTGACTGTGAAGCTGAATTGCAGCTGGCCGTCGGTGCTGACGCTGATGCTTGACTGGTCGACGCTGATGGTGTGGTACTCTTGGTGCCAGGCCTTGACGTTAAGGTCGATGGTGGGTGAGAGCAGTCCGTCATATCTGATGCTGACGGGATAGGTGATGTCGTTGCTGCCGTCATCATATAAATCGCCTGGAAGTTGTTCGGGTATCGTGAGGATTCCATCGAACTGCAGGTGCTTCCCGTCGACAGGCCGCCCCATCTGCTCGTCAATGCCAAGGCCCGAATCGCGCGTCGTGGTGAGTCGGACCTGCTGCGGGCTGACGACGTCGGGCACCTCTACGTTGATGGTGACGGGCAGTGTGCGGTGTCTGAATGCGACGGGTGAACCGTCGTTGATACTGACGCGGAACGCACGGTCGCTATAGGCTTTCAGGGCACCGTAGCGCCCTCCCTGCTTGACGAAGGCTATGTCAGCATAGCACGTCGTGACCTGGTCGAGTTGTGGCGGCAGCAGTTCTGTGGTGTCCCAGTAAAGCCCCATTTTGCCGTCTTCCCTGAGCACTCTGAGCGGGGAAGCGTAGTTGCGCTTCTGCTGGGCGTTCTTCTTGAAACGTCGCAGACCGTCGGCGGTCTGTATGGATTGCGGGATAAGCCGGTTGTCGAACCAAATCTGGATGTTGCCTGATGTGCCACCCGAGGCAGAAAGAACAGAGGTGGTGTCGTTGAGCCTGACCAAGCACGACGTCAAGGCATTCTCCAAGTGAGCCTGATTGCGCATATTTGTCTCGTTCTTCCGGGCAAAGACGGGTGTCAGGCTCCTGCTCTGACCATTAAAGGTGTAGAGCTTATGGCCAGCCACAATATAGCCGATGTTTTCGTCATTGACGGATGAGATGAACTCTACCTCGTTGTCGCCGAACGTCTTGCCATTGTAGCTGACAGGCATCTCGGTACCTTCGGTGGTCAGCAGCAGATAATGTGGGTCTTTCTGCTTGTCCAAGTTGCGATAGGTAAAGCACGTAGCATAGCCATTGGAAAAGGGGTAGGCCACTACATACTGTCCGCCAGTGGGGGTGCCCTTTCTGTTGACGAATCTATAGTACTGACCCTCTTTTACCAAGAGTAAACCGCCTGAGAAGTAGGGATAGCCGAGCGCGACGCTATAACCTTGGAGCTGCGTGAACTGGCCGGCGGTATTGTAGAAGCCGGCTATGGCAGCACTGCCTTTCGGCACGGCTACGGAAATATCCTCGGCAAAGGGGTACAGCTGGTTGCGGGTGGAGACGATTCTGCGGCCGTCCCATGACCAGAGAATGCTGTAGTCGGCAGAGTCGGTAACAATGAAGTCGCCGCCGCTCATTTTGTGGATAGCACTATAGGATGGCGGAATAATCCATTTGGCCATCTGGGCTTGTATAGTGGCTACAGTCATGGTGGCCGCAGCCAATAGGAGAATGGTTCTTTTCATGTGAGCGTTGAGTGATGATTGGTCGTTTGGGGAGTTGGTCGTTTGGTCGTTTGGGGAGTTGGTCGTTTGGTCGTTTGGGTTCCCGTTCCCGTCTTTAGTGGAACGATGCAAGGCCGCGTTCGATTTTGTCGAGCAAGTCTTTATCGCCTGCCAGCGTTGCCCATTCTCTTGAACGAAGAAGGAACTCCTTACCCTTTTCGTAGTTGGGCTTGTAGATGTTGTTCGGCATGACGTAATAGCAAGCTAAGCGGTAAGAGGCGTTGGCATTTATGTCGGCGTAGGTAGAGTCGTTCAGTCTGATGATGCGGGTAAAGAGTGCCACAGCCTCATTACTGTGGCGGTCGGCCCGTGGCATGAACAGCTCGTCGATGTCAATGCCCAGCAGTCGTTTGCGCTTGACGGAAACAGAGTCGGAATACCAGCCGTATGTGAAGGCCATCTGATAGATGGCGGGAATATAGTTGGTGCTGCTCAGGCTGTCCATCATGCGCATACCGAGTTTGAGCGAGTCGAAGTTGTCGCAGTCCATGCGTCTGAGGGCTAATTGGTAAAGCTCTTCTGTCGGTATCTTGGGCTTTTCCTCTTGTTCGGTCGAACTTCCCAGCAGGAATGACAGGCCGCCAACAACCAGCATACCTAAGATGGCGAGTGTGATGTAGAGCGGTTTCCTGGATTTGACGGGGAACTGCTTCTGCCGGGCGGCTATGGCAAGCTGCTGGGCTGTGGGGCGGCTGTCAGGGTCAGCCGACAGACAGGCGTGGATAAGGCGCTGTATATCGGCTGAAGCCCCCGGTGCATCGGGCATGGGGACATTCTTCTGCGACTGAGCGTAGCCGCCCTCCTCGCCAAACGGAACATTGCCAGTGAGCAGTTCGTGAAGTGTGGCACCGAAAGCCCAGATGTCGCTTTGCGGCAGGGGCTCAGCCTCCTCGACAAAGCGTTCAGGAGCCATGTAAGCTAAAGTGCCGCTGTTTTCGTCGTCGAAGAAATACTCACGGCTGCCGCCTTTCTTGGAGCTGATGCCGAAGTCGGTGATGGCATAGTTGTAGATATCGTCGATGAGGACGTTGCCAGGCTTTATGTCCTGATGGACGATGGGGGGCGTGCAGGCGTGCAGG
The DNA here is from genome assembly GCA_905235325.1 of uncultured Prevotella sp. Classification (GTDB taxonomy): domain Bacteria; phylum Bacteroidota; class Bacteroidia; order Bacteroidales; family Bacteroidaceae; genus Prevotella. The sequence continues at coordinate 54,067 of CAJOLE010000008.1, read as the reverse complement.
TAGGCCAGTCCGGAGGCAACATCTTCGATATACTTCCAGATGTCGGCATCCTTCTTCAGCTTTCCGATGAGCTTCTCCGACGAGCCCTGTTTACAGTATGGCAGTACCAAATAGGGCATCTCCTCGAAGATGGAGTAGCTGGTGGGGTGGAGCAGGTTGGTGTGGTTGCAGTTGAACACAATCATGTATTCGTCGCGAAAACGTTGCTCGCCTTCAACGTCAAGGGCGTTCTTGGGACGATAGATCTTGATAGCCACGACCAGTCCCAGCACGTCGACTTCCTGATCAGTCAGGTTTGGGGCATAGTCGAGACAGGCACGGTTCTTCACCGTATTGGCATCAAGTGCCAGCCAAACGTCAGCCGTGCCCCCGTCGGTGCTCAACGGCCGTAGCAGTTTGTAACGATTGTCAAATAGCTTGCCACTTTGGGCAAATTGTACGATGTCAAGCATACAGTTATTTCAGTTTTATTTTTTCGCCTTCTTTGAGATTGGAGAATATGTCTTTATCATTCATCTTTGCCAGGCTGGCAAGTCGTATGCCAAACTGCTGCGAGATGCCGTAGAGCGTGTCGCCGGCTTTTGTGCGATAATAGTCTTGCGCGCCTGTAAACTTCTTTTTCTTCTTGTCGAGGTAAATGATGTCTCCCTCCTGAAGCCGTGCTTCCGAGGCTATCTCATTGTAGTCAAGCAGGTCCTGCTTGGAAATGTCGTATTTCATAGCAATGGACGAGAGCGTCATTCCCGGGTAGAGCACGGTGCAGCGGATGTCGTTGATGTCGACCACCCAACGGCGGACGGCATTGCTGACAGCCTGCTGCTCCTCAGACTCCTCGTCCTCGTCCTGAACACAGGAAGCGTCGAACGTCGGGGTACGGTTCTGACCCGTGGTGCGTGTGATGACAACAGTCTTGCCGGCGCGAAGCTTCACTCCGCCATTGACGGCGTAGAGGCGATAGGAGTCGATGAAGCCGATAAGAGCCGAGGCATAGTTCTTGGCGGTGGCATAGCCTGCTTTCTGAAGTCCGATAGCCCAACCGCGATAATCATACACGCTTTTGGAGAACAGGCTGCGATAACGTCCGTTGTTCTTCAGAAACAGGGAGTGGTCACGGAACGATTCTGCTGCCGAACTGTAAACGCGGAAGCGGCTCTTCTGTGGCTCGTCGTCCCAGGCGTGATATACCGAGCCGTTCCATCCTCCCATAGCCTTGATGCCGAAGTGGTTGTTGGAGTTGCGCGTCAGTCCGCTGCGTCCGGCACCCGATTCCAGAATGCCTTGAGCCAATGTGATGGATGCCGGAACCCCGTATTGCTTCTCCTGGTCGAGTGCTATCTGCCTATACTTGTCGATATATGCCAGAATGTCGGATGAGGATTGCGCCTTGATAAATGTGCTATAGGCACACAAGCATATTGCCCAACACAACATTCGCACAGTTTTTCTCTCAAGAATTGAAATTGACATCGTTTGGTCGTTTGGGGAGTTGGTCGTTTGGTCGTTTGGGGAGTTGGTCGTATAGTATCGAGTGTTGAAACCAAAACGAAAACGTTTTTACTCCTCAAGGTTCTTTAAGGCGACAATGATAGGCATGGCAATACAGGAACGATTGCGGATACGCTGTTCCATCAGATGGTCGTAGGCTATTGAGCGGGCATGCTCATAGTTCTTGCGGTCGCGGAATTCGATGTCGATGTATAAGCCTCGTCTTAAAGACAACTCTCCGCCTGCTCCTTGGACTGATGTCTTGATGACGATGCGCTGGAACTCGTCCTTGCCAAACTCTGCCAGCAATTCCTTGCGGAGGAAGGCATCGATATCCATACGGGTATAGAGCCGGTCGTTGGTCAGGGCGTAGTAGCGTAACTGCTCATAGCGTTCGTCGACCGAGGCTTTGTCGGCACCACCCATGGCAGAAGCAATGACTTGAACCTTCTGCTCTAAGGCTGGGTGTTTACGGTTCTCCATAACGTCCCCCGTATATGGTGTATTTCCTATCTTACCCATCGTTGTGATGTACGACACCTTGACAGACGTCGTGGCGGGATACTGGTTCATGTTCTTCATGACGTAAGTGCCGCTGTCAAACTTGAACTTCTGGTTCTGGCCTCCTACGCTTTTCCCTAATCGGTTGATGGCCTCACGCAATTGGCGGAGAACCTCGCCGTCCTTGATGCCGTTGTACTCTATGAAAGCGTAATAATCATCAATGAAACGATTGTACAAACGACGCACATCACGATAGAGGTCGCCGTTGTCGTAGCACTTAGCTTCGAAGTCGCGTATCAGAATCTCGTCATTCGTCTTGTTGAATCCCTGTTTATTCGACGCAGTACTGGTCTCCAGTATATGCAGGAAGAAACTCTCGTCCTGTTTCTGGAGTTTTGCTATAGGCTGGGTCTGGGTCAGCGTGAGCGAACAGACATCGACATTGGTTACTGGGACTATGTTGACTGTCACGCTGCAATCGTCAGGTACAGAGTAGCCTTCAGGAAAGTCAAGGCGAAGCCAGATGGTAGACGGCTGGAAACGGTCGAGCACTTCGCTTTCAAGCCACTGCTGAAACACGCGGGGGAAAGGGCGCGGCTTGAACCTGTCGCGGTCTTTGCGGCCATCGGTGATGTAGACGAGAGCAGCGTCACCCATGTTCAGAAGGTTCTCCTTCCAGTTTTCTACAAAGGAGAAGAACTCGCCTGACGACTGTTGGGCATCGAATGGCTCAGCCATCTCAATGCTCTCCATCTCAAGCATGGTAGCAAAATCTATTTCATCGTCCGAAACACCGGCATAGATATGCTCTGGCATAATGCCATTGGTTCCTTTGATAAGCATGGAAAGCCCTTGTAGACAGTTGACTTCAGATGCGGACTTGATGCCGACCCACAACTGATTAGCGTCATTCATGTTGACCTTGACGATGGTGTCGCCATCGCGCAGCTGATGATGGTTGAGTACGTACAGCCCGGAGTGAGGAATAAGCGAGGTGCTGAAAATCGGTATGTATGTCAGCGGCTGTTTCAGCATTTCATGTTTATAAGCAAACGAGGCATCACCCGCTACACTGAGCAAACCGTTTTCGCCACGGGCTTTCAACGTGGGATGAAGCAGGCAGATGGCTGGCATGGCGTCGACCTTCTGGCGGGGTATGAAGTCTGTGCAGAACCGTTCAACGAGCCGTTGGTTAATATCATCGACATAATCCAGCACTTTCTGAATCTCGCCTACCATTGCTACCAGCATCATCTTGGCGATGGGATCCATCTCGTGAAAGTTGATGGGCTCTGCTGACAATTGCTGCAGGACCTCTACCGCCTCCTTAATCCTTTTCTCTAATTCTATGTCCATTATGGTCTTTCTTGTTGAGTGTCTTCACGGGAACGTTAACGGGAACTGGGCGGAGCCGTTTTCGTCTTCGTTTTTAAGTTTTTAAGTTTTTAAGTTTTTAAGTTTTGGGCTTCGTTATCTGTAACGTTTCACTGTAGGTTCTACCAGGAACACCACACTCTTACGGTAAGGCTGGAGAGTTCCCAGCCCGTCGTCGAGCTGTCCTTCGACGAGAACGTTCACCTCATATTTAGAAGCTATTTTCTTCCTGAGCGATGACTTGTTGGTGGCAGTGTCCAAGACAATTGACACGGCGATGTTTTTCAGCATTGGCTCGTAGGTGGCAAGACTTTTACGGATGCTGTCTTCACACTCTTTCTTTGTGACTTCGTTCTGCAAACCTTTTGCCATTCGTCCTAATTGGCTGTTGTTGAACTCGCGGTAGTGTACGTTGGAGTACTCGTGATTCCAATACTCAAAGCCAAAATCAGGGTCGGCAGCAAAACTGCCACGGGGTGTAAATACGACCAACTCCACCAAGTTGTCCAGCATGGTGATACGGTCGTTGATGTCGCGGAGGATGGATGCTCCTGAGCGTTTGAATACGAGGGGGGTGCTGATAAAACTCATATTCTCTTACCGTCCCAAAATTTACGTGTATCTGGTTTGGGCTGTGGCGGCTCTGGCTGGGGTGCCTCAACCTTCTCTAATAGGCTGAACTTGTCAATCTTCTCGTCTATCGCGTGGCACATTCCCAGTCCTTGCTTGATTCGCAGATATGCTATCCTGTAATTATAGGGCACGCGCGTGAAGTTTTTGAACGTCTCTGCATCTTCAAGCGTAAGTGCATCGTCCATCTCACATCCGATGGTGAAGGCTGCTATAACCTGCTGTACGCATGAAAGGAGTCGGATAGGAGTCAACTCTTCGTGCTCTGTATTTGCGGTAATGAGCATCTGGCGGACAACAGGCCAGTAAATACTGATGGCCTTCTGAGCACCTCCCTTGGCTTGTTGATGAGTCTTTTCGTCTATACTTCTGAGCAGGCTGACAAACTGGGCATGTAGCTCTTCGAACTTAGGGTGTGACGAAAGGAACAGGCATGGTGGGACAAAGTTCACGTTGTCTTCACGCCAACCTTCTTCATTTACGAGGCGGGCGATAGGCATGGCGTTGTCTGGGCACGGTGCCTTTGGGCTAAGCAGCGCAAACTGAAGTGCGGGCGTTTTGAAGCCGTCGCCGCCTTCCCTCCACTCATTGGCTGATTGGCTTACGGTCAGTATGTATTCCTTTTCATCTGCTTCTGGGGGAATCTGTATGCGCGATTCAAATAGATTAGTGAATTTCGTGTCAAATTCCGCGTCGATAATCTGCCCATTGCGCGTGATGGCCAAACATGATAATGCTTCGACATCTATGAATCCTTTCAAAATGCTCAGTGAGAGTTGGAACGGATGTGTCGAGGTGATGAGCCCGAAACGACCTGCTGCTGCCAAGAGTAAGGCTTTGGCAATGGCATCGTCTGTACAACGGTCGGAGGCCGACAGCACCTCGTCGGTCAGGCGCATCCCCTTTTTCCAGTTGATTCTTTTCTGCATGTTTTTATAGGTTTGTATTATAGTTCAAGTAATTATAGAATATTTCGTCTCCAAGGCGAAGTGGAGGCTCGTCGTGACAGAGATTAAAATGGAGAACCTCATCTACGGCAAGGAAATAGTCCATGAGGAAAAGACGCAATTCCTCAACCTCACGTGCAAACTGCAAGAATTGCGGGCCACACTCGTCGTCCGACCAGTAATAAATGGTGTAAGTCGTGATGGTGTCGTCAAATGAATTGCCGACAAAACCGTCGCCAACCACCATATCAACACGCTCCTGATAGCGCGGCTGGTCGTCGGTCATTGTGACTTCCTGACGGCTGACATCGATGGCCAAGCCCTCTTCCATGAATACTTTCCGTAAAAGCAGGGTCAGCAGCGTCTTGTTTCCTCTGATGTTTCTACACTGGGGCAAGAAAGGCAGTATCTGACGGATGAATCTGTTGGAGCGTTGACTGTCTGACAATCTGTCGCCGATAATCTGCTGCATGATGATGTCTTCCTTGGCGTAATGCTCCAGCCGCTCCCTGACCTCGCTACGCAGCCAGATGAGCAGCGTGTCAATAGGTGCGAAGAAGCGGTATGCATGTTCTATCTCCTCTTTCTGCTGGTCGAGCTGCTCTTCGAACCGCTCCTTCTCCTCATATTTGGGCAGGTTGTCGAAGCGGTCGATGGGGTGGAACATATATTCCGGCAGCACATTGTACAGGCTGTTCCTTCCGATGGTCAGGAGGAAACTGTCGTCGCTGTGGGGAGTCATCTCGACAATGTCCTGGTAGGTATTGCGCTTGTGCAGTCCTTTCAGGCGTATTTTACAGACCCCTTTCGGATAGTACGAGAGCAACAGTTCGGCATTGATGTCGCCAGGCAGCAGTTGTGGAGGTATCATGCGGTCGTTTGGGGAGTTGGTCGTTTGGTCGTTTGGGGAGTTGGTCGTTTTAGAAAAGGGCGGCATCACCCGTCAGTTCTATGTGCGATACGCCTTTATCAGTTGAAACCTCAATGACATCGAACGGTGGAATGCCTATCTGCTGGAGTGTCAGGTCTTGATATGGGAAACGGTCGTCAATGTTCTCAAAGAAATGCTTGTGAATCAATGTGCGGTAACTCAGTTGGCGCAATTCTTTGTTCTCCTTGATATAGCTGTCAAGTCTTGACTCGGGAATCATGACCTTGAATTCTTTCTCAGGACGGTCTGACACGATGATGTCAATGAACTTGTTGTTGCGCATGTTAATTTCCACCGTCTCTGTACCTAATATAGTCCTAAGTTTCTCCAAGATACTGGCTACTGTCATTGTTGCCGACAGTTCCCGGCACTCTTTTACGTCGTCCCACAGTTCATGGGCAGGACACGTGTTCTTCCACGATGCAAACCGATAGATACTGGTCGTATTGGTCATGCCTTCATAGCGAAGCATTTTCCCCTGAAGGGTCTTGAATGGCGCTTGACCGTCTTCGGAAAGGTGAATAATCTTCATCGCTTCCTGTACTTGCATAGCACCAACTATAGAAGCACTTATAGGTGTAGTGGCCACACGGCCGGCATCGCCTTGGTTGCGTACTACATCTGCACAACCTGTGCGAAGCATGATGTGGTTGAACTCCTCACGCGAGAGGCCACATTCATAACAACTTAGTCCTGGAGTATATACTTTTACTGCTCCCGTCAGGTTCTCAATGCTCCCGTCAATCCAGCTTTTCCCAGCCCGCAGACTCAAACGGTTCAGCTGGTAGCGTGCTATTCGGCTGTCTAAGCAGCCGATGACAACATCTGCTCTGCGGTAGAGACCGAAGCCGACTTCTGAGAACAGGTTGCCAACGATTGGTGTGACCTTGATCTGGGGGTTGATTTCCATAGCCCGTCTGGCTACTACTTCGGCCTTGTAGGCGTGGTTATAGGCATCCTCCTCGCGGAACAAGACCGAGCGTGTGAGATTGGAAATCTCGATGCGGTCGAAATCAACGACATAGATGTGACCTATGCCGAAGAGTGCGAGGTTCTTGACGACCTCATTGCCAAGGGCTCCAGCTCCGGCAACGAGCACGTGGGCGTCCTTCACTCTATCCTTCTTGAACCAGGAGAGGAGTGTGTAGACTCCCTCTCCCCATTCGTATTGCTGCTTATTTTCCATAAATTATGACTCTACGTATTCGAATACGGTGTCACCCACCTTGAACGTATCACTGTTGGAAAGGATTGTGGGCTTGTTGACGGACAACTCTGTTCTGACATTATAGATGACATTTGGTGCCAGCGGCTTCAGCATGGGCAGTGACTTGGCATGGTCAATGTAAAGCTGTACGTGTTGCTTGGCTACCTTATTGCTTTTCTCCCAGTTCATCTGGATTTCACATTCGCCGGTCATGCCGATGTGTACCACATTACCGCCACCGGTGGCGTTCATCCACTTGTGAATAGGTATGCGCTGCCCGGCTTTTACGCCGTTCTTAATTACCAAGTAGTAGCGCTCTGCCAGCATACGTACCGTAACGAGCGATGCGCCGAGGCCGCCACCGTAGATGATAAAGTCGAGCAGCATATTGAGCCAACCGGCACTGCTGCTGAGGGCGGAACCTATGTAGAGAACGATGAAACCGATGATGGCTGAGCAGAGACCGCCTAAAAGGGCGCTCTTCATAGGAATGGACGACTTGAAGGTAAGGCTCAGGGCTACACAGACTGAGAAGAGGATGTAGGCGGGTAATGAACAATACCAAGGAATGTAAGTCGTGTTCACAACTGACAACAACAGACAGAAGATAATACCTCCGACCGCCATTGCCGCCATGCCGATGATGCCGGAGAGCAGCGACAGGCCGACGATCTTCAGGCAGATCTTCGCGTCCTTCTTGCGGTATTCGTCGAAATAGCGGAACACGAGGGAGAGGAAGAATCCCAGCAGCAGGCCGATGGTGAGGAATGCCGATACCTTGTTCGTGCAGTCGTTCATGAGGTTGGCCGCCTGCTCCTTATTATAGAAGAATGTTTTGGCAATAGCTGATCCGACGGAGGGGAACAGTCCGCGGCCGGTTAACTCAAAGATTATCCAGCTGACAAGTCCGGCAACGATTCCAGAAATGGTCTGATAACTGTCGCGCAGTGATGTCCTGGAGAACAGCTCTTTCCAATCTACGTGATCCTGTATGCCTTCTTTGCAGTTTTGGCCATATTCGACACACTTGTAACCGTTCTGCTGCCAGCAGCCTACATGGATGATATGCTTACACTTTGTCACGACTTTCTGCCCAGGCAAGATGTCTTGACGGCAATAATGGCAGATGCGGCGCTGAACGTTCTCTTCCGGGACGTAGCTTTTGTAGTATTTTGATTCAAACCGTCTCGAATTGAAGAATGGAATGAGGACTTTTGTGACGAGGAAGAATAGCAGGAAAGTAAGTAATGCCATCAGCAGCGCCACGAAAAACTTGACGACTGCACTGCCTGCACTTTCAGCCTTGACAGGCCACGGAGTCTCTGCTGTGCCTATGGAGTATTCGCCTGTTCCGGCCTCCATGCCTTTCCATTCGGCAACGTAGGTCACCTTACCCGTGTAAGCCCTGTCAGGTGTTGCCTGATAGGTGAAGGCGAAGTCATACATGGCATCCTTCACTGCCTGCTGGAAATTGCTAAGTACATTGCTCAGGTCGGCAGACGGCTTATACGAACCCTGACGGTCAGCAAGCACGCGGCCGGTACTGTCACGCGGAGCCGACACACCTTTCAGCGTCAGTTCCACATTCTCGTCCACGCCGTCGCCTGTATAGTAGAAGGCATAGACTCTTGGAACCATGTTTTCCGTGTTAGACTGGTAATCGGTCACCTCGACAAACGAGATGACTTCGTCGCTCGCACGCTTGTTTCCGTCAATGAAAACAAACAGGATGTTTTTGTCCTTGGCTTTCCGGGCTCTGTTGGTGATGGCCTCATTTCTGGTATAACCGGCTTTCGTCGTGACCGAACTCTCTAATTCGGCCTCCTTGCTGCTAAACTCTGCCAACTTCGAATAAAGTGCTCCGTAAAAGAACTTGTTCTCCGACTGTGCCTTGAACTTTGGCTCAAAATCGGGGAGATTCCTCTTCGTGACCAACTGACTTGCCGTTACCTCATCGCCAAAGAACGAAAGGAATACGCAACTGTCAGGTGCGCTCTCCACCAATTGGCCGAAAGCCTTGAATATCTGCCCTTTTCCTTCTTCGGGAATACTCAGGTCAACAAGTACGGAGAAGGTATAGTCGCTCGGAATTCGCTGACCAGAATTCAGTGAGGCAATCTTGCGGCGGTCTGGAGAAATAAGCACACCATCTTCGTTCACGACAAGATACTTGTCAAGATCGTTTAACGTTATTTCGGTGTTGGGTTTTCCTTCGTTGTCGAGCACCTTCAGAAAGAGCGTAATGCTGTCCTTGCCCAGTCCGTACTCGTATTGCTTGTCACAGAACTGAATCTGTGACACATCTTGTGCTCCTGCCTGCGTCATACATACCAGCATCACGCAGACCGTCCATAGACGTCTCATTATCGGCTTCTTTTTGTCCATTGCTTTAAGTTTTCAAGTTTATGTTCTCCGTAGTATTTAATATCTGTGCATAAATCGTTATCAATGACGGGAATTGAAGTCAGCAGACCGTCTGCCGCCGTGTAGACAAGCACAAAGTGAATATCCTTGAGCCTGTCTTCCACGTATTTCCGTATGCTGGGTATGCTGCAGTGCTGTGCCACGACAAAGCTGCCTATCAGCGAGTGGGAGGCTTGTTGTTCGTTTTCAACTAATTGTTCGGCCAGATAGATGGTTTTGGTACCTTGCTGTAGAGCCGTGCCGTGAATGTGCCCCACGATGCCGTTGCTGTGGTCAGTCAGAGCCATGCAGATGTCTACCACCATATTATTGCTTAGTTCTATGTCATTGCAAACACTGAAATGTGACGGCGCATTGGCCAATGTGCTGTAATAGTCGTCAGCGTTAAAGGTGGTCTCTCCATCCATACTCTTTTCACTTCTCACATCCAACTTTTCACTTTCTTTGGCCCAATCGTACCATTCCTCTAAAGAATAAAGTAGCTTTAGGTCATTCTTCGTGTTGATGGTAGTGTCGCGGTGGAAGGTGAAGATTCCCAGTTGCATACCCGGTGTCAGCGTGTCCACGACGATGGCTGTCAGGAAGTTGGGGTGGGTGGGATGTTTCAGCTGCATTTGTACGCTGCTGTCGGAATTACTGAAGAAGATACCCAGCCCCGGGTGCGAGTGTACCCAGCACGTCAAGTCGTACTGCAGGTTGGTTTCGCGTCGCAGCCTACGCAGTTCTTCAAGTACTTTCAATTTGATTTTTCCGCCGAAGTTCAGCTCGTACTCCTCGAGTTGAGCATCATCTCCAGGCAGTACGATCTGTTCCAGTGATACATAGTATTCGTTACTTTCTGCGTCGTGTACCCAGCGCCCCAACACCATACAACCATACTCACGGGCTTGCTCAGGCGCATTCTGGTCGTTGGCATACATATTATATAACTCTACGATACACGTGTTTTTGATGTATATGCGCCGTACCGCTGAATCGTAGCAGAAGTCCTCCACGTCGACTTTCATGTAGTCAGGATTGTCGATGACGCCTTCCAAACTCTGCTTCTTCAGAATGGTGGCCGTTTTACGGCGTACGACAATGCCACTGTCTGCATTGCCGGCATTATTGCCGGGCGAACGGTAATTAACGACGGGGACAGCTTCTTTCTTCTTTCCAGACTTGATGATGGCATAAATCAAGAGAAGGAGAAGTAGTGTACCTACACATGAGCCAATAATGATCAGCATCTGCTGGTTCAAGCCGAGGAAAGGCTCTTCCTCCTTGGCATTCAGTTCTCTTTCTAAGAGGTTAAGATTTGTCTCGCACGGTCCTAACCTGTCGTTCAGCATCCCTTGCATCTGTTCGACGCAGGTCTGGCGGTCTTCAAACTCCTGATCGGCATACTGATCCAGGAAGTCCTCAATCATCATGGTTTTCTTGCCTTGATAGCGTTCTATCGAGTCGCGCTGGTTGGCGATGAAGTAGCGCAGGTCGTGCATCGTGATATACGCCTCCTTGTCTGTCGAGTTCTTCAGGCAGTTGATATGGTTGTCAATATCTCTATTGAGGGAAGACATTTCGGCTTCTTTCAGATAGGGTATCGTCTCCATATAGTCCCTAAAGCTGCTGACTACGTTAGCCGTCTGCAGAGGTTCCGTATAATGTGGATTTCTGACTGCCAATGCCTGAATGCCCGTAAAGAGCAGCGTGGCAATAATTAAATGGTTCTTTAGTCTGTTCATTGCGTATCAAATTGAAACGTTTTTATTCGGAGTCTCACCTGGCTTGTGCCATCTCTTATACTTTGCAGGTATCTGGTCGTTGAGTGATGGCTTCCTCCGTTCCGTCTTCGGAGTTTCTTTTTGGTTCCCATTCCCGTTCCCGTTATCGTTCCCGTTCTTGGTCCCTCTTTTCATTTCCTGTAGGCGTTGTTTGGCAGCCTCTCCTTCTTTGCTCAGCTTGCGTTGCAGTTTGCCAGTTACGGCTTGCTCTGCTTGTTTCATCCCGGGAACGTTGCCGAAGGGGTTGGCCGCATTGATGCCATTCATTCCTCCACCGGCCATCTTCGTGATGCCCTCCATCATCTGTTTTTGGGCTTTCTGCAGCTGGCTGTTCTTGATAGTTTGAATTACTTGCTTTCCGCCGAAGATAAGAAGTGCCAGACCGCCGAGTCCGCCGATGAGCCACATGATCTCCTTTTTGTCCTTCGCAGCCTGCAGAGCTGTTTCCGCTGACAGCGAGTCAGACAGAGCCTTCGCCGTCAGTTTGTCCAGCGCATCCTTTTCGGCAGCATCCTTTTCCGCCTTTTCAGCAGCTGCTTCCAGTTCTTCCTTTTTATTGCTGTAGGCTTCCAAAGCCTGGGCAATCTGCTTGCTGACCGCCTCATCAGTTACCTTAAAGCGTAGGTCGCTCAGTGCCGAGACCTCGTGCTGCAGTTCTTCTGAGAAGGGCAGCTTTTTCGCCTTCTCAAGCATTGACATCAAGGAGTTGGCACGGATGGAAGCCTCGTCCGCTGGGGACAGACCTTCGTCGGTCAGTTCCTCTGACGTGATGGTCATTTCGCCGTTTTGGTTTTCGCTATCGTTTAGGTTCCCGTTCCCGGTTTTCGCTTTGGTCTTCGTTTTGGTTTTAAGCTGCAACGTGCCGCACTGGCCGAAAACCTTATAGTGGCGCTTACCTTCATAATGAGCCAAATAGAGGGGGATGGACAGCACCGCCTCTTCGCCATGATTGACGCTGAATTGCAGTACGGGCTCCTCCTGTAGCAGGAAATAGCCATCTGTCGACGGGGTGTAGCTTACTGCCGCCGGAACCATGAAGGCGTTTGGTGTCTGGCCGTCGAACTTCAGGTCCCGGTAGTTGCCCGTGCGGTCGAACATGACGACGGCCACCTCGTCCAGCTTCTTGTACTTATCTTGAGTCCGCTTGCTCAGCTTCTTCTGTACCGTGCCGAACTTCACGGTAACCAATCCGCCATCCTGCGTCATGTTATAGCCCAGTATCACGCGGTCGCCACTGGGGGAGTATAGCGTGTCCTTCTCTTCCTTCGCCCAGCTTGCCGTACAGACGGCTACCGACAGTAGCGGCAGACAGAGATATCGCCTGAGGTCCATCATAGGTTCTTGATGCGGTTGTAGCGTTCGGTAATCTTGTTCTTGTAGTCACCGCCTTTCTTCCATGCGGCTGCATGCTTGGCACAGTCGGTGGCGGTGCAGCACTTGTAGAGCGCGTTTACCTGGTTCATCACGCTGGCTTTGGCATCCTTGCGGTTGCTGCTGCTGTAAATCCTCTTATATAAGTCGTCCAACTGGTGGTAGATTTGCTGGAGTGAGAGCGAACAGTAGCTGCATGTATGGCCTTCCTTGGCACGACCGTGCTTGCCGCAGTCACCTTCTCTGAAGTTTACATTTGCAAGGCGCTCCTTCAGACCGTTGTAGCGCTTGTAGCCGCCGTCGGTAGCCGACCAGTTGTGGGCGGCAATGGCTTTGTCGATCTTTTCCTTCAATGCCTCAATCCGCTTCTCGTATGGCTCTTTCTGCTTGCTGGCCGAAGTCTTGTGCTTGGGATTTGTGCAGATGACCGTTCTGCGGATGTCGTTTTCCAGTTTCTCGCATTCGCTGCTCAGTGAGAGAAACTCCTTGCTGGGTTTCAACTCTGCCTCAATGTCAAGTTCTATCACCTGTTTCTCCAGCAGTATTAGCTTCTTCTTGCCTTTGAACTTGGCGATGTAGATTGGCATACGGCATTTCTCCGACTGCTCGTTGCCCACTCTTATTGCAGGCAGTGCCAGCTTGTCTGACGGCTGGAAAAGTATCACCTGATTCAGCGGTTGATTGTACGGGTCGATGACGCGCTTGTTCTTGGTGCCGCCAAACTTCTTGTCGAAGCGGATTGACGTATTCAGCTTTTTGATGCTTTTCTCAGAGTAGGCTTCGTCAAAGAGAATCAATACGTTCGTCTCGTCCAGGTTTTCCAGTTCGACGGACACCTCAGCCGAACTGTCATCGTCGGCGTTCTTCAGTGTTGCAAAAATGTTACAATAACCGAGGCTGACCGTCTCCTGCGTGTGGTCATTGCTTAGGTTTATCTTCTTCTGCTCGTCGGCCCGCGCAGTCATAGCCAGCAGGCAGAGCAGTGTATATACAAATATTCTTCTCATATTTCAATTCCTCCTCAGATGCTCAGCGATATTTTCTTCTTAGGCTTCTCCTCGCCACCGTTGCCGGAGGTTGCGGTAGACTCAGGCTTCGGCGCAGGTTCTGAACTGTCCTGCCCAAACTTCACCCAACCGTTGGGTTCGCCCTCCTCGCGCACCCATTCTGCCACGCCCTGATCCTCGGGATAAGGGTAGGTGTTTTGGGCATGGTACATCTGATACTTCAGATAACGCTCTACGCGGAGAACTAAATCCTTGATTGAAGCCAGAACACCCATCTCTTTGATAGTCAGACAGACATGCCCCTTAAACGACCCGCTGCTGCGGATGTTGGGATGCCAGATGTCGGTTAAGAACGTGAAGACGGGATTGCCGTCGGCCGACGGGTAGTTGTTTGGTAACACGACGCTCATCTTGTGCAGATTGCCAAAGACGGGCTTCCGGGGGGGCTGCGTGTCCTCCACACCGACTATCGACTTGCAACGGTACCATATCTCAAACTCCGTGGGCAGACCTACGGCGTTCTTGCGTCGGATGATGTACGAAAGTGACGGTTTGAAAGGATTCGGGCTGTTCTCCTTACGCTTGCTGCATACGGCGTCGAGCTCCTTCCATTCCTGGAACAGTCGGGCATCGCGGCCCTTCAATTCCTTCAAGTTAAAATTGTTTATTGCTGGATTCATACTCCTTACTTCTTATTTCCTACTTCTTACTTATCCCGCAATGGGCACTGAAATGAGGTGAAGATGGTCCAAAGGTTGGATGTCGTAGTCAACGAGAGCCATCTCGCGGCCATTCTCATCCTCGAACTCCAGGATAACCGGCTCCTCGTCGTCCTCCATCAGCTTGCCGAGCAAGTATTGTATGGGGTTGCCGCCGTTGTCCATCTTGGGCAGTTCGAACACCTGGACAATACTGTTGATCTGGTCGCGTATTGTCTTGTTCGGGTCAGTCACCTTCACTTCAATCTCGTCATACGATGTACCGTCGATGGTCAGCATGACGATAAACTCTTCCTGGTAGAATTCCTGGTCTGTCATAATCGTAGTATTTATTGTTGTTCTTAGTATGTTTATATCTTTAAAATACCTGCACTTCCTGCACCGGCATCTGATTCTCAGACTGTTATGCCGTCAAAACGCCTTTAAATCCTGCACTGAATCCAGCACTTGAACCTGCACTGAATCCTGCACTTGAAGCCGAGCTGCTCCTCATTTCAGAAACCCGCCGCCTTTTCTCCAAAACCCGCCGCCTTTTTCCGCAAAACAAGCTGTTTTGCTCCAGTGCGGGTTTCAGTGCGGGTTTCAGTGCAGGTTTTTTATCCAAAAATGCGGTGTAACTCATTGACATTCAGTAGTCAGTGCAGGAGTGCGGGTTTTTGGCGGTTGTTGACATAGTATAGTCGCCGTTCGATATCTTCTTCTACGGATAGTCAGTCTTGTTCTTGCAGAATCTTCATTTCCTCCTCCGTCAGTCCGTATCCGCCTCGTTTGTTGAAGGTGTTCCTTTGCTCTTCATTGGTTCTGTGAGCATTGCCGACTGCCGACTTGACAGTGTTGTTGGTAATAGCATAGCCGGTAGCGGCAGTCGATATCTTGCTGTTTATGTCGGCATCATGTTGGAAATCTGCAGCAGCATCAGCAAAATCGTGTTGTATCTTCTGGTCTTTCTCAGCCTGCTTCAGGGCAGCTCCTGTACGGTCTATCTCCGTATTGTCATTAGCGGCACGTTCCCATTTTGATAATTCGGCTTCCAGACCAGTTACCAATTGGGCGTTTTCGTCTGCAGTTTGTTTCAAGTCAGCGGCCACGGCGTTCATGCCTTCAACGGTGTCAACGCCGTATTCCGCCTTTATGCTGTTTCTGGTGTCTACTAGCGTGTCAACCGATTTGTTAAGCGAATTTTTCGCGCTCTGTACATCGACGTTGGCCGTAAATAACCTCAGCCTTTCGGTTTCTATCCTGCTCATCAGGTTCCGGTATTCTTTTGACTTCGGGTCAAGCTTGGCTGCCTGTTCTGTCAGGCGGTCGATGTCTCTCTGAATATCATCCACATTTTGCAGGGCTTTTGAGTATGCCTCAGTGGCATCGTCAGCATTCTTAGTAACTTTCTGCAGCTCCTCTGCTGCTTTTTTGGCCTCATTAGCAGCATACTGGCTTGCTTCGGCCTGTTTTCTTGCGATGTCGATGGCATCGTTAGTGGGCTGAATTGCCTGTCCTGCTCCCTTTTGTGAAGCTTTGGCACTGTCGTTGGCTTTCTTCGCAGCGGAAGCGGTGTTATCGGCTGTGGTATAGGGTTTTGATGCTTTGATAAGCTGTTCAAGGTCGGCTTTCTTCATCTTGGAGAGATCGCCATAGATTTCCGGGTTTTTCTTGATGACATTAGCGATGAAGTCGGCATCAGTACCCTGAGCCAACATATTATCCAGCTGCTTTTGCATTTTCGGGTCGAGCGTGTCGCGGAAAGCATCGGTCAGCTGTTTGGTGTTCTTGGCACCTTTGGCTGTTCTGGCCAAGTCGATTCCAGTGAAGCCCATCCCTAAAGTGCCACCGCCGATGTTGAGCAGTCCCGACGTGATGTCGCCTTCAGCGATGTAGCCGATGCCATCTGCTATGGTAATGGCATTGCTGGCTATATCGCCACCCTTTCCTACCTTTGCTGCGACGTTCGCCACTTTCAAGGCGTTGGCTGCCTTATCGGCCAGTGCTGCGGCGCGTGCAGCCTGTTCGGCTTTGGTTGCGGCCGCTACGGCTTGTGCGCCCTTAGCTGCCGCTGCCGCTTTGGCCGCATTAGCCACCAAGGCACCTCCGCCACTAAAGACTGCGCCTGCGATGTTGGCAGCAAGTGGTAGTACAAGGTGCCAGTTGACTGTTCCGTCGACATTAGTGAGCCTGATGGGCGTAGCGTCAAGTCCCTGTCCGCAGTGCGAAATGGTGATGAAGCCCAGTCCCCAGCAGTTGCTAATGCTTTTATCGACCAGGACGGGAATTTTCCTGATGCTTATCATTTCGCCCAGGATAGGCAACCACGGTGACGGCATCATGGTAGCCAGGCAGGGCATGGGGGTGAGTACGAACGTGCCTGCGGCAATGGATGCAGCCAGCGTGGCGGCAGCCACAGCCGGATTAAGAATGTTCCAGCAGGCTCCGAAGCCATCGAAGTTCAGTCCGGGCACGCAGTCGGTAATGACGGCGCAGCGGTTCTTGATGGTAGTGCCGATGGCCGAGCCTCTGAGCGGATCCATGACATGGAGCTTTGAGCACACCGATCCCATGGCACACTGTACGATAGCATTCTCTGTACACAGATTCAGCGACCCTTGAAGGGCAGAGTGGAATCCAGCCCTGGCGGGGAACATCGACTGGTCGACCCTGTTGAGGTGAGCTGTCGACTGCTTCTGAATTTTCTCGTAGTCGAAATTGTCGGTAAACAGCGAGCGGTTGGCCTCCTCGTGCGTACCCTGATAGTTGGCATCATTCCAGAGTCCGGTGTCGGACTTCAGCCAGCCTTCTCCTATCATGCTGGCTACAGTCCCCACTTTCTCGCCAAAGCTCTGCTCTTGGGTGCTTCCCGTGTTGCCGCTTTTCGTGCTGTCTGCCATAAGTGCAAATAAGATGTGTCAGTTCATCAAGATAGTCATGGCTCCCATATTCATGGTGCCCATAGCTGATATTGTCATGTTGGTAGTAGCCTGCAGGAAAAGTTCTGCTCCGGCCGAGAGCGAAGCATTGCTGCCCGCCATCTCTATGGACGAGCTGCCGTTGGTCAGTTTGTAGTGAACATTTGCCGTATGCAGCAGCTCTTTTGTCTTGATGTCTATGCTGTTGTCTACTTCCTCAGTTACTTCCTTGGTCTTCATGGTCATCTTCCCGTTAGCCAGGTCAAGCTGGAACATGGCCGGGGTAGTTGTCGGAGCGGGTGGCATGCTACACACCGGTTCTTCGTAGGTCGACATGATGGGCTCTGGCGGGGTAATAGCTTGTGCCGGTACCACCTCCATGTGGAAACTCTGTCCCACGATGTTGGTCATGGCGGCCCCCGTCGTGAGCTTGAAGTCGTTGCCAGCCTGGATGACGATGTCCTTGGCGGCTGACAGTTCGATGTTGCCTGACGACTGCAGCTTGATGAGCTTGCCGTCGGTAGAGAACGTGAGCGAGTAGTTGTTCTTCTTGTTGTCGTAAATACGAATGAAGCCGCCCTTGCCCTTGTCGTGGAACTCAATGGTATGGCCGTTCTTCGTTCTGATGGCCTTGACTTCGTTTTCCCCCGGCAGCCACAGTTCGTCGGGCGAGTCGACGCCGTTGAAATAGTTGCCCATGATGTAAGGCCGCTCAGCATTGTCACCTTCAAAGCCAACCATCACCTCCTCGTCAATCTCGGGGATGAACAAGAAACCCTTATCCTTGCCGCCGTAGGGCTGGATGCGCAGCCAGGGAGTCATCATGCTCTCGTCCTGCTGCTTCTGCCAGTCGAACTGTACGCGGATGCGTCCGAGGTTTTCAGGATCCTCGTTGTCCTTGACATTGCCTCGACTTGGCAGGCACTTGGGGGAACTATTGGAGGAGTTGGTCGGGGGATAATCGCAGCCAGAGGGCAGGCCCTTGAAGGTGTTCTTGTAATGCTCCTCGACGTCGAACTCATGGATAAGCTCGGTGATAAGAATCTCGTCCTGCTGCACGTCGCTCTTGCCGTTGTCGGAAGCACTGGCTATGTAGTTGTCCTTGATGACGAGCTTACTGCCGAGCTTCAGGTTAGAGCAGTAGGTGACTCCCGTGTACTCCAGCATCTGGGCACGATTGCTGCGTGCCTGTGACTTGGCCGCCATGTCGAGCATGGTCTGACGGCTGTCCTCGCCGGCTATACCGCCCATGTTGAGCTGTTCAAGCGTGGGCTTGACGAAGTTATTGACAGAAGCCTCATAGACTTTGTTGTTGAGCGTGTTCATCTCCTTCTCCGACTCGTCCTTTCCCTCCTTGACGGTACTGTCAAAAGCGTGGTATGAGCTGGCCACCTGCTTGAAGTCCACATGGCGCATCTTCATCTTCACACTGTATTCGGGTACATCCTTGCTGGGATAGCCCAAGACGACAGGCTCTGGTTCGCCAATCTGTCCGAAGAGCAGGATGGTGCCGTCGTTGAAGAACCATTCGCCGTAGCGATGGGCAAGCCGCTTCAGGAAGTCGTAGTTCGTCTCATTGTACTGAACGGTGTACTCAATCTTGTTGCTGTGGCGTGTGAGAATCTTCGGATTGAGGTTAGGAATGCCGTCAAGCACGTCCTGCACAATGTCAGTTAGAGTTTTATCCTCGTATGACTTGCAGTTAGGATGATCCTGCAGGAGAGTGTCCCACGTCTTTGCTTCGACATGCACCACGTACTGGCTGCTGTCGCGGGTGGCGGAGGTACCGGTGACAACACCGTCAAACTCGAGGTCGGCCACCTGTGCTCCCTGTGCCCACTTGGCTATCTCCGTCTCGATGGAGTCGGTCTGCAGGTTGAGCGTCACGGGCTTGCCGATGATGTCGGCACACACGGTGAACTGAGGTTCACTGATGTCCTCCAAAGGATCCTTGACGAGGTCGAAGGTCAGCACATTAGGCTCGTCGAGCCGCTGCACCAGCTTGAAGTTGTTCAGGTTGTACTGCGCACCGCTGAGTTCTATCTTGAACTTGTTCGACTGTGTGCCGTCGATGCTTAAAGTAATGTTTTTTACGGATATTGACATAGGGCCGATATTTCACTATTCACTTTATTCAGCTCCACTCGTTGTTGAACTCGGCAATATCGTTAGAGCCAACCTGTATGATTTCGGCAGCGATAGTCACCTCAGTGTACATCAGTTTGCTGTCTTTGTCGTTGAAGTAGTCCTGCAGCTTGACGCAGTAGGCGTTCTCGAACGACACGGTCTTATAATTGCGCTTGTTGTTGCTTGAATAGACGACAAACTTGAAGAAGCCAGACTCCACCTCGGTCTTGCTGAACATCCACTTGTAGAAGAACACGTTGTCGTCGCTCAGCGACGGGGTCTTGAACGTGATGTTGCCGCCGCGGGGTCTTGACGACGGCTTGCCGGTGCTGTCCTGCGTCTGGTGAAACTCGTATGTACACTCCACGACGGCGTACTTCTGGCCGCCCACTTTCACGTAGCCGTAAAACGGGAAGTCGTCGTCGCTTTCTGCCTGACCGGTATTCAGTGCCGTCATCGCCGGCGTCTTCAATTTGTCTGTGCCGAGAGCTGACAGGTCAGGAACCTTAGGTTTCAGTCCCGACGTGATGTCGTTGCCCCAGTTGCTTAATGAGGAGAATGCCTCCGAGGGGTCGGCGACCAGATTCTTCAGTGCCTCCTTGCCCTTGGCCTTCAGGTCGTCGAGCTTTTCCTTGGCGGCCTCCTTGATGTCGTTGAGCACTTCCTTGGCCTTCTCCTTACCTTCCTCCAGTATCTCTTTGGCCTTTTCCTTTACGGCCTCCTTAATCTTCTCCTTGCCCTCGTCGATGAGTTCCTTTCCCTTTTCCTTCAGATTGTCGAGGACTTCTTCCTTCAGCTCCTTCAGTTTCTCCTTGGCCTCTTCCTTCAGGTCGTCGAGTTTCTCCTTGGCCTGGTCCTTCAGGTCGTCGAGTTTATCCTTGGCCTGGTCCTTCAGGTCGTCGAGTTTATCCTTGGCCTGATCTTTCAGGTTGTTGAACTCATCTTCGGCTTCGTTCTTCAGTTCGTTGAGTTCGTCCTTTACATTGTCAATAGCCTGTTTGCCCTCCTCTACGAGTTTGTCTATCTCTTGCTCGGCCTCGTTGACGGCCTCGTTGACCATCCCCTCAGCCGCGTCGTAGATTTCCTTGCCTTGTTTCTCCAGCTCGTTGGCCATTTTCTCTGCCTCCTGCTTGGCTTCGTTGCCTAACTTCTCGGCTTCGCCTTTGTACTGGTCGAATGCTTTCTCGACATCAGGCATGACGTCGCCTGCAATGTCGTCGAGCTGCTTCATGCCGTTGTCGATAGCCTCCTTCAGCATCTGGTCGGCTCCGGCAGCGGTGTTCTCGGCCATCTTTTCAAGACCGGAGACGGTATCGCCGATTTTCGACTTTGCACCGTCGATGGCACTCCCGGCCTGTTTTTCGGCATCTTTTGCCAGGTCGGTGGCAGCCTTCTCAATCTTGCTGCCCTCCTTCTTGGCCTCCTTGACGCCGGCTTCTACATTCTTTTCCAGTTCGTTTGTCACCTTCGAGACCTGGCTGTCTAACTTCTTCGTCACATCAGCGACGGCACTGTCTAACTTCGATTTTGTCTCAGCCACGGCACTGTCAATCCTGGCTGCCGCACCCTTGGCCTGTTTCGCGCCTTCAGTGGCCGCCTTGCCTGCCATATCGGCCGCCTTGCCTGCTGCCTTTTCTGCCTCATCGGCTGCCTTGCCAGCCGCTTTGCCTGCTGCATCGGCCGCTTTGCCTGCTGCCTTTTCTGCCTCATCGGCTGCCTTGCCAGCTGCCTTGCCTGCTGCATCGGCTGCGTTCCCTGCTGCCTTGCCAGCCGCATCAGCTGCTTTGCCTGCTGCATCGGCTGCATTGCCTGCTGCCTTGCCTGCCGCATCGGCCGCCTTGCCAGCCGCCTTGCCAGCCGCGTCGGCCGCGTTGCCTGCTGCGCCGGCAGCACTGTCGACTATCGAATCGAACTCTGGAAACTTCATGCTCTTAATGGTTTTAGTTTATAAATAAACAAAAGGAAAAGGTTTGAGACCTGAGCGCGGTCAAGTCTCAAACCTATTGAAGACCAATTAGTTGTCGATGGTCCAGCGGTTGTTGTGGACGGCGTTGCCGATGGCAATCTCCTTGGCGGAGATGGTGAACTCCTCGTACTGCTGCACCTCGTTCTTGTTGTCGTAGGTCTCAGCATACTCTACCATGTAGCCCTCCTTGAAGTCGAGGTGCTTCATCTCGCCACCCTGGCGGTTGGGCCAGGAAATGGTGCCGCTCTTCGACATGTAGGTGTCGCACATCCACTCAAGCAGGTCGGTGTTTCCGTCGTCGTTCGACTTTACCTTGAAGCGAATCTTACCGCCACGTGTCGTTCCCGTAGGCTGACCTTCGACGTCAGTCTGCTGGTTCAGTTCATAACGAACATACATAATCTCGCGTTCTGCAATGCCGTCGGCATTGAGCGTTACAACTCTTTGTGATGCCATAATTGTTTTTGTTTTAAAGGATTAATAATATGAAAATAATGTCTTACTGCACGTTCTGATCCCACTCGACACCGGCGGTGCCGTTGTGGCCGGTCAGTTCGATGAAGAAGTTCTTTGCGGCAAAGAAGGGCTTCAGTTCGACCTCAATCTTGATGTCCTTCGTCTTGGGATCCTGATTGATGCTCTTCAGGTTGTAGTTCTCGATGAGTTTGCCCGGGCCCTTGTAGTCGCTCAGGAAGTCGTGGACAGCCTGCTGCAACTCAGCCTTGACGCTGGAATTCCAGTTAATGAATGCCTCGTCGTTGAAGAAGTTCTGGAATACCTTGCCAATCCAGTCGAAGGTGCGGACGATGGGGTACTCCTGCAGACCGAGCGTAGCGCCGTTGTAGAGCGAGCGGTTTGAGAAGGCCATCGTGCGGCCATCCTCCTCGACCATCGGGATGACACCCTGGTCAATCAGGGCGGCGATCTCCGACTTGCGCAGGTCGAGGCGCGAGCCCTTGACGTTGCTCAGCGTGCCGTATTTCTTGCCGGCACAGCCTTGTGCGATGACGGTCTCCTCGGTGTTGGTCATGCGGCCGGCGAGGGCTGCCGAGCCGGGGATGTAGAGGTCGTCGTCCTCGTCGGCCAGTTCCGACTTCTTGCGGCCTAACAGGTAGTTGCAGGTCATCACCACGTTGGCCATCTTGGCCTCCTGGCCCATCATGTTGGCATCGTCGAGTTCCTCCTTCAGCATCTCGAAGTTCATCGAGTCCTTGAAGTCGGTCAGCATGATGACCTTGTTGCGGTAGGCGGTGTCTGCCCACATACGGATGGTGTTGGCGTCGCCGAGGTATCCTGGGACGATGAGCAGAGAGTAGTTGTTCTTCAGGCTCAGGCGGTCGTAGTAGCGCTCCAGCTCGTCGCGGATGGCCAGCGTGTCCTCTGAGTCGTGGTATTCCAGTTCTTCCTTGTTGACGTTCATCAGCGTCAGGCAGTCAATCTTGCCTTGTCCTGCGTTGGCGAAGAAGGAGTCAAGCGAGCGGTAGGTAACTTCCAGCTTCTTGATCTCGTCGTGTATGGAGAACAGGTTGTTCTTCATGTTGGTCTCAGTCTTGTCGCGCTTGGCCGTACACTGCTCGATAATAGCCATCGGGTCGGAGCCGCCTTCGCCGAGTATTTTGACCCACAGTTCCAGTTCGTTCTTCAGTTTCTTGCGGGCATCCTTGTATGCGGAGTCAGAGAGGAAGATGTTCTTCACGGCCTTGCGGCGCGGATCCATGTTCTCAACTCCCTTGATGAGGCCTTTCACCATTTGGAAACCACCAAACTTGTTCAGCCCGTCGAGGCTCTGCTGCAAGAGCGCCGCAGGGTTTTCAACCTTTTCCCTTTCGCGGAGTTCTACAGGCTGGCCTTCTTCTTGTTTTTTCAGTTCTTCTGCTGCCATAATACAATTTACTATTTACTGATTTTCGATTTGCTAAACTGATTTACTCTGCCTCCTCAATTTCAGCCAGCAGAGCCTTGAGAGCGTCCTTCAGGTTTCCGCGTGCAGCCTCGTCCTTCAGTGCATTGCGCAGGCTCTTGTTCTTCTCCAGCTGGCGGATGACCGAGTTGTAGGCGTCGATCTTTTCCTTGGCGGCTCCTAAGAGTTCGCTTTGGTCAATAAGCTGTTCGTCCTCGAAGTCCTTGACAGACTTGAAGTCGAAGTCCTCGTAGACGGCTCCTCCCTCCTCGTTCTCCAGGGCGATGCCCTTCTTGCTGGGCTGGTAGTGTTCAAACACGTCCTTCATACTCTTTGTCTTGAAGCCTTCGCGCTCATCGTCGCTCTGTGGGGCTTCGTCGGTAAACTGGTCGGCATACAGGGCACGGTTCTGCGGGAACTCGATGATGCCGTCTTGTGCTTCAACGTCAAGCACCTTACTGATTACAGTTTTTCTTGCCATAATACGTTCGTTTTACTTTAAATATAATAATGTGTAATTGTCGTTACTCAGTCACCGGCTCGTCGGGCGTATCGATGTCCCACTGTATCTGCTTCTGCTCCTCGTCGTACTTCATCGTCACCTTGTCGCCGGGGTTGATGTCGCCGCTGATGATGAGCTTCGACAGCGGACGGCGAATCTCCTTGCGGATGATGCCGAGGATGGGGCGTGCACCGTAATGGGCGTTGAAGCCTACGCTGGTGACGTACTTGCGGGCCGACTCGTCGATCTCGAGCGTGATGTTCTGTTCGTTCAGCGTCTTCAGCAGGTTCTTGATGTGGATGTCGAAGATGCGGTTGATCATCTCAGGCGTGATGGGCGAGAAGGGCACAATCTCAGTCAGACGTGCCAGGAACTCCGGGCGGAACTGGCCTTGCATCACCTCCAGCATCTGGTCGTGGGTAGGCACGCGGCCTTCGCCAAACGACTTGAAGATATAGTCAGAGCCGATGTTCGACGTGAAGATGATGAGCGAGTTAGAGAAGTCGCCGACACGTCCGAGGCGGTCGTGCAGCTTGCCTTCGTCGAGAATCTGCAGGAACAGGTCGAACACCGACTTGTGAGCCTTCTCAATCTCGTCGAACAGCACGACGGAGTAGGGGTGCTGGCGAATCTGGTTGACCAGCAGGCCGCCCTCCTCATAGCCGACGTATCCCGGAGGTGCACCGTAAAGCAAGGCCACGGAGTGCTCCTCCTTGTACTCCGACATATCAAAGCGCAGCATGGCCGTCTCGTCGTCGAAGAGGAAGTTAGCCAGCGACTTAGCCAGCTCGGTCTTACCCGTTCCCGTCGGGCCGAGGAAGAAGAACGAGCCCATAGGCTGCCCCTTCTTGTTCAAGCCCGAGCGGCTCTCGAAGATGGCATCGAGAATGCTCTTGATGGCATGAGTCTGGCCGACGACGCGACGGTGGATGATTTCCTCGGCGTTCGCCAGCTTCTCGCGCTCTTCGCTCTGGATGTTACCCATAGGTATGCCCGTCATCTTGGCGACGACGTCGCGGACGGCTTCCTTCTGGAGGATGTTTTGGGCTTCTTGGGCTTCTTGGGCAGTCTGGGCTTCTTGGGGATCTTGGGTCAGGGCGGCCATCTCGACGGCAATCTTGGCAGAGGCCAGCGCACGGTCGAGCAGGTCGAGGGCCGACGACGGCAGACGGCGGTCGGGCATATAGCGCTTGGCCAGCCTGACAATCTCGGCAGGCACCTCGTCGGCGATCGTCATCTTGTGGAACTGCTCATAGCCCTGGCGCTTGGCCTGGATAATGGCCACGGCCTGCTCCTCGTTAGGCTCCTCGACGGTCATCTTCTCGAAGAACGACGTCAGTTCCTTGTCCTTTTCAATGTCCTTGGTATAGCCGTCGATGGTCGACGTGATGACCACCTGCAGCTGGTTCTTCGAGAGCAGGCGCTTCAGGCCCGGCAAGATGCCGTTGAGCGTCGACTGTTTATCCTCGACACGGTGGAAGTTCTCGATGACCAGCAAGGGCTGGGTCATGTTCAGCAGGTTTTCCGTCACCTGCTTGAAGCGGTCTTCAATCTCGCCCTTGTAGCTGACGCCCTGACTCAGGGCGATGAGGTCGAGCTCGAAGGGCTGCAGCGCTTCGAGCGAGGCTGGCACCTTCTTGTCGCGCACCCGTTGCAGAATGCTGTAGATAAGGCTGCTTTTGCCGACGCCCGTCTCGCCTACTATGAGCAGGTTGGCCCGGTCCTTGCGTGCCAGCACCTCGGTGATGGAGAGCACTTCGTTGTCGAATCCGATGACCGGTGCCTCAGGCAGTTCGGCCAGCATATCGACGCAGTATTCTTCGGCAGGCGCCGCGCCCGCCGACACCTTATTACTATTACTTGCAGAGGAGGAAGCGGCAGCCGGTTTGGCCGGAGCGCCCGACTGGATGTTCCGGATAATCTTTTCGGCCTGCAGTGGAAGCGTCTTCAACTGCTCGTAGGAGAAACCGATGCCTGGCGTGACGAGCGAGGCCAACAGGCAGGGAGCGGTGATTTCCGTCAGTCCGCACTTCTCGCTGATGTCCTGCGCCTCGTTGACGACCTGCTCGGCATCGTGCGACAGTTCGATGCCCTTCATCGGGTAGGGCGACTTGTCGCACTGCTTCATTCGCATGTCAGTCCAGTC
Organism: uncultured Prevotella sp.; assembly: GCA_905235325.1. Lineage (GTDB taxonomy): Bacteria > Bacteroidota > Bacteroidia > Bacteroidales > Bacteroidaceae > Prevotella. The sequence goes on along the minus strand of CAJOLE010000008.1, from coordinate 28,167 downwards.
TACCAAATAGTAGTAGTCTTCGTCGAGCGTGTCCTCAATGTAGTTCACCAGTCCGGCACTCTTGTGCAGCAAGGCGCGCAACAGGTGAGCCGGCTCAATCTTGGGCGACTTGTTGTCGTTGGCAAACGACTGTGCTATGTGCAGCACGTCGAATGGAAGATTTTCTAACAGTTTTACGTATTTATCCATAATATGTGAAGTTATTGGTTGCCTGTTTGCCTATAATACCAGCAGGTTCTGCTTGGGAACGTAAGCGATGGCGACGGCAGCCACACCGTCAATCTGCACGACGACGTGCTTGTTGTTCTTGATGCGCTTGATGACACCCTCAACGCCTGCCAAGTAGCCCTCAACCACGCGGACGCGCTGGCCGGGCTTAGCCAGATACTTGCTGTACTTGAGGAAAATAACCTTGTCGCTGTCGGCCTTGGCCACCCTGATGAAGTTCTCCATCTGTCGGTCGGGCACACGCATGATTTCTGCTCCCCCCAATCCGCTTACGCTTGTCTTCATCATGTAGCGCATTGGCTCCAGGTTCCTTTGGGTCATCTTCAGCTGGGTAATGTGCTCCTGTGTGGAGCGTACGAATATCAAGTTATGGATGGCAGGCACCAACTCATACTTGCTCTGGTCGTCCTTACCGGTAATCTGGTAGTGCATAGGCAGGAAGTTCTCAACCCCCAGTTCGTCGAGCACGCTCTTAATCTTCAGTTCCCTACGGTAAGTTACTCTCATAGGGAACCACTCTTTAGCGGTATCCGCCAAGTCGTTAAGTTTCAAGATTTTGTTTGTGTTGGTGCAAAGGAGAGGGTCGCCGCAATTACGTCATTTTGCAGCGCCAGAGTAATGAACTTCGGCTCTTCTTCATTTGTTCTGCACTGATTCCCAGTAGCACATCAATGAATAGAATGTGACGCCCTTGTTTGACAAGAAGCGTTATTCAGTCTGCAAAGTTAACGAAAAAACAAGCAATAGCCAAATTTTTATCCTAAAATCTTTTTTGAAATTTTATATTTCTTAAATAGGCTGTTGTTTTGATGTAACTATATCCATTTGTACCAGGTTGTTATTTTATCATTGCATAATCCGTTTGCTCCGTTGTTGAGCTATGAGCGGAAACTTGCGCGCGGGCGCGTTGATTGGTTGCGATGACATCGCAACATACGGGACTTGCGGCGAAAACTTGCGCGCGGGCGGGTTGATTGGTTGCGATGACATCGCAACATACGGGACTTGCGGCGGAAATTCGCGCGCGGGCGGGTTGATTGGTTGCGATGATATCGCAACATACGGGACTTGCGGCGGAAATTTGCGCGCGGGCGCGCGTTGATTGCCATTCACAGTAAACAACCTACACTTCCTACACTTCCTACACCTGACGGTACGGAGAGATATTGACACAAATGTCAGGAAATTGTGGCGTATGTGACGCTATTTTCATAGTTGATGCCAGTTCGTTTCTGTATTTTTATGCAGGGGCGGCGGCCGGCCGGTGAAACCTGCCGCCTTTTGCCGAAAACCCGCCGCCTTTTGCCCAAAAACCGCCGGGTTTTGGACGAAAAGCACCGCCCCTGCCGGCGTGCATATATATTCATGCCGCCGGTGTGGGTTCAGGTGTAGGTTCCGGTGTAGGTTCCGGTGTCGGTTATTGGGTATCCGTCACCTTGATGCGTGCTGATTCACAGGTGGTTAGGTCGGGAGTGTAGGAAGTGTAGGTTATTTCTGTTTTACGCTTCACATATAGCATGGAGTTGGCAAAAGCCATGTCAGCCCCGACAGAAACCCAAAGAAAGAGCCCTTGGTGAAGGCACTGACTTATTCGCTCATCAGTGCCTTCATAAATTCGTTGAGCTTCAGCAGACCGTAGCTGCCGCTGACGCAGGCGACTTCGTCGTATTGCTGCACGTCGTCGGGCTGTATGTCGCGGTGCCAGATGAGGAAGGGCACGGGCTGGCCGACGTGGATGCGCTGCTCGACGGGCGTCAGGTGGTCGGGTAGTACGGCGATGCAGACGGGCTCTTGCCACGTTGCTACCTCCTTGTAAATCGGCGTGATGAGCCGCTGGTCGAGATATTCGATGGTGCGGAGCTTCAGTTCGAGGTCGCCGTCGTGGCCCGCCTCGTCGCTGGCTTCCACGTGGACGAATACGAAGTCCTGCTTCCGCAGAGCGTCGATGGCGGCTTGTGCCTTGCCCTCGTAGTTAGTATCGGCGAGCCCCGTGGCGCCGGAAACCTTCACGATGTCAAGTCCGGCGTAGCGGCCGATGCCTTGTATCAGGTCGACGGCTGAGATGACTGAGCCGCACTTGATCTGCGGGTACTGCTCTTGCAGCGTCAGCATGGAGGGACGGTAGCCGCCGCTCCAGGGCCAGATGCTGTTGGCCTGACGCTCGCCGCGGGCGGCTTTGGCCCGGTTGTAGGGGTGGCTGGCCAGCAGTTCCTGGGAACGGATGATGAGGTCGTTCATCAGGTCGGCGGTCTGCTGGGGGGTGAGGCGGCCTTCTTCGTTAGCAGCAACGCTGTCGGTAGATGTGGCGGCGGGCTTTACCAGCAGGGGGCGCCACGGCTCGTTGGGGTGGTCGTGTGGTGGGGCACAGACGATGTGTTTCGACCCGCCTCTGACGACGAGGAGGTGGCGGTACTGTATGCCGGTGATGAATCGCACGCGCTCGCAGCCCTGCGCGGCATTGATGGGCTTGGCGAGATGCTCGTTCAGGTAGTCTATCAGCACGCGGGCGTCGTCGGTCTGCAGGTTGCCGCCGTTGTGGGTGATGATCTTGCCGTCGTCGAGTGTGATGATATTGCAGCGGATGGCGAGGTCGTCGTCGGTCATCTCGTAGCCGATGGAGGCCGCCTCTAACGGGCCGCGACCCTCATAAACCTTGTTCAAGTCGTAGCCGAGGATGGCGGTGTTGGCCACTTCGGAGCCGGGGGGGAATCCCTCGGGAACGGTAATCAGACGTCCTGTGCGCCCCTGGCGGGCCAGCTGGTCCATCATGGGCTTGTTGGCATATTGCAGCAAGGTCTTCCCGCCGAGTCGCTCGACGGGAAGATCTGCCATGCCGTCGCCAAGAATAATTATGTGTTTCATCAGATATTGGCGATTGACATGATATTGGCGAAGACGCCGGCTGCGGTGACGGCAGCACCTGCGCCGTAGCCCTGAATCAGCATGGGGTATTCCTTGTAGCGCTCGGTGGTGAGCAGCACGATGTTGTTGGAGCCTTCGAGGGGGTAGAAGGGGTGGCCCTGCGGCACCTCTTTCAAGGCGACGCTCGTCTTGCCGTTCTCCATTGTGGCCACGAAGCGCCAGCGCTTGCCCTCGGCCTCGAGCACCTTGCGGCGGGCTTCGAAGTCGGCATCCAGCTCAGGCAGCTTGGCCCAGAAGTCGTCGAGTGTGCCCTCGAAGTAGCAGTCGGGCACGAAGAGGTGCTTCTCCACGTCTTCCTGCTCCACCTTGTAGCCTGCCTCGCGTGTGAGGATGACCAGCTTGCGTATGACGTCGGTACCGCTGAGGTCGATGCGTGGGTCAGGCTCGGAGTAGCGCTGCTCTTTGGCGCGGCGCACGGTCTCGCTGAAGGGCACGTCGGCGGCAATCTCGTTAAAGATAAAGTTGAGCGTACCGCTGAGAATGGCCTCGATTTTCAGTATCTTATCGCCTGAGTTGCGCAGGTCGTTGATGGTGCCGATAATGGGCAGTCCGGCGCCGACGTTGGTCTCATAGCGGAACCAGACGCCGCGGTCGCGGGCCGTCTGCCTCAGTTTCTGGTAGCTGTCGTAGTCGCTGGAGGCGGCAATCTTGTTGGCAGCCACCACGCTGATGTTATGCTCAAGGAACGTCTGGTAGAGCTGTGCAATCTGGCGGCTGGCCGTGCAGTCGACGAAGACACTGTTGAAGATGTTCATCTTCACGATCTCGTCGCGCATGTGCTCAGTGTTGGCAGGGAAGCCTGCGCGCAGCGTCTTCTCGTAGTCTTCGAGGTCGATGCCGTCGCGGTCGAGCACGAAGTTGTCGACGTCGCTGATGCCCACGACGTTGAGCTTCAGTCGGCGCGACTGCATGAGGAACTGCTGCTGTGTGCGTATCTGCTCGAGCAGCATACCGCCGACGGTGCCGATGCCGCAGATGAAGAGGTTGAGCACCTTATATTCAGAGAGGAAGAACGAGTCGTGGAGCACGTTGAGCGACTTGCGCAGGAATCGTCCGTCGACGACGAACGAGATGTTGGTCTCGGAGGCACCCTGTGCGCAGGCGATGACGCTGATGCCACTGCGGCCGAGCGTTCCGAAGAGCTTGCCGGCAATGCCCGGTGTATGCTTCATGTTCTCGCCCACGATGGCAATAGTTGCCAGTCCGCTTTCAGCCTGCATGGGATACATGGCGCCCGTCTCGATCTCCTTGGAAAACTCTTCGTTGAGCACCTCGACGGCTGCTGCGGCATCCTCGTCGCGCACGCCGATAGAGGTAGAGTTCTCTGACGATGCCTGGCTGACCATGAACACCGATATGCCGCGGTCGGCCAGCGTGGTGAAGATGCGGCGGTTCACGCCGATGACTCCCACCATCGAGAGGCCGGTGACCGTAATCAGCGTGGTGCCCTTGATGCTCGAGATGCCCTTGATGGGCTTCAGGTCGTCGTCTATCTTCTCCTTGATGAGCGTTCCCGGGTGCTCGGGGTTGAAGGTGTTCTTCACCTTGATGGGTATATTCTTGATGCAGACGGGGTAGATGGTGGGCGGGTAGATGACCTTGGCGCCGAAGTTGCACAGCTCCATAGCCTCGACATAGCTCAGCTCGTTGATGGTGTAGGCCGTCTTGATGACCTTCGGGTCGGCGGTCATGAAGCCGTCGACGTCGGTCCAGATTTCCAGCACCTCGGCATCGAGGGCTGCGGCAATGATGGCAGCGCTGTAGTCAGAGCCGCCACGGCCCAGGTTGGTGGTCTCGTGGCTGTCGCGGTCGCGGGCAATGAAGCCGGGAACGACGAGGACTGCCTTGCTGGCGGCGTCACCGCCTCCGCATAGGGGACTGAAGGCTTCCTTGACGAGCTGGGTGGTCAGTTCGGTGTCGAGCACGTGCTTGCCTTGCTTGTATTCCGTGCGGATGAAGTCGCGGGCATTCATGCGGATGCCGCCTTTGACCAGTGCCGCCACGATGTTCGACGACAGGCGCTCGCCATAGCTGATGATGGCATCCTGCGTCTTCGCACTCAGGTCGTGAATCAAGTAGACACCGTAATAGATGCTGCGCAGCTGGTCGAACAGCTGGTCTACCTTGTTAAACAAGTCAATGCGCTTGCGGTCGTCCTGGATGATGGTGTCGATCATCTGGTGGTGGCGCTTCACCATCGCGTCGAATTCCTCGCGATAGCGGTCGTCGCCCTTGCGTGCCATCTCAGATGTGGCTATCAGCTTGTCGGTAATGCCGTCAAGCGCACTTACTACAACTACGACAGGCCCCCGTCCGGCTTCTGCCTCTACAATCTCTTTTAAGTTCAAAATACTTTTCACGGAACCTACGGACGTTCCGCCGAATTTCATTACTTTCATATTTCTATGCGATTTATCTTGCCGCCGGTACCCCTGTTTACGAGTGGGGACTTCTCCAACGGCGGTGCAAAGGTACATATAATTTTCAGACTGACAAAGGAAATTGGGAAAAAACACGGGCGAAAGTGACTTGTGGCATATTAAATCATTGGCGCAAGCCTTGAACGACGTGGGGTGGCAGGTGCTTACTTGTGCCCTTCTCCTATTATAAAAGATTGAAAAACTGTGAAAGTTTATGTAATAAGGGAAAAATGAACGGCTACTCTTTGGCTGTTTCCCTTTTTTGCCGTACCTTTGCAGTTTGAAACTGATATAGCTATATGGGAATTTTTGGTATTTTTGGTAAAAAGAACAAGGAGACGCTTGACAAAGGACTGGAGAAAACCAAGACGTCGGTATTCGACAAACTGGCACGTGCCGTGGCCGGTAAGTCGAAGGTCGACGACGACGTGCTCGACAATCTGGAGGAAGTGCTTATCACAAGCGACGTTGGTGTTGACACGACGCTGAAGATTATTCACCGCATCGAAGAGCGCGTGGCTCGCGACAAGTACGTCAGTACCAGTGAGCTGAACGGCATCCTGCGCGACGAGATTGCGTCTTTGTTGGCCGAGAACAACTCGGAGGATAACGACAACTGGGACCTGCCCGGCGACCATAAGCCCTACGTGATACTGGTGGTAGGCGTGAACGGGGTGGGGAAGACCACCACCATCGGCAAGCTGGCCTGGCAGTTCAAGAACGCCGGCAAGAAGGTCTATCTTGGTGCTGCCGACACGTTTCGCGCCGCTGCCGTCGAGCAGCTCTGTATATGGGGCGAGCGTGTGGGGGTGCCCGTCGTGAAACAGCAGATGGGCAGTGACCCTGCCTCGGTGGCTTTCGACACGCTGCAGAGCGCGAAGGCCAACGGTGCCGACGTGGTACTGATTGACACCGCAGGCCGACTGCACAACAAGGTCGGCCTGATGAACGAGCTGAAGAAGATCAAGGACGTGATGAAGAAAGTGCTGCCCGAGGCGCCCGATGAGGTGATGCTCGTGCTCGACGGCTCGACCGGACAGAACGCCTTCGAGCAGGCCAAGCAGTTTGCTGCCGTGACGCAGGTGTCGTCGCTGGCCATCACAAAGCTCGACGGCACGGCCAAGGGCGGCGTGGTCATCGGCATCAGCGACCAGCTGAAGGTGCCCGTGAAATATATTGGCCTGGGTGAGGGCATGGAGGATTTGCAACTGTTCAACAAGCGCGAGTTCGTAGACTCGCTGTTCAAGAATTGAAGACGATAGATTTTATATCGCTCGGATGCTCGAAGAATCTCGTTGACAGCGAGATTCTGATGGGGCTGATGGAGGCCAACGGTTTCCATTGCACCCACGACAGTGACAATCCGCAGGGTGAAATTGTGGTCGTCAACACGTGCGGCTTCATCAACGACGCCAAGGAAGAGAGCATCAACACGATACTGGAGTTTGCGCAGGCTAAGACGGAAGGGCGCATTGAGCGGCTCTACGTGATGGGCTGTCTGTCGGAACGCTACTTAGCCGACCTCGAGGCCGAGATTCCTGAGGTTGACGGGTGGTATGGGAAGTTTAACTACAAGGAGTTGCTGAAAGCCCTCCCAAGCCCTCCCAAAGGGAGGGATGTTGAGATACCTGTCTCCGCAGCATCATGTAGCCAAACATCCCCTCCTTTGGAGGGGCTTGGGAAGGCTTTCAGACACTTGACCACTCCGCGCCATTACGCCTACATCAAAATCAGCGAGGGCTGCGACCGCCATTGCGCCTACTGCGCCATTCCGTTGATAACGGGTCGCCACCAAAGTCGACCGATGGACGAGATACTCGACGAGGTGCGCTGGCTGGTCAGTGAGGGCACAAAAGAGTTCCAGATTATCGCTCAGGAGCTGACTTACTACGGCGTTGACATCTATGGGGAGCAGAAAATAGCTGAGCTGGTGTCGCGAATGGCCGACATCGAAGGTGTGGAATGGATCCGCTTGCATTATGCCTATCCGACGCATTTCCCATGGGAACTGCTCGACGTGATGCGCGAGCGGAAGAACATCTGCAACTATCTGGACATTGCCCTGCAGCATATCTCAGATACGGTGCTCGACCGTATGCACCGCAACGTGACAAAGCGTGAGACATACGAACTGGTGGAGCGCCTGCGCCGCGAGGTGCCCGGCATTCATCTGCGCACTACGCTGATGGTGGGCTTCCCGGGCGAGACGGACGAGGACTTCAAGGAACTCATAGCGTTTACGAAGTGGGCACGCTTTGAGCGCATGGGGGCCTTCGCCTACTCCGAGGAAGACGGCACCTGGTCGGCAGATCACTATGAGGACGACGTGCCCCCTGACGTGAAGCAGGCGCGACTCGACAAGCTGATGCGCGTACAGCAGAACATCAGTGCAGAGATTGAGGCTGCTAAAATCGGGCAGACGCTGAAGACTATTATCGACCGCCGCGAGGGCGACTACTACGTGGGCCGCACGGAGTTCTGCTCGCCCGAGGTCGACCCTGAAGTGCTGGTTCCTGCCGACCGCGAGTTGGAGATAGGACGGTTCTACGATGTACACATCACCGATGCTGAGGAGTTCGATCTCTATGGCGAGGTGGTAGAATGATAATTTGAAAGCAGTAAATAAATAAACAGAGGTGAACAATAAACAATTCATAGCAGAACTTGCCCAACGGATGGGTTATTCGTTGACTGACACGCAGAAGCTGATCTTCCAGCTTGTCGACGCTATGGGCGACAGCTTTATGGAAGGCAACACCATCATCGTGCAGAACTTTGGCAGCTTCGAGGTGAAGAAGCGGCTGGAGCGCATTATGGTGAACCCGACGACCGGACAACGTATGCTGGTGCCGCCCAAACTTACTCTGGGCTTCAAGATCAGTCCGACGTGGAGAGGCAAACTAAAGTTCGGAGGGACTGAGTGATGGGTGTGACGGACCGTATATCCATACAAGAGCTGTCGGCTGTCCTGACTGTCAAGAGCGGTTTGAAGAAGAAAGACGCTGACCGGTTTGCCACCACACTGTTCGAGGTGGTGAAGGATGGGCTTATGTCCGACCGCTTGGTGAAAGTCAAGGGTTTGGGAACCTTCAAGGTGATTGACATCGAGGCTCGGGAGAGCGTGAATATCAATACGGGTGAGCGCGTGCTCATTGAAGGTCACGAGAAGATATCTTTCACGCCCGATTCGACGATGAAGGAGTTGGTGAACAAGCCTTTTTCACAGTTTGAGACGGTCGTCCTGAACGACGGTGTCGACTTCGACGATGCCGCAACTGTCGAAGAGCCGGCGGAGGAAGAGTTGTCCGTTGAAGAGCCGATAGTGGAAGAACCTTTGGTTGAAGAGCCGCCCGTTGAAGAGTCGCCCGTTGAAGAGTCGCCCGTTGAAGAGTCGCCCGTTGAAGAACCGCCCGTTGAAGAACCCACGACGGAGGAACCACCAGCTGAGGAACCTGCTGCTGAGGAACCTGCTGTGGATGTTACACCAGCTGAGGAACCTGCTGTAGAGGAACCTGCTGTGGATGTTCCACCAGCTGAGGAACCTGCTGTAGAGGAACTTCCAGTAGAAGTGCCACTCACGGTGATGTCTCAACTGAAACCAACGGAAGAGACAGAAAAGGAAACAACAGAAATAGAAGAAGAACAAGATATGAGTACACAAACAGACAACAAAAGACTGAAGACGATTGCTTGGTTGGTAATAGCCCTCTCTGCCTGCCTCGCATCGTTTGTAGGCGGATATTTCCTCGGCTTGAACAAGGGGCTGTCAATGACGGGTAATATCTTTGTCCCGATGGAGGAAATCGCCGACAGCACAGAGCAGGCTCCATTCAAAGACACTGTCAAGGTCGAAGCGAAGACGAAGACGCAAGACATCGACGCTCCGGCTTTTAAAGCAGAACCCTCGAAGCCTGTTGAGGTCGTGGAGTCGCCTGTAGACCAGGCTACACCTTCAGCAGCACCGGCTGCCTCGCCAGCTGCCGCTCCTGACAAATATGCCGAGATGGACAATCGCGTGCGCTATGGGGCATATCGTATTGTCGGCACAGACTATGAGGTCACGGCGAAGGCGGGAGAGTCAACGGCTCGCGTGTCGATGCGTACTCTCGGCCCAGACATGGAGTGCTATATCGAGGTGTATAACGGACTGAAGCCCGGTGAAGTGCTCGAAGCAGGGAAGACGGTGAAGATTCCCAAGTTGGAACTGAAGAAGAAACTGAAGAAGAAATAATCATAAAACAATTAACTACATAATCATTATGGCAGAATCAATTGATATCCGTGAGTTGAACATACGGATAGAACAGCAAAGCGCATTTGTTACGAACCTTGTAACAGGAATGGACCGTGTCATCGTAGGACAGAAACACTTGGTGGACTCCCTGCTGATAGGTCTTCTCAGTGATGGCAACATACTGCTTGAAGGTGTGCCTGGACTGGCCAAGACCTTGGCCATCAAGACCCTCTCGCAGCTGATTGACGCCAAGTACAGCCGCATACAGTTCACCCCCGACCTGTTGCCTGCCGACGTAACGGGCACGATGATATACTCGCAGAAGGACGAGCGCTTCCTGGTGAAGCAAGGCCCCGTGTTTGCCAACTTTGTGCTGGCCGATGAAATCAACCGTGCGCCGGCCAAGGTGCAGAGCGCTCTTCTGGAAGCCATGCAGGAGAAACAGGTGACCATCGGCAGCGAGACCTTCGACCTGCCCAGTCCGTTCCTCGTGATGGCTACGCAGAACCCCATCGAGCAGGAAGGTACCTATCCGCTGCCAGAGGCGCAGATGGACCGTTTCATGCTGAAGGTGGTCATCGACTATCCGACACTTGAAGAGGAAAAGCGCATCATCCGCGAGAACATTGCCGGGGCGCTGCCCGAGGTGCGTCCTGTAACTACAAGTGCCGAAATCCTGAAGGCCCGTGCCGTCGTGCGCGAGGTCTATATCGACGAGAAGATTGAGCAGTACATTGCCGACATCGTCTTTGCCACCCGCTATCCCGACCGCTATGGCCTGAAGGAACTGAAGGACATGATAGCCTTCGGCGGTTCGCCCCGTGCCAGCATCAATTTGGCCAAGGCCGCCCGTGCCTACGCCTTCATCAAGCGTCGCGGCTACGTGGTGCCAGAGGATGTGCGTGCCGTTGCCCACGACGTGTTGCGCCACCGCATCGGCTTGACCTACGAAGCCGAGGCCAGCAACATCACGAGCGAGGAAATCGTCTCTAAGATTATAAATAAGGTAGAAGTGCCTTGATACAGGGTGAAAGAGTAAAAAGGAAAACATAAAAAGGTAAAAGATGGAAACATCTGAAATCCTAAAGAAAGTACGCAAGATAGAAATCAAGACGCGCGGCCTGAGCTCGCAAGTCTTTGCCGGACAATACCATTCGGCCTTCAAGGGGCGTGGCATGGCGTTCAGCGAAGTGCGCGAGTATCAGTATGGTGACGATGTGCGCGACATCGACTGGAACGTGACAGCCCGCTTCCACCGTCCCTACGTGAAAGTGTTCGAGGAGGAGCGCGAGCTGACCGTCATGCTGCTGGTCGATGTCAGCGGCTCGTTGGACTTCGGTACGCAGGTGCAGATGAAGCGCGACATGGTGACCGAGATTGCCGCAACCATCGCTTTCTCAGCTATCCAGAACAACGATAAGATAGGTGTCGTGTTCTTCTCTGACAAGATTGAGAAGTACATCCCGCCGAAGAAGGGGCGCAAGCATATCCTCTACATCATCCGCGAGATGCTGGACTTTAAGCCCGAGTCGAAGCGTACAGATGTCCGCCAGGCTATCGAGTTTATGACGAGTGTGCAGAAGCGCCGCACGACGGCCTTCATACTGAGCGACTTCTACGTGCGCGAGAACTTCCTGCAGTCGCTGCAGATTTGCAACCGCAAGCACGACGTGGTGGCTATCCAGGTGTACGACCAGCGTGCCCGTGAGTTGCCTAACGTGGGACTGATGAAGGTGATCGATGCCGAGACGGGCTTCGAACAGTATGTCGATACCGGTTCCAAGCGTCTGCGTCAGGCATACAGCCGCTATTGGACGAATCGCCAGAAAGAGCTGAAGGACACCTTCACGCGGAGCAACGTCGACAACGTCAGCATTGCCACCGACGAGGACTATGTCAAACAGTTGCTCGTCCTGTTTAAGCAAAGAAGCTAAAAGAAGGAAATGAAGAAAACGTTATTGCTCATAATACTGTCTGTTAGCACGCTGGTCGCGAGCGCGCAAGTCACCGTCGAGGCTGCTATCGACTCTATCGAGATGCTCATCGGCGAGCAGGTACATGTCACCGTGACGGCTACGATGAAGGAAGACTCGAAGGCGGAGTTCCCCGTCTTCAAACCTACCCAGCAGCTCATACCAGGTGTCGAGGTGCTGAAGAGTACCGAAATGGGCACCAGGGGCAAGGATGGCGGTTTCGTAGACCGTCAGGTAGTCTACACGCTGACCTCGTTCGACGACACACTCTACTACCTGCCACCCTTTGTGGTGAAAGTCGACGGCAAGCCCTACGAAAGCAAGAGCCTTGCGCTGAAGGTCGTGGGCATTGAAGTGGATACCACGCGCGTGGATCAGTTCTTCGGCCCCAAGGACGTTCAGGACAACCCCTTCCTGTGGAGCGACTGGAGCCTCCTGTTCTGGCTGAGCGTGCTGATGCTCGTATTGATGGCTGTCGGCTACTATCTCTACATGCGTCTGCGCGACAACAAGCCCATCATCACGCATATCCGTATAGTGAAGAGACTGCTGCCTCACCAGAAAGCCATGAAGGAAATCGAACAGATTAAGGCCGACAAGATGCAGAACGCAGAGGATCCGAAGGAGTACTACACCAAACTGACCGACACTTTGCGTAAGTATATCGAGGACCGCTATGGCTTCAACGCCATGGAGATGACAAGCTCGGAAATTATTGAGCGTTTGGAAAAGGCTCTCACCGATGATACGAAGGATGCTACGATGATGAAGGCTGAGTTGCGTCAGCTCTTTACGACTGCTGACCTCGTGAAGTTTGCCAAGTACTCGACGATGATCAACGAGAACGATGCCAACCTCGTCAGTGCCATCGACTTTATCAACCAGACAAAACTCGAGAACATGCCTACCGAGGAGACAGTGAAGCCCGAACTGACGGAGGCAGACCAGCGTACAGTCAAGACGCGCCGTGTGCTGAAGTCGGTCATCGCGCTGATAACTGTCGTCTGTGTGGTTCTGCTGGCCTATGTGTTCTACGGACTCTATCAATTATTGAACTAAGGAAATGGAATTTGCCAATAAAGAATACCTGTTTTTGCTCCTGCTGCTTATACCTTATATATTATGGTATATGTTGTACAGGAAGAAGAGCGAGCCGACGATGCGGTTGTCCGACACCTTCGCCTTCCGCTTTGCACCGAAGAGCTGGAAGGTGAGGCTGATGCCGCTACAGATGTTGCTTCGTATGCTGGCCTTCACGATGCTTGTCATCGTGTTGGCACGGCCGCAGACGCAGAACTCGTGGAAGGACAAGACTATTGAGGGCATCGACATCATGCTGGCAATGGATGTATCCACGTCGATGTTGGCCGAGGATCTGAAGCCTAATCGCATGGAAGCTGCCAAGGCCGTGGCTGCCGAGTTTATCTCCGGACGTCCCAATGACAACATTGGCCTGAGCATATTTGCGGGCGAAGCGTTCACACAGTGCCCCATGACCACCGACCATGCCTCACTGCTCAGTCTGCTGCACAACGTGCGCACCGACATCGCCATGCGCGGACTGATTGAGGACGGTACGGCTATCGGCATGGGACTTGCCAACTCCGTGAGCCGTCTGAAGGACTCGAAGGCCAAGAGTCGAGTGGTCATTCTGCTGACCGACGGCTCTAACAACCGTGGTGACATTTCGCCGATGACGGCAGCCGAGATTGCCAAGAGCCTCGGCATCCGCGTCTATACCATTGGCGTGGGCAGCAATAAGGTGGCACCTTACCCGATGCCTGTCGGTGGTGGCGTTCAGTATGTGAACATTCCCGTCGAGATCGACGATGAGACGCTTCGCGGTATTGCCAAGGTCACCGACGGCGATTTCTATCGGGCGACCAACACGAAGGAGCTGAACCAGATCTATAAGGAGATTGACCAACTGGAGAAATCAAAGCTGAACGTTAAGCAGTACAGCCGCAAGTATGATGTCTATCAGTATTTTGCCCTCGTGGCAGTATTGGCTTTGCTACTGGAACTGCTGCTGCGTATCACCATATTCCGTCGCATCCCGTAAATGTAAATAAGTAAATCGTAAATCCTATTGTCGTGTTTAGATTTGAAGACCCCATATATCTTTACCTGCTGTTGCTGATTCCTCTGTTGGCAATCATCAGGTTTGTCACTTACCGTAGCCAGAGAAAGCGGTTGCGCAAGTTTGGCGACCCGCGGCTGTTGAAGGAACTGATGCCCGACGTCTCACGCTGGCGACCGGGAGTGAAGTTCTGGCTGTTGCAGGCCGCCCTGGCCCTGCTCATCCTGATGCTTGCACGCCCGCAGTTGGGCACGAAGATCAGCCATGAGAAGCGTAACGGCATCGAGACCATCATCTGTTTGGACATCAGTAACTCCATGCGGGCTGAAGACGTGACTCCCTGCCGTCTGGACCGTGCGAAGATGATGGTTGAGAATCTGGTCGACCATTTTACTGACGACAAGATCGGACTCATCGTGTTTGCCGGCGATGCTTTCGTTCAGCTGCCGATAACCAGCGACTACGTGTCGGCCAAGATGTTTCTGTCGAGTATCGACCCGTCGATGATGGCCACTCAAGGCACCGACATTGCCCGAGCCGTCGAAATGGCCACCCACAGCTTTACGCAGGAGAAGGGTGTTGGCAAGGCCATCATCGTCATCACCGACGGCGAAGACCATGAGGGCGGTGCAATCGAGGCTGCCGAGGCCGCCAAGAAAGCTGACATGCGCGTCTATATGCTTGGTATCGGTTCTAAGCAGGGAGCACCCATACCCATTCCCAATACGGGTGACTACATGACCGACAATACTGGCCAGACGGTGATGTCGGCCCTCAACGAGGATATGTGTAAGCAGATTGCCTCGGCTGGTGGCGGTGCCTATATCCACGTCGAGAATAACAGTAATGCCCAAGACATACTCGACCAAGAACTTGAAAAACTGGCCAAGAAGGAGACGAAGACGACTGTTTACAGCGATTACGACGAGCAGTTCCAGGCAGTTGGCATCCTGGCTCTGTTGCTGCTCATCATCGAGATTTGTCTGCTTGAGAGCAAGAATCCGTTGCTGAGGCGTGTGTCTCTGTTTGGTGCCCGCAAGAAGACAGCTGCCACTGTTCTGCTATTGCTGGTGGCTATGAGCGTGAATGCCCAGACCGACCGCCAGTACATCCGTCAGGGTAACAAGCAGTATAGAGCAGGAAACTTTGCCAATGCCGAGGTCAGCTACCGCAAGGCATTGGAAAAGAACGACCGCAATCCGCAGGCACTTTACAATCTGGGAAATGCACTGTTGTTCCAGAATCAGGACTCGGCAGCTGTGGCTGAGTTCGAGAAGGCAGCCAAAACGGAGACCAACACCTTACGCAAGTCGAAAGCTTACCACAATATGGGTGTCGTATGCCAGCGTCACCAGATGTTTGGCGAGGCCATCGAAGCCTACAAGCAGAGCTTGCGCCTGAATCCGCACGACGACGAGACCCGCTACAACTTGGAACTTTGCAAACGCCAGCAGAAGCAGCAACAGCAGAATCAGCAGAACCAGCAGGACAAGGATAATAAGGACCAGCAGAAGCAAGACCAGCAGAAGCAGGACCAACAGAAACAAAAGCAGGACCAGCAGAAGCAAGACCAGCAGAAGCAGGAGCCCAAGATGAGCAAGGAGAATGCCGAGCAGCTGCTGAATGCCGCCATGCAGCAGGAGAAGCAGACGCAGGAGCGCATGAAGAAAGCCCAGCAGCGTCCACAAAAGCGGAGTATTGAAAAGAATTGGTAGTAAAGATGAAAAGAATAGTAACTATCGTTTTGTTCATGGCGGCTGTCGTTACGGCTGTTGCTCAGACGCTGACCGCCAATGCGCCGTCGCACGTCGCCGTGGGCGAGCAGTTCAGACTGTCGTACACGGTGAATACCCAGGACGTCAGCGACTTCCGTGTGGGTGACATTCCCGATGCCTTTGAGGTACTGATGGGCCCCAGCCGCTCGTCTCAGTCGAGCTTTCAGATTATCAACGGCCATACCAGCCAGTCGTCGTCCATCACGTTCACCTATATCGTTGTGGCCGTCAAGAACGGAACGTTCACCATTCCCGCTGCCCATGTTACGGCTGAGGGAAAGAGCGTTGCCTCCAGCGCTGTCAAGATTACGGTATCCGGTCAGGCACAGGCAGGACAGGGTGGGGGAGGTCAGCACCAACAGCAGCAGATGCAGCCCCAGCCCCGTGCCGCCGGCTCGCCCATCTCAGGCTCCGACCTCTTCATCAAAGTCAGTGCCAACAAGAAGCGTGTCTATGAGCAGGAACCCATCCTGCTGACCTATAAGGTATATACGCTGGTTGACTTGACGCAGTTGGAAGGAAAAATGCCCGAGCTGAACGGTTTCCACACTCAGGAGGTGCCGTTGCCCCAGCAGAAGAGCTTCAAGATAGAGCAGGTCAACGGCCGTCCCTATCGCACGGTGACGTGGTCGCAATACGTGATGTTCCCGCAGATTACCGGCAAACTGAAGATTCCCAGCATCACGTTCAACGGCATCGTTATTCAGCAGAACCGCAATATCGACCCCTTTGAAGCTTTCTTCAACGGCGGCTCGGGCTATGTTGAGGTGAAGAAGCAGATACAGGCTCCGGGCATCGAGATTCAGGTTGACCCGCTACCCCAGCGTCCGACTAACTTCTCGGGTGGTGTGGGCCGCTTCAATGTTTCTGCCAATCTGGAAGGTTCAGAGGTGAAGGCCAACGAGCCGGTCAAGATGCGTGTCACCGTCAGCGGCGTGGGCAATCTGAAGCTCATCAAGCAGCCCGTCGTGGAATTCCCCAAGGACTTCGACAAATATGATGCCAAAGTCACCGACCAGTCGAAGCTGACGGTCAACGGCGTCGAGGGCTCTATGATTTACGACTTCCTCGCCGTTCCGCGCCATCCGGGTAAGTTCGAGATTCCGCCCGTGGAGTTCACCTACTATGATACGGGGTCTAACAGCTATAAGACTGCCAAGACAGAATCCTTCACGCTTAATGTGCAGAAGGGTGCCGGCAGCACTTCATCCGTGAGCGACTACACCGGTCAGGAAGATTTGAAACTGCTGAACAAGGACATCCGCTATATCAAGACTGCCGACAGTGCAGTCAGCAGTTCGCTTACCGACACTTTCTTCGGCAGCGCGGGCTACTGGACGTCATTAGCCGTCCTTGTGCTCATCTTCATCTCTCTGTTCGTCATCTTCCGCCAGCGCGCCATCGCCGGTGCCGACATTGTCGGCCAGCGTGCCGGTCGTGCCAACAAGGTGGCCACGAAACGCCTGAAGAAGGCTTCGCGCCTGATGAAGGATAACCGTCCGTCGGAGTTCTACGACGAAGTGCTGCGTGCTCTCTGGGGCTACGTCGGCGACAAGCTGAACATTCCCGTCGAACAGCTCTCGCGCGAGAATATCAGCCAACGGCTGGACAGCCACAACGTCAGCGGTGATACCATCCAGCAGTTTATCGGAGCCATTGACGAGTGTGAGTATGCCCGTTATGCTCCCGGCGACCCGACAGGAAACATGAACAAAGTATTTGAAGCAGCCATGACGGCGATAACAACCATTGAGAATAACGTTAGGAAGCGCCGCCCTGCCAAGTCGGCTACACTCCTGCTGTTGGCATTACTCCTGCCGCTCTCAGCTTCAGCCGTGACCAAGGCCGAGGCTGACAGCGCCTATGCCCAGGGGCACTACCAGCAGGCCGTCAGCGCCTATGAGGCCCTGCTGAAGCAGGGTGTCAGCAGCGACCTCTACTATAACTTAGGCAATGCCTACTACCGTATGGACGAGATGCCGCGTGCCGTCCTTAACTACGAGCGCGCCCTGCTGCTATCGCCCGGCGACCGCGACGTGCGCTTCAACCTGCAGATGGCCCGTTCGAAGACCATCGACAAGATTACGCCAGAGTCGGAGATGTTTTTCGTCACTTGGTATCACTCGTTGGTCAACCTGACCAGCGTCGACGGTTGGGCACGGCTGGCACTCATCGCCTTGGCGTTAGCTATCGTGCTGGCTTTGGTCTACCTCTTTGCCTCGCCCGTATGGCTTCGCAAGTTGGGCTTCTTCGGTGCCCTTTTCCTCTTGGTGTTCTTCATCGGTTCCAACTTCTTTGCCTACGCGCAGAAGCAGAGTCTCACCCACCGTAGTGGTGCCATCATCATGGCTCCTGCGGCAACCGTCAAGAGTACGCCGGCCAAGCAGGGCACCGACCTCTTCATCCTCCACGAGGGCACGAAGGTTGACATTACCGACGGAACCATGCGCCAATGGAAGCGCATCCGCGTGGCCGACGGCAAGGAGGGCTGGATAGAAACCTCACAGATGGAAATTATTTAAGAGTGATATGCTGGAACAACTGATTGACTTCGACCGATGGCTGCTCCTGGCCGTGAACGGCAGCGACTCACTTTATTTCGACGGGGTGATGCGCACGCTGACGACGGCAGCCACCTGGATTCCGCTCTACATAGCGCTGTTTTACCTGGTGATGAAGAACAACAACTCCATGCGCAAGATTCTGTTTGTCGTTGTCTGTGCCGGGCTGTGCTACCTTTTGGCCGGAGCTGTCGACGACGGCATTGTCAAGCCGCTCGTTGCCCGCTGGCGGCCTACTCACGACCCAGTCATTGGTTGGCGGGTCGACGTGGTCGACGACTATCGTGGCGGCCATTACGGATTCTTCTCGGCTCACGCCTGCAACACGTTCAGCCTGGCCGTCTTCTTCAGCCTGCTTGTGCGTAGCCGTGTGCTGACGGTCGCCCTCGTGCTTTGGTCGCTTGTCAACTGCTGGACGCGACTTTACTTGGGCGTACACTTCCCTGGCGACATCCTTGTAGGCATCCTGTGGGGGGCTGTCGTCGGAGCTTTCGTTTATTTCTTGTTTGCGCGTATGGAGCGTCGCTTCTCTAATGGTATGAAGTTCATATCGTCTCAGTACACTTCGGCGGGCTATCAGTATGAAGATGTCGACGTCGTCGTTTCCGTATTGGTGTTTACGTTTATATATGCCCTGCTCCGTGCCTGTCTGATGCTTCATGGCCAGTAAATGGGTCCGAGAAAGATGAATACAAAGGAAATCCAGATCAGCGATTATAACTACCCGCTCCCCGATGAGCGTATTGCCAAGTACCCGTTGGCCCGCCGCGACCAGTCGAAGCTGTTGGTCTACGACAAGGGCGCGGTCAGCGACGACGTGTTCTGCAACCTGCCCGGCTACTTACCTCAGGGAGCCTTGATGGTTTTCAACAACACCCGTGTCATTCAGGCCCGAATGCACTTCCGCAAGCCGACGGGCGCGCTCATCGAGATATTCCTGCTTGAGCCGGCACAGCCTGCCGACTATGAGCAGATGTTCCAGACGCGCGAATGCTGCCAGTGGCTCTGCCTTGTCGGCAACCTGAAGAAGTGGAAGGAAGGCACGCTGGTGCGCGAATTGCAGGTCAGAGACGAGCAACTGTCTCTCCGGGCTACGCGCAAGGGCGAGTCAGGCACGAGCCATCTTGTGGAGTTCGCGTGGGACAACACTTCAGTATCGTTCGCCGAGATTATCGATGCCGTAGGCGAACTGCCCATTCCGCCCTACCTGAACCGCGATACCGAGGAGAGCGACAAGACCACCTACCAGACCGTCTACTCCAAGATCAAAGGCAGCGTGGCAGCACCTACCGCCGGTCTGCACTTCACGCCCGAGGTGCTTGGTGCCCTCGATGCTCATGGTATCGACCGCGAGGAGGTAACGCTCCACGTCGGAGCCGGCACGTTCAAGCCCGTCAAGTCAGCCGACATCGGCCACCACGAGATGCACACAGAGTATATCGCCGTTCACCGTCGGACACTTGAGAAACTGCTGGCCCACGACTGTCAGGCCGTTGCTGTCGGCACCACCAGTGTGCGCACGCTCGAGAGCCTCTACTACATGGGGCTGAAAGTGCTTCGCAACCGCGACATTTCCGAGGATGATCTGCACGTCAGCCAATGGGAACCGTATCGGGAAGCGAAAAGCGAAGAAGTGCCCAGTGAGCATTCGCTCCGTGCCCTGCTCGACTGGATGGACCGCCGCCAGCTCACCGTGCTCCACTCAAGCACGCAAATCATCATTGCCCCGGGCTACGACTACAAGATTGTCCGTATGCTGGTAACGAACTTCCACCAGCCGCAGTCAACGCTGCTGCTCCTTGTCAGTGCCTTCGTTCACGGCGACTGGCACCGCATTTACGACTACGCCCTCAGCCACGACTTCCGCTTTCTCAGCTACGGCGACTCGTCGCTCCTGATACCGTAGCCAGGAATGCCTCTGCCCGCTCCAGGTCGGCGGGGGTGTCGATGCCGACGGTCTCGACGTCGGTCTCTCCAACACGTATGCGATAACCGTTCTGAAGCCAACGTAGCTGCTCCAGGCTCTCTGCCTTCTCAAGCGGACTCTGGGGCAGACGGGTGATTTCGGACAGCACCTCGCGGCGGTAGGCGTAGATGCCCAGATGCTTCAGGAAGGGGAAGTGACAGAGCCACGACTCCTGGCCGACTCCTCTGACGAACGGAATGGGCGAGCGGCTGAAGTAGAGCGCGAAGCCCCGAGTGTCGCAGACGATCTTCGGCGAATTAGGATTCATGACGGCTTCCGTCGTCTCAAAGCGCTTCCCGAGGGTGCCTATCTGCGTCTGCGGATCGTCGAAGAGGCGGCATAGCGTCTCTATCTGTGAAGGCTGGACGAAGGGCTCGTCGCCCTGAATGTTAATAATGACGTCGGCATCGGTGCCGATTGTCGTGGCGGCTTCCTCAATGCGGTCGGTGCCGCTCTGGTGGTCGGCCCGCGTCATGACGGCCCGGCCTCCGAAACGCGCGACGGCCTGGAAGATGCGCTCGTCGTCGGTGGCCACGCAGGCCTCGCCGAGCACGCCTACGGCCTGTTCGTAAACTCTCTGAATGACGGGCTTGCCACCGAGCATGGCGAGGGGCTTGCCCGGGAACCGTGTCGAGGCGTAGCGTGCAGGGATGATAGCTGTGAATTTCATTGTCTGAACATTAAATTTCTGCAAAGATACGAAATAAATGTCAGAGAATCCGTTAAAAAATGCTATCTTTTTGGAAGTATATGATTTTTTTGCTAATTTTGGGCTTTGAAATTTGAATCAACGTATGAAAAGATATATCTCCACCATATTTATAGCGGTGCTCCCTCTATGGGTCAGCGCCCAGAAAATTACGCTCGGATCGGCCACCACCAAGGACGGTGGCGACTATCAGGGCGAGATGGTTGCCGGCAAGCCGCAGGGCAAGGGCAAGGCCACCTACAAGAACGGCAACGTCTACGAAGGCGAGTTCGATAAAGGGCGACGTCAGGGCTATGGTGTCTACACCTTCAACGACGGCGAGAAGTACGAGGGCGAGTGGTTCCAGGATCAGCAGCACGGCAAGGGCATCTACTACTTCGCCAACAACAACCGCTACGACGGACTCTGGTTCCGCGACTATCAGCAGGGCCACGGCGTGATGTACTACTACAACGGCGACAAGTACGACGGCGAGTGGAAGTACGACAAGCGCGACGGTAAGGGCACCTACACCTTTGCCGGCGGCGCCTACTATACGGGCGACTGGAAGGACGATCAGAAGACGGGCACGGGTTACTACGACTGGGGCGACGGCTCCACCTACGACGGCCAGTGGCAGAACAACATGCGCCAGGGAAGGGGCACCTACCGCTTCGCCGACGGCGACGTGTACATAGGCCAGTGGGCGAAGGACGTCCAGCATGGCAAGGGCATCTACCACTTCCAGAACGGCGACGTCTACGAAGGCGACTACCAGTCAGGCAAGCGTCACGGAACCGGTGTCTTCACTTACGCCAATGGCGACAAGTACACGGGGCAGTTTGCCGGTGGCGACAAGCAGGGCACAGGTACGCTCGTCTGGAGCAACGGCAACATCTACGTAGGCCAGTGGCAGGCCGACAAGCCCAACGGCCGCGGCAAGCTGACGATGAAGAACGGCGACGTCTACGAGGGTCAGTTCCACAACGGCAAGATCGAGGGCGAGGGTATAGCCCGCTTCGCCGACGGCTCGAAGTTCAAGGGCACGTTCAAGAACGGCAAGCGCAACGGCAAGGCCATCGAGGAGGACAAGGACGGCAAGCGCTTTGAGGGCAGCTACGTCGACGACCTCCGTGACGGCCACTTCGTCGAGAAAGACCGCAACGGCAACATCGTTGCCGAGGGCAACTACGTGCGCGGCCACCGGCAGGCAGTCAACAATTAAACACTCAACAATATGATTATCGACACACTTGACAATCTGGGCAAATACGTAGGGCTGAACCCGCTCTTTGCCGATGTCATGGAATTTCTGAAACAGAATGACCTGAGCACTATGGACGAGGGTAAGCACCCCATCAAGGGCACCTACCTCTTCGTAAACATTCAGAAGGCCAAGGGCCGAAGCCGCGAGGCCGCAGTGCTCGAGTCCCACATCAAGATGATTGACATCCAGATTCCCCTCGATGCCGACGAGACCTTTGGCTACACGCCCCTCTGCGACTTGCCCGATGCCGAGTACATCCCCGAGAAAGACCTGACGACCTATGCCGGCACCCCGGCTCAGACCTACGTCAACGTGAAACCTGGCCAGATGGCCATCTTCTTTCCCCAAGACGGCCATGCCCCCTGCATCAGCGAGAAAGACTCAATCAAGAAAGCAATATTTAAAGTAAAGGCTTAATTATTATGGCAACCACGAAGAAAACCAAGACAACAGCAAAAACCGCCGCCAGGAAGACAACGGCCAGAAAAGCGGCAGAGAAGAAACAGTCACAGCATATCGGGCTCGTTGAGCACGACTCATGGCTCGAACCCTTTGAGGGCGCCATCCGCGGGCGCCACGACCACGCCCTGTGGAAGTTGGGGCAACTCACCCAGAACGGCAAGAAGACGCTCTCCGACTTTGCCACCGGCCACCTCTATTACGGCCTTCACAAGCTGGCCAAGGGGTGGGTGTTCAGGGAGTGGGCACCCAACGCCACCGAAATCTACCTCATCGGCGACTTCAACAACTGGCAGGAGACCGACAAGTACAAATGCAAGCGCATCGAGGGCACCGGCAACTGGGAGCTGAAGCTCTCGGAGAAAGCCCTGAAGCACGGCCAGCTCTACAAGATGAAGGTGCACTGGAACGGTGGCGAGGGCGAGCGCATTCCCGCCTGGTGCCGCCGCGTCGTTCAGGACGACCAGACCAAGATATTCTCTGCCCAGGTGTGGAACCCCGAGGAGCCCTACGTCTGGAAGAAAAAGAAGTTTAAGCCCAACACCGCCCCGCTGCTCATCTACGAGTGCCACGTCGGCATGGGACAGGACGCCGAGAAGGTCGGCACCTACACCGAGTTCCGCGACAACGTGCTGCCCCGCGTCATCAAGGACGGCTACAACTGCATACAGGTCATGGCCATTCAGGAGCACCCCTACTACGGCTCCTTCGGCTACCACGTCTCCAGCTTCTTCGCACCAAGCTCACGGTTCGGCACGCCCGAGGAACTGAAGTCGCTCATCGACACTGCCCACAAGAACGGTGTCGCCGTCATCATGGACATCGTCCACTCACACGCCGTTAAGAACGAGGTCGAGGGCTTAGGCAACCTCTGCGGCGACCCCAACCAGTTCTTCTACCCCGGCGACCGCCACGAGCACCCGGCCTGGGACTCCCTCTGCTTCGACTACGGCAAGGACGAGGTCATGCACTTCCTGCTCTCCAACTGCAAGTACTGGCTCGAGGAGTTCCACTTCGACGGATTCCGCTTCGACGGCGTCACCTCCATGCTCTACTACTCTCACGGACTGGGCGAGGCCTTCGGCGGCTACGGCGACTACTTCAACGGGCACGAGGACGACAACGCCATCTGCTACCTCACGCTCGCCAACTGCCTCATACACGAGGTCAACCCCAACGCCATCACCATTGCCGAGGAAGTCAGCGGTATGCCGGGACTGGCCGCCAAGTTCGACGACGGCGGCTACGGCTTCGACTACCGCATGGCCATGAACATTCCCGACTACTGGATCAAGACCATCAAGGAGGTGCGCGACGAGGACATCAACGTGACCAGCATCTTCTGGGAAGTGCGCAACCGCCGCCCCGACGAGAAGACCATCTCCTACTGCGAGAGCCACGACCAGGCACTCGTGGGCGACAAGACCATCATCTTCCGCCTCATCGACGCCGATATGTACTGGCACTTCGCCAAGAAGGACGTCAACGACCTCGCCCAGCGCGGCATCGCACTCCACAAGATGATACGCCTCGTCACCGCAGGCTGCATCAACGGCGGCTACCTCAACTTCATGGGCAACGAGTTCGGACATCCCGAGTGGATCGACTTCCCCCGCGAGGGCAACGGCTGGAGCTACAAGTATGCACGCCGCCAGTGGAATCTCGTCGACAACCACGACCTCTGCTACCACTGGCTCGGCGACTTCGACCAGCGTATGCTCGAGGTCATCAAGAGCCAGAAGAACTTCCAGGCAACCCCCGTCACCGAGATCTGGCACGACGAGGGCGACAAGGTGCTCTGCTTCATGCGCGGCGACCTGGTCTTCGTCTTCAACTTCTCGCCCAACCGCAGCTATACCGACTACGGATTCCTCGTGCCCACAGGCTCCTACGACGTCGTGCTCAACACCGACTCCAAGGACTTCGGCGGCAACGGCTTCGCCGACGACTCGCTGACCCACATCACCAACTACGACCCGCTCTACGTGCAGGACAAGAAGGAGTGGCTCAAGCTCTACATCCCCGCACGCTCAGCCGTCGTACTGAAAAAGAATTGAAGTGAACTATAACCGCACAGTCAAAAACGACAGCACCGTGACCGTCAGGGTCGCGTGTGCCGTCGTCTTTGTCGCCTTCGCTTTCCTCTGGCTCTTCTTCTTCCAGGCCGACCTGATCAGCGTTGCTCAGCACGTCTTCAGCGCAGGGCAAACGATCTATTACCCGCTCACGGGAGCCCTGCTCATCACGGCAATCCTGCTCCTGCTGCAGTCAGGCATCTTCTGGCTGCTGCGCCTCGGCAAGTTCTCTCATGCGCTCACCTATCTGCCGTCATTCCTCGTCCTGGCCGTCATCACCTCTGCCGGCGAGCACGCCGGCTCCCACTTCGCCCTCGGGCGTTGGCTCTGGCTTGCGCCCCTGCTCCTCATCCTCTGGGGAGCGCTCGTCTGGGTGGCACGCTCGCTCGTCCCATACGAGGCGCGGCACGCCACGGGTCTCTTCTCACGGTGCGTGTGGTTCAATATGCTCGCGATGGCCGTGATGATGGCCGGCGTAGCCTGCTCGGCCAACACCAACGCCGTGTTCCACTTCAGGATACACGCCGAGCGCGCGCTCATCAGTCGCGACTACGACGAGGCCCTGAGCGTGGGCAGCCGCTCGCTCGAGACCGACGCCAGCCTCACCATGATACGCGCTTACGCCCTCGCCCGGAAGGGGATGCTCGGCGAGAGGCTCTTCCACTATCCCGTCTACCCCTCAAGCGACGCCATCCTGCCTGCCGCAGGCGACGCTGGCTCACGTATGCTGATCTACCCGGCCGACAGCGTCTACCGCTTCCTCGGAGCCGTGCCGCGCCGACCCATGCAGCCCCAGGAATACCTCGCGGCCATCAAGCGCTCTGGCCAGGCCGCCCCTGCCGCCGACGACTACATCCTCTGCAGCTCGCTCATCGACAAGGACCTCGACAGCTTCGCACGACAGATAGTCAGCTGCCGCACCGTGAACGACAGCCTGCCCCGACACTACCGCGAGGCACTCGTGCTCTACAACCACCTGCGAAGCAATCCGCTCATCGTCTACCACGACCCCGTGCTCGATGCCGACTACGACGACCTGCAGAGGCTCAAGGCCGAATACAAAGTCTACGACGAGCGCAAGGGCAAGGCCCTCGAGCTCTACCGCAATTCCTACTGGTACTACTACGAGTTCGTAAACAATAAACAATAAACATTAAACAATAAACACTAAGCATTAAACATTAAACAAGAAATGAAAGCATTCGTATTTCCCGGACAGGGAGCACAGTTCGTAGGCATGGGTAAGGACCTCTACGACAACAACACCACAGCAAAAGATTTGTTTGAAAAGGCTAACGAAATCCTGGGCTACCGCATCACCGACATCATGTTCAGCGGTACCGACGACGACCTGAAGCAGACCAAGGTCACTCAGCCCGCCGTATTCCTCCACTCCGTCATCACGGCCATCTGCATGGGCGACGCCTTCCAGCCCGACATGACCGCCGGCCACTCGCTCGGCGAGTTCTCTGCCCTCGTCGCTGCAGGCGCACTCTCCTTCGACGACGGCCTCCGTCTCGTCTATGCCCGCGCCATGGCCATGCAGAAAGCCTGCGAGGCTCAGCCCTCGACGATGGCCGCCATCATCGGACTGGCCGACGAGCAGGTCGAGCAGGTCTGCGCCAGCATCAACCGCGAGGGCCACGTCGTGGTCTGCGCCAACTACAACAACCCCGGCCAGCTCGTCATCAGCGGCAACGTCGAGGCCATCAACGAGGCCTGCGAGCAGCTCAAGGCAGCAGGAGCCAAGCGTGCCCTGCCCCTGAAGGTCGGCGGAGCCTTCCACTCGCCCCTCATGCAGCCCGCCAAGGACGAACTTCAGGCCGCCATTGAGCAGACCGAGTTCCAGACACCCAAGTGCCCCGTCTACCAGAACGTTGACGGCAAGCCCCATACCGACCCAGCCGAAATCAAGCAGAACCTCATTGCCCAGCTCACCTCCAGCGTCCGCTGGACCCAGTGCGTGCAGTCGATGATTCAGGACGGTGCCGACGACTTCACCGAGTGCGGTCCCGGCAAGGCCCTCCAGGGCATGATTGCCAAGATCAGCCGCGACGTCACCGCCCACGGCGTTGAGGCGTAATTGTCACTCTCCCCTATAAATATAATAAGGTGTCGTTCCCCACGGCACCTTATTTTTTCACCCTAAAAAAGGCAGAGAATATTTGGCAGTCTCGGAAATAGTTAGTATATTTGCCGGCGGAAACATTAAGGATGTACTATTATGACAAACAAGAACAGATACGTACTCAACCAAATCAGGCAGGTAGCCAAGCAGACTGCGCCTGAAGGAAGTGTCGTGCTCCTGTTTGGCTCCAGGGCCAGAGGGCAGGCACGGAAAGGCTCTGACTGGGACATCCTTATTGTACTGCCAAAAAGCCAGCTACAGCAAGCCGACTATGACCAGGTGAGCTATCCGCTCGTTGAACTGGGGTGGATGCTTGGCGAGCAGATTAACCCCGTCGTCTACACAGAGCAGGAGTGGAAAGCCAGCAGCATCACCCCCTTCTACGACAATGTGCAGCGCGACGCCATCAGCCTCATATAGCCTATGGATTCTGATTTGCTCATAAAACTACAGACGGAGAAGGCTCAACGATTCCTGCAAGAAGCCGACGACATGGTGACTCAATATCTGTGACATCTGTGTGAGACGTTTGGAGCCGCCATTCGGGCCGTTTGGAGCCGCCATTCGGGTCGTTTGGAGCCGCTATTCCTTACTGACGGATGACGGATGACGGATGACAGTAGAAATATTAAAAGTTATCGCGTACCGTATTATATATACGCGCAGTACACGTAACCTTTCCGGAATCCGTCTGTCATCCCGTCACCCGTCACCCATACAATTTTAAGGCGCGAAATCTTATTAAATCTTTTAATCTTTGTTCTCAATAATAGGTTCTGTGAGGTTTCGTGTGGGTGATACGAACGCCCTGTCGGGCGTGCGGGCTGGCACAGGGCCTGCCCCTACATCCGCTGTATGCCTC
>CAJOLE010000008.1:0-508 GCA_905235325.1 uncultured Prevotella sp. | reverse complement strand
AAACGCGGGAATTTTTCTCCAAAACCCGGTGCCTTTTCTCCAAAACCCGGTGCCTTTTTTCCAAAACCCGCCGCCTTTTCCTATTCAGCCCATTCAGTCCATCAGCCCATCAGCCCATCAACCTCCAACCTTCAACCTTCAACCTCAGGTGTCGGTTCCGGTGTCGGTTCCACCCTCTGAAGGGGGTCGTCGAGGGCCATTTTCCCTGGTAAATCCGCTTTTTCTTGCATATATAGTTGTCATTCGCAGGTTTTATCCTACACTTCCTACACTTCCTACACCTAATTTTTTTCAACAGGTGCATGGCGTGTAGGAAGTGTAGGATAAAACCTGTTATTCGTAACTAATCAGCGATGCAGCGGTTCATGGTTATAGCCGACCAAATATCTTAGCAGTCGATGGTCTCACCTTTTACCCTCTTTTTCGGAGGGTAATGCCGGATTGTGCGTCAATATGTCAAAGAACGCTTTCAGCGAGTAGAGAGCGAAAGCTCTGCTTTCATGCTCTT
>CAJOLE010000007.1 GCA_905235325.1 uncultured Prevotella sp. | reverse complement strand
GAAAAAGATATCGTAGATGAGTTTACGGTAAATTTCGTTAATGGACTCCAAGGAGGAAAAATCAAAGGGCGATATATGTATATTGCAACGGGTTTCACTCCATTGCATGGCGAGGGCGAATATTTTGACAGGGCAATTAAAGTGATTGACTTGAAAAAGAAGAAGTTGGTGAAGAGCATTGACCTAAGCAAAGTGACAATTAACGAACCTGAAGATATTGACTTCTATAAGGGTAAATGCCTTCTTTTCGCTGGTGGTACAGGTGGCATCTATCAAGCCTTCTGAATATTGTATAATTGACAGTAAATTCTTTTTAAATGTTTTTACAAGTAATAAAATTAATCCGAGTGCAGATATACCTGCTCTTTCGTGCTTTTACAGCCTGGAAATACAGGACAATCTATCATATGGATATAGGTCAAAATACGGGAATCAACCGCAAAGCGAAACTGGACAAAAATATATATCCTGAGGGTATACATATAGGCGACAACTGCAATATACTGGGGGGGGGCAATTATTTTGTCTCATGATGCATGTCGAGACTTGAAAGCAGACACTTATATAGGTAATAATGTGATAGTTGGAATCAATAGTATAATTCTGCCTGGTGTGAGAATTGGAAACCATGTCGTCATTGGGGCTGGAAGTGTGGTGACAAAGGATGTGCCTGATCATTGTATTGTTGCAGGCAATCCTGCTAAGGTGATTCGTGAGGGAATAACGGTTCAGGATTGCAAAATTGTTGAGAAATAAGAGCATAACGTTATGATAGAATCATTAATTATAGACAATTTCAGAGGAATACGCCATCTAAATGTTCGTTTAGGTGGGCGGATGAATCTTTTTGCAGGTGAAAACGGCGCAGGAAAATCAACAGTTTTACAAGCGTTACGATACCTAATGTCATGGTATGTAGCCCGTGTGCTTAATCGCGATGGTAGAGTTGTCATCGATTCCCGTATCGTCATTATGTGTTTAACGATAAGCATGGCGACGTTCGGCACAGGGCTAAAAACCATACAGACAGGCATGGGCATGTCATACCTTCTGCGCAATTGCGGACTTCTACCGGAAAGACGAGGGCTTTGCTGAAGAAAGCTGTTGGTGAATCATTTGAAGGTGACCTGTGGTATTATGATGATGATAAATATCGATAAGTTGCGGAAGGTAAATTCACACATCTGATAGATATACTTATGTATAAAAACTTCTTTAAACGAGTCTTTGATTTTTGCATCTCGCTCGTTGCGCTGATATGCATTAGTCCTATCTTGTTAGTGGTGACAATTTGGCTGCACTTTGCCAACAAAGGGGCAGGGGCGTTTTTCTTTCAGGAACGGCCGGGGAAGGATGCTAAGATTTTCAAGGTTATCAAGTTTAAGACCATGACGGACGAGCGGGATGAGAATGGTGAACTGCTGCCTGACGCAGATCGTCTGACAAAGGCGGGAAGGTTCGTTCGCTCGACGTCGATAGACGAACTGCCGCAGCTGATCAATGTGCTGAAGGGTGATATGGCATTGATAGGGCCGCGTCCGCTGTTGGTGCAGTATCTTCCATTATACAATAAGGAACAGGCGCGGCGGCATGAAGTCCGACCCGGTATCAGTGGATGGGCACAGTGTCATGGCCGTAATGCCATTTCGTGGACAGAGAAATTCAAGCTTGACGTGTGGTATGTTGACCATGTGTCACTATTGACAGACTTGAAGGTTATTTGGATAACAATTAAGAAAGTGCTGTATAGGGAAGATATTAACCAAGTCGGAGGGACATGGGCTACTATGGAGCCTTTTAACGGACGTAATTGAAAATGAAAAATATACTTATTACATCAGCTGGGAAGCGGGTCGTTCTGGTGCAGATTTTCCAGAGGACACTGAAGGAACATGGGCTGGAAGCAAAAGTCTATACCACGGACATGAAGCCGGAAATGGCACCGGCAGGTGTCGTGTCAGACAAGTGTTTTCGGGTCTCCCGTTGCACTGCGGACGGTTATATAGAGGAACTTCTGAAGATTTGTGAAGAAGAGGATGTAGGTGTGATTATACCGACGATAGATACAGAATTGTTAATCCTCTCTAAGAACAGGCCGGTTTTTGCTGAACATGGCGTGCAGTTGGCACTGTCGAATGTCGAGTTTATAAAGATTTGCAGAGACAAGCGCCTTACGGAAACGTATTTGAAAGCGTTGGGCATTCCTGTTCCCAGTGCTGTAGACAAATACCATCCGGTTTTTCCGATGTTTGCGAAGCCTTATGACGGATCGTTAAGTACGAACATACATGTCATCAAAGACGAAAGTGAGCTGACCAAAGCAATACTTGAAGACCCCAAACTGTTGTTTATGGAGTATATAGACAAGCAGGAGTATAAGGAGTTCACGGTGGATATGTACTACGGCAAAGACGGTAAGGTAAAGGGCATTGTCCCACGTGAACGTATTGAGATCAGAGCCGGGGAAATAAACAAAGGAATTACTCGTAAGAATTATATTTTGGAATTCCTGAAGGAACGTATGGATACGTTGCCGGGAGTCAGAGGTTGTATTTGTCTGCAATTGTTCTATCGGGACAAAGACAACGACATTAAAGGAATAGAAATCAACCCACGTTTTGGTGGAGGATTCCCTTTGAGCTATTATGCAAAAGCAAACTTTGCAGATTATGTTATTGGTGAATATCTGCTGGGCGAGACTGTTGACTATTCTGACGAATGGCTTGATAAAACCCTGATGTTAAGGTATGACAATGATGTCATCGTGTATGATGCAGAGTAAGGTGGTAGTCTTTGACCTTGATGACACCTTGTATAAAGAAGTGGACTATCTGAAATCGGCCTATACCGAAATCGCCGATGGTGTTGCAAGTCAATGCAAGCAAACTGATGTCTATGAAAAAATGTGGACATGGTGGCAGGAGGGGGAAAACGTCTTTGAAAGGCTTATCTGTGAATATGAGTTAGACAACTCAATAAGTTATTTCTTGGAGAAGTATAGGAAGCATGTGCCACAGATTCAATTAGACGAAGCAACACGGACTGTATTGGAACAGCTGAAACGGTCGTGCGTGTTGGGGATGATTACCGATGGACGTTCGGTGGCTCAACATCATAAGTTACAGGCTTTGGGCATAGATATGCTGTTTGAAAAAGAAGATGTGCTTATATCTGAGGAGACTGGTTGGACGAAACCGATGGAGCAACCTTTTTATGCACTGATGGAACGCTATCCGCAGTGTTCTTATTATTATATCGGTGATAATCCTGTCAAGGATTTCGTTGCGCCGAATCGATTAGGGTGGAGCACGGTATGCCTGCTGGATGACGGGAGAAATGTTCACAAACAAGACTTCAGTCTTGAGAGTGACTATCTGCCAAAGTATAAGATAGAGTGTATTGAAGAACTGATTGACATTGTAGAGAGATGAATATTGACTGGATAATTAGCCGTTGCAACGAAGTGCTGTTTGGGATAAAGAGCGAGCAATCCTCCACAACATGGCCGAGTGCTGAGAATCTTGAGGCCCTGTTCAAGCTGGCTTCTATTCATGGTATGTTGCCGGTTGTCATATCAAGCTTTAGTGATGTGACGTTCCTGGATCCGGAAATCAGGCGGGTGTTTATCAAGTGGTATGGTACAAGTGAACGGTCGAAGGGTAAGTTCCAGAAACGGTTGCTGCTGATGGAACGCATGGCGTTGCTCTTCAAACGTGCCGGGCTTGACATTTTGTTTATGAAAGGTGCAACTACGGCTCTGCTTTATCCAGATCCCCAACTGCGCGTATTCGGTGACATCGATTACTATATGTTTGGCAAGTCTGATGAGAGCATCAAGGTCCTGAAAACTGCGGGCATCGAAACGTCAGAGTATTTCAACCACCATACCCAGGCCAGTTGTGGCGGCATATTGCTTGAGAATCATTACGATTTTCTTGACCGGCAGAATCATCGGGGAAATCTGTTGCTTGATGATGAGCTGAAGACACTTGCAGCCTCCGAGGGTTATCAGTATCCGTTCAAGTTTGAGAACGGGGAAGCTGACAATGCCTATCGGATGTCGCCAACCATGAATGCCATTTTCCTGATGCGTCACATGGCGATTCACTTCTTTTCAGAGTCA
The DNA here is from genome assembly GCA_905235325.1 of uncultured Prevotella sp. Taxonomy (GTDB): domain Bacteria; phylum Bacteroidota; class Bacteroidia; order Bacteroidales; family Bacteroidaceae; genus Prevotella. The sequence continues at coordinate 65,985 of CAJOLE010000007.1, read as the reverse complement.
GTCGCTTTAAGGATGCTGTACGACTGGGCGCTCTTCCTCAGGGAATATTCTTCTGCTGTTGACTGGACGAAGACGTTTGGATTGTATGAAAAAGCAGGAATGCCAGAATTTCCTCGTATGATTCAGGCTATCTTAGAGACGAAGCTGGGACTGACAATAGACTGCCCAATAGAACCGCTCGAAGGTGAAACTACGGAAAGGGTATGGAAGAGCATCGTAACTCAGGATTCGGTAAATCCTTATAAGAAAAACAGTTTGCGTTTTCTTGTGTATGAACTTCAGATGTTTCTTAATAATCGCTGGAAGCACCAGATCGTATTCAAGGGAGAGTCTTACTTGGCTCTCTTGGGGAACTATGCTTGGCTTTACATAAAGCAAAAAGTAACGGGAAGGAAACTATTATAAACCAAAATATGACACAAAAAAGAATTTACCTTTGTCTGGCTCACATGAGCGAGGCGGGGATGGAACAGAAATATGTGAAGGAGGCTTTCGACACGAACTGGGTGGTGCCACTCGGACCGAATGTGAACGGGTTTGAGGACGACCTGAAGGCGTTTGTGGCCGGAGTGAGAAGTGATGATTGCAAGGGGCAAAGCGGACAGGCTTCCAAAGAGGTGGTGGCCCTCAGCTCCGGCACGGCAGCCGTTCACTTGGGACTGCTGGCTTGCGGCGTCGGTCCGGGCGACGAGGTTATTGTGCAGTCGTTTACGTTCTGCGCTTCGTCGCACCCGATAACCTACTTGGGAGCGACGCCGGTGTTCGTGGACTCAGAACGGGATACCTGGAACATGGACCCGGAGCTGACGGAGGAGGCAATCAAAGACCGCATCGCCAAGACGGGGAAGAAGCCGAAGGCGATTGTCCCCGTCGCCTTGTATGGTATGCCTTACAGGATAGACCGTATCATGGAGATAGCCAACCGCTATGGGATTCCCGTGGTGGAGGATGCCGCCGAGGGCTTCGGTTCGCGGTTCGGCGGACGGATGCTGGGCACGTTCGGTGAATACGGCGTGCTGTCGTTCAATGGCAACAAGATGATTACGAGGTGCGCTGATTTGTCCTGACATGGCGGCCAAGCAGAAGATCATGTGGTATGCCACCCAGGCCCGTGAGGCTTATCCGTATTACCAGCATGAGGCCATCGGCTATAACTACCGTATGAGTAATGTCTGTGCCGGCATAGGCCGCGGCCAGATGACAGTTGCTGAGGACCATATCAGTCATCACCGGCATATAGCGCAGATGTACAAGGAGGCTTTTGAAGGTGTGAAGGGCATCACGTTCCACGACGAACAGGAGGGTATGGAGTCGAACTTCTGGCTCTCGACCATCCTGTTAGACGAGGACCTGAAGGTGAAAGGCGAGGAACAGGCATACGCCGAGGCCGTGCAGGGTGCCGTGGGCGGCGCGGCCGGCGTGGTGCACGGCGGGGGCTCCGTGCATACAGACTGTGAACCGAACAGGAACGTGGAGGCCATGCGCCTTGCGTTGGACAAGGAGCAGATTGAGAGCCGTCCGCTGTGGAAGCCGATGCACAAGCAGCCGGTGTATAAGGATGCCCCGGCTTACGTGAACGGGGTCAGCGAGCAACTGTTCAGGCAGGGGCTTTGCCTGCCTTCCGGACCGTGCGTGAAGGATGATGACGTGAAGCGTATCATCGATACGATTGTTAACGCTATTGAAGGATAGAAGCTGTCGTAATATGAATCCATTTAAGAAATTTATAAATTGGTATTTCAGCAAGAAGGCGCTGCCATACTGGTGCATCCTGATTCTTGACCTGGTGCTCATGCTGGTGGCAGGCCTCTTCACCTATTTTATATTTATATATCGCCAACAGGTGGAGGTTGACTTCTTGCTACTGGTCAAGACGCTTTGTATGTATGTGGTGCCCTGCCTCGTCGGTGCCCGTATGTTCCATACCTACGCCGGCATTGTCCGCTATTCGTCGTTTGTGGACCTGATGCACGTAGCATACGCCAACGGGGTGTCGCTGGCTGTCGCCTTTGCTTGGCATTTCTTCGTCTACAGATTCCCCACAAGTGTGTTCTATCACTTGCACTTCCGCCATATCGTGCTGATGTATGTCATCGGCACGGCGTTGATGTGGGGCATGAGGGCTCTGGTGAAGACCTTCTACGACGTGGCGATGACCGACGGCTGGACATTGCGTACACTGATCTATGGCGTGCAGGAGGGTGGCATCGGACTGGCGAAGAACATCCGTGCCCAGAGCCCGAAGCATTTTGTGTTGAAGGGCTTTATTGCTCCAGATAACTCCTATAAGCATAACTTGGTGATGGGCGAGAAGGTGTATAGCGCGACCGACGATTTGGAGCCAATCATCAATAGGCTGAAAATCAAGGCTGTGCTGGTCTCGCCGTTGCAGACAGAGAGCTTCCGCAATAATCCGGACCTGCAGGACAAACTGCTGGCCTCAGGGGTGAAGATTTTCATGGCCCAGAACGCCAGAGAGCTCAGTGCCGCCGACTTGCAGGAAGACGGCGGGGTGGGGGATCTCCAACTGAAAGAGGTGAGCGTGGAAGACCTGCTGCCCCGCGATGAGATCAAGGTTGACATGAAGGCGATGGGCGAACTGCTTAGCGGCCGTCGCGTCCTGATTACCGGTGCGGCGGGCAGCATAGGCAGCGAACTGGTGAGACAGATTGCCCGCTATAAGCCGGAGGCAATGGTGCTGATTGACCAGGCCGAGACGCCAGAGCACGACGTCAGGCTGATGATGGCCCGCGACTATCCTGAGGTGAATGCCGAGACGGTGGTGACGAGCATCTGCAAGGCTGACCGCATGGAGCGAATCTTCAGGGAGTTCAAGCCCGACTATGTGTTCCATGCCGCTGCCTACAAGCATGTGCCGATGATGGAGAACAACCCCTCGGAGGCTGTGCAGAACAATATCTACGGTACGAAGGTGATTGCCGACCTGAGTGTGAAGTACGGCGTGAGGAAGTTTGTGATGGTGTCGACCGACAAGGCCGTGAATCCGACGAATGTCATGGGCTGTTCGAAGCGCATCTGCGAGATCTATGTTCAGAGCCTGAACCATGCTATCCAGCACGGCAAAGAGCAGGGCAAGACGCAGTTCGTGACAACCCGCTTCGGCAATGTGCTGGGCTCGAACGGCTCGGTTATTCCGTTGTTCCGTGAGCAGATTAAGAAAGGCGGTCCGGTGACGGTGACTCATCCTGACATCATCAGATACTTCATGCTGATTCCCGAAGCCTGTAAGCTGGTGTTAGAGGCTGGTACGAAGGGCAATGGCGGCGAGATCTTTGTCTTCGACATGGGTAAGCCCGTAAGGATTGCCGACCTCGCCAAGCGCATGATCCGGCTCTCGGGGGCTGAGAATGTGGAAATCAAGTACACGGGACTGCGTGCCGGTGAGAAACTCTACGAGGAGGTGCTCAACGCCCAGGAGAGCACGAAGCCGACTTTCCATGAGAAGATACGCATTGCCGAAGTGCGTGAGTACGACTTCAGCGAGGTGTCGCGGCAGATAGACGAGCTGATAGCTGTTTCTAAGCAGTATGACGACATGGCTACTGTGGCGAAGATGAAGGAGATCGTGCCGGAGTACAAGAGCAACAACTCGGTCTATGAGGAGCTGGACAAGGGGGGTGAGAAGGCGTTTGGTGAACGGGAACCAAAACGATAACGAAAGCCAAAACGCGGGAAGTAGGATGGAAGGATATCAGCACCATATATTTGCACCCTATAGGGTGTGCCCGATAGGGGCGCATGTGGATCACCAGCATGGACTGGTGACGGGCTTCGCCATTGACAAGGGTGTCGACCTGTGGTTCAATGTGCGTGAAGACAGCAAGGTGCTGTTGACGTCGAGAACCTTTGAGGGTGACGTCAGCTTTGAGATCGACAAGCCGTCGCAGGTTCGTGAGCAACACTGGGGCGACTATGCCCGTGGCGCCAAGTATGCGCTGCGCAGGCGGTTTGAACTGCTGCATGGCATAGATGGTGTCATTCAAGGCTCGTTGCCTGTAGGTGGACTGTCGTCGTCGGCAGCCGTGCTCATCGCCTACGTCATGGCGTTTGCTAAGGCTAACGGCATCAGGCTGCAGCCCTTCGAGGTGGTGCAGATTGCCTCGGAGGCCGAGCGTGAGTATATTGGCCTGAACAACGGACTGCTCGACCAGGCATGTATTGCTCTTGGCCGCAAGGACGGGCTGCTGTTCCTTGACTGCGACTCGAACGACTACCGCATCATCAAGAAGAACAAGGATATGCCAGAGTTCGAGATTGGCATCTTCTTCTCGGGCCTGACCCGTAGTCTGGTGAACAGCGACTACAACCTGCGCGTCTATGAGTGCAAGACGGCGGCATGGAATATGCTGGCCTATACCGACCAGCCGCTGAAGACGTTCGACAAGACGTTCCTGCGCGACATTCCGAAGGCTACCTACGAGAAGACCCGTATCGCCATGCCGGCAAGGTTCGCCCGTCGGGCAGAGCACTTCTATACGGAGTACCGCCGGGTGCGCCAGGGCGTGACAGCCTGGGAGACGGGCAATCTGAAGCTGTTCGGTAAGCTCAGTTTCGACTCCTGCGAGAGCAGCATCCACAATTATGAGTGTGGCAGTCCTGAGCTGATTGCCATCTACGAGATTATGCGGAGTCTGCCTGGTGTCTGGGGCGGCCGCTTCTCTGGGGCGGGCTTTAAGGGAGCCTGTATCGCCTTGGTTGATGTTGCCTGTAAAGACGAGGTGGAGAAGCAGCTGACGCAGCGCTATCTTGAGATGTTTCCGGAATATGAGAAAACGTTCCAGGTGTTCTGGGTGAAACCCGATGATGGGGCGAGATTCGTAGACCCTCTCTAACTCCCCCTGCTGAGGGGGAGAACATGATACCCTATGAAAAAGCAATGGATGGCTGCTGATTCAATGGAGTATGGGTTACTAAAAGCAAATGCTAAGAGTAACCGCATGATTATGACTGAGGCTGAAAATATGTTTTGGTCATTGGTCAAGGGTAATGCTCTTGGTCAGAGGTGTCTGAGGCAACATATTATAGGTGATTACATTGTTGACTTCTTGTTCCGTAAAAGTAAACTTGTAGTTGAAATAGACGGAGGCTACCATACCACGGAAGAATAACAAAAATTAGACGCTATTCGCACGGAGTGGCTTGAAGGTCAAGGCTATCATGTAATTAGATTTTCCAATGAACAGGTGTTGTTTGATACAGAACAGGTGATGGAGAGACTGACGAACGTAATAAGAAAGTCCTCCCTAAACAGGGAGGATTTAGGAGGGTCTTTAGTATGAAGAACATAGTTATTGCAGCGGGGTATGCGACGAGGCTTGGCGAGCTGACCCGCAACTTCCCGAAGCCTTTGCTGAAGATAGGGGAAAATACGATTCTTGGCCGGATGCTGGATGACATTGACACGATTCCCGACATCGACGAGCACGTCATCGTGACGAACCATCGTTTTGCTCCCATCTTCCGCCAATGGGCCGCTGAGCAGCACTATACGAAACCAGTAGCCATCATCGATGACGGCACAGAGACCAACGAGACGCGACTTGGAGCAGTGTGCGATTTGTTATATGCACTTGATGTGCTTGATGAACGGGCAAAGTCCTCCCTAAACAGGGAGGATTTAGGAGGGTCTTCTGACCTGTTGGTCGTAGCGGCCGACAACCTGCTGTTCTTCTCGTTCCAGGAATTTGTGGACTTTGCTAATGAGAAGGGTACGTCGTGCATCATGTGCCATGAACAGCCTTCGATAGAGAAACTGCAACGGACGGGCGTCATTGTCGTCGATGACCAGATGCGTGTGCTTAATATGGAGGAGAAGCCACTGGAGCCGAAGAGCCACTGGGCTGTTCCTCCTTTTTATATATATAAGAAGCACGACCTAGAGCTTGTTCGCCATTCGGTGGAGAACGGCTGTGGCAAGGATGCACCGGGCAATCTGGCACACTATATGGTGGAGCATACGGTGATGCATGCCTGGCCGATGAGTGCCGGGCGCTTCGACATCGGTTCGCTGGACACTTATTACGAAGCTGTAGAGAAATATGGAAAGAGTTGACTTGAATCACAAGACGATCTTAGTGACAGGTGCAGCCGGGTTTATTGGCAGCAATCTGGTGAAACGCCTGTTCAAAGACACTGACGGTGCCACTGTCATTGGCATCGACAACATGAACGACTACTATGATGTGACCTTGAAGGATTTCCGGCTCCGGGAAATAGACAACGCGGTTCCAGAGGGTACGACATGGAAGTTCGTCAAGGGCGACATTGCCGACAAGGCTACCATCGATGCCATCTTCGGTGAGTACAACCCCCAGGTGGTGGCCAACCTGGCAGCCCAGGCCGGTGTGCGCTACTCGATTACCAACCCCGATGCCTATATTCAGTCGAACCTGATAGGCTTCTACAACATTCTGGAGGCCTGTCGTAACTTTCCAGTCGAGCATCTGGTCTATGCCAGCTCGTCGTCGGTTTACGGGTCGAACAAGAAGGTGCCCTACAGCACGGACGACAAGGTAGACAATCCCGTCTCGCTCTATGCCGCCACGAAGAAGTCGAACGAACTGATGGCCCATGCCTACTCCAAACTCTACAACATCCCCTCGACGGGGCTTCGCTTCTTCACGGTATATGGCCCTGCCGGACGGCCCGACATGGCGTACTTCGGCTTTACCGACAAACTCCGCCGCGGCGATACCATCCAGATATTCAATTTCGGCAACTGCAAGCGCGACTTCACATACGTCGACGACATTGTCGAGGGAGTGGTGCGCATCATGCAGGGCGCTCCCGAGAAACGTCAGGGCGAGGATGGCCTGCCGTTGCCGCCCTACGCCGTATATAATATCGGCAACAACCAGCCCGAGAACCTGCTGACGTTTGTCGACATCCTGCAGCAGGAGCTGATACGTGCCAAGGTGCTGCCCGAGGACTACGACTTCGAGGCCCACAAGAAGCTGGTGCCCATGCAGCCTGGCGACGTACCTGTGACGTATGCTGATACATCGGCCCTGGAGCGTGACTTCGGATTCAAACCCTCGACGTCGCTGCGTGACGGCCTGCGTGCCTTTGCCGAATGGTACGCCGACTTCTACAAAGACTGACTGATGACCCCGACTGCCGAGAAGTTCTTCAGCTTGTTGCGCTACTCCCTTGGTGAGCAGCAGGAGCCGCCAATCATCGCCGACGACGAGTGGGAGGCCGTCAACGTGATGGCTGCCGAGCAGTCGCTGACGGGAGTTCTCTGCCAGGGCGTTATCCGAATGTCGGCTGCCGTTTCGCTGTCCGACGAGGTGAGGCTGACCTGGCTTCTCCAGACTGGGCAGATTGCCGAAGTCAACAGACAGACGAATGCTGCCTGTGCGAAGGTCGTGAAACGTCTGCAAAGAGAAGGCTACGACTGTTGCGTCCTGAAAGGGCAGGGCAATGCACTGATTTATCCCAATCCGATGGCACGCATTCCCGGCGACATTGATATTTGGGTGAGGGGCGATATTCCTTCGATTATCAAACTGGGCAGACAGACGAACCCCGAGGCTAAACCGATGTACCACCATATCGACTTCCAGTCGGTAGGAGATATTCCTGTTGAGGTGCATTACCGACCGGCTTTTATGAACAATCTGATTCGTAATCGTCGGTTGCAGGGCTGGTTTAGCGAACAGGCCGCTGAGCAGTGTGCCCACCTGGTGGCGCTCCCTGACAGTGCCGGCACCATACCCGTGCCGACCGACGCCTTCAACCGCATTTATCAGGTGGCACATATCTCAAAGCACATACTCCACGAAGGAATAGGCCTGCGGCAGATCATCGACTATTACTATCTGCTGAAGCGGGGCTTCTCGCGTGAAGAGCGCCTGCACGACGAACAGATGTTGCGTGACTTCGGATTATACGATGTGGCCACGGCCGTGATGTATGTCCTGAAAGAGGCTCTCGGCGCATCGGAGGATATGCTGCTCGTTACTGCCGACGCACGGCGGGGGCGGTTCCTTCTGGACGAAATGCTTCTGGCTGGCAATTTCGGCCATTTCGACCAGCGCCTTGCAAACACTCACAGCCAGTTGGCGAAAAACGTGCAGCGCCTGAAGCGCGACGGGCGATTCTTCTCTTACTTTCCCTCGGAATGTCTGTGGGAACCTGTGTTCCGCTGGTATCATTTCTTCTGGCGCATACGCCATCGTTGATTTTATCTTTTGACCGTGAGCAGAAACAATCAAACCAACAACCTGATCAAATGGGTAGTCATACTGTTTGACTTCCTGATACTGGGGCTTATCCTTATTCTATTTTATTACTGCCATCCTGATATGTCAGAATGGCGCTACGACCGTGTCGAGGTGTTTGCGCTGGTATGCTTCTGCAGCCTGGTCATCACCGAGTATCAGTTGCCCACCATCATCCATCGACGGGTGGTGTCGGCGGCCGATATCTTGGAGCGTGTGGTGTACGTGACGATTCTGCATACCGTTCTGTCGTACTTGCTGATGAAGGTTGTTGACCTGAGACTGCCTGTTGGCTACCTGCTTGTTGAGATGGGCATCGTCATGTTCTTCCTCATAATTTCTATCGGGTTTGTCGAGCGCCAGATCATCAGACGTTACCGTCAGATAGGCCGAAACAGCCGTACGGTGACCTTTGTCGGCTCTGATCCGGAACTTATCAACTTATACAAGAAACTCCTCGACGACGCAACGACGGGTTATCGGATGTTGGGCTACTACGGCGACCTGCAGGAGAATGAGTTCACCCGGTTAGGGTCTCTGGAACAGCTGATGGATAATCTTGACAATCCTGCGAAGCTCCAAATCGGCGATGATATGTACGTCTGTATATCCCGCCGTGAGCGAGAAAAGGTGAACAGACTGTCACGCTTCTGCGACCAGCACATGGTCAGGTTCTATTACGTACCGGTATCGGTTGAGACGTTGGGCATCAACTTGAAGCGCGAGCTGATTGACGACGTCGAAGTCTATGTCACCTACGAGAACCCGCAGGAGAACCCTGTCAACAGGCTTGTCAAACGCTTGTTCGATATTACTGTGTCGACACTTGCCTTGCTGGTGATGCTACCCTTCCTCCCCGTCATAGCAGTCATCATCAAGAGTCAGAGTCCTGGGCCGATACTCTTCAAGCAACTGCGTACAGGTATCGACGGCCGTGAGTTCATCATGTATAAGTTCCGCTCCATGCACGTTAACAGTGATGCTGACAGGGTGCAGGCCACCAAGAACGACCCCCGCAAATATGCTTTCGGCAATTTCATGCGCAAGACGAATATTGACGAACTGCCGCAGTTCTGGAATGTGTTGAAAGGCGATATGTCCATCGTAGGTCCGCGTCCCCACATGCTGGCTCACACCGAGATGTACTCACATCTGATAGATAAATATATGGTGCGCCATTTCATGAAGCCCGGAGTTACCGGTTGGGCACAGGTGACGGGATACCGTGGCGAGACTTCCGAACTGTGGCAGATGGAAGGCCGTGTGAAACGTGACATCTGGTATATGGAACATTGGAGCATCTGGCTCGACATACGCATCATCTGGCTTACTTTAAAATCGCTGCTCAGGCATGACGAACACGCTTATTGAGAATACTCACGAAAAAGCCGCTGACTATCAGCGGCTTTTTCGTTGTGATCCCGTTGGGATTCAAACCCAAGACCTTCAGAACCGGAATCTGACGCTCTATTCAGCTAAGCTACGGGACCTTGCTGTTTGCGGGTGCAAAGGTACTACAATAAATTGAGAATTGCGAATAGAGGATTGAGAATTATAATTTGTTAACTGTGCGAGCATGGACGCAGAAAGTTAGCAAAAATCAGTCATCTGTGTCATTTTGCAAAAATAATTGGCGACTTTGTTTGCAATTTAATATTTTATGCTTACCTTTGCACGCAAATTTGAAAATAAATATTTATGAGTAAACTGATAAAACCAATTAGCTATGAGCGTCTGGTTGATACGAAACAGACGGAACAGGGTATAAAACTGATCAAGGAGTTCTTCCAGCAGAACCTCTCTACGGAGCTGCGGCTGCGCCGCGTAACGGCGCCGCTCTTCGTACTGCAGGGACTGGGAATCAACGACGACCTGAACGGTGTGGAGCGGGCTGTGACTTTCCCCATCAAGGACTTGGGCGATGCCAAGGCCGAGGTGGTGCATTCGCTGGCCAAGTGGAAGCGCCTGTCGCTGGCAGAGTACCAGATAGAGCCCGGACACGGCATCTATACCGACATGAACGCCATCCGTGCCGACGAGGAGCTGGACAACCTGCACTCGCTCTATGTTGACCAGTGGGACTGGGAGGCCGTCATCCGTCGTGAGGACCGCACGCTGACTTTCCTGAAGAACGTCGTGGAGCGCATCTACGCTGCCATCCGCCGCACGGAGTACCTGACCTGCGAGACCTATCCGCAACTGAAGCCCTTCCTGCCCGAGAAGATTAAATTCATACACGCTGAGGAACTGCTGAAGATGTATCCCGACAAAACGCCGAAGGAGCGCGAGGATGCCATCTGCGAGGCTTACGGTGCCGTATTCGTAATAGGCATTGGCGGGAAGTTAGCCAACGGCGAGAAGCACGACGGCCGCGCTCCCGACTACGACGACTGGTCGACGGTGGCCGAGGACGGCCGCAAGGGCCTGAACGGCGACATCCTGATATGGTATCCCGTGCTGGGCCGTTCGTTCGAGTTGTCGTCGATGGGCATCCGCGTTGACAAGGAGTCGTTGCTTCGTCAGCTGGAAATCGAGCATCGGGAGGAGCGCCAGCAGCTCTACTTCCACCAGCAGCTGCTGAACGACCGTCTGCCGCTCAGCATCGGCGGCGGTATCGGCCAGAGTCGCCTCTGTATGGTATTGTTGCACAAGGCTCATATCGGTGAGATTCAGGCTTCGATTTGGCCTGACGATATGCGTCAGGAGTGTAAGCAGTTAGGTATGCCGCTGATTTGACTTTTTGTGCCAGATTGTGCGGGTGCCGATAGGGGGCGAGTCTCCTGCAAAACAAACAGTCCGTCATGACGGACTGTTTTTTTCTTCTATAATTTGGTCCATTATTGTTTGGCGTTTTGGAAAATATTGCTTATTTTTGCAGCCTAAAACCAAAACGCTATTTATGGAGTATATTGTTTCGGCACGAAAGTACCGCCCCATGTCGTTCGACACGGTGGTAGGCCAGTCGGCCCTGACGACGACGCTGAAGAATGCTGTGAAGTCGGGAAAGCTGGCTCATGCCTACCTGTTCTGCGGCCCTCGCGGGGTGGGTAAGACGACGTGTGCCCGCATCTTTGCCAAGGCCATCAACTGCCAGAACCCGACGGCCGAGGGCGAGGCCTGCAACGAGTGCGAGTCGTGCCAGTCGTTCAACGAGCAGCGTTCGCTCAACATCTTCGAGCTCGATGCCGCCTCGAACAACTCGGTGGAGCATATCAAGACGCTGATGGAGCAGACGCGCATCCCGCCGCAGTTGGGCAAGTACAAGGTCTTTATCATCGACGAGGTCCATATGCTGTCGACGGCGGCTTTCAACGCCTTCTTGAAGACGCTGGAGGAGCCGCCCGCTCATGTCATATTCATTCTGGCAACGACCGAGAAGCACAAGATTCTGCCCACCATCCTGAGCCGCTGCCAGATTTACGACTTCGAGCGCATGACGGTGGCCAACACCATCGACCACCTGAAGCATGTGGCCGAGAAGGAGGGCATCGGGTATGAGGAGGAGGCGCTCGCCGTGATAGCCGAGAAGGCTGATGGCGGTATGCGCGATGCACTCTCCATCTTCGACCAGGCCGCGTCGTTCTGTCAGGGCAACATCACCTACCAGAAGGTGATAGAGGATCTGAACGTGCTCGACTCGGAGTACTACTTCCGGCTTGTGGACTATGCACTTGAGAACAAGGTAAGCGAGGCGATGGTGCTGCTGAACGACATCATCAACAAGGGGTTCGACGGCGGGTTGCTCGTTCAGGGGCTGGCCAAGCATGTGCGCAATGTGCTGATGGCCAAGGATCCGCAGACGCTGCCTTTGCTCGAAGTGAGCGCACAGCAGTGCCAGCGCTATCAAGAGCAGGCCCAGCGGTGTCCTACGCCTTTTTTGTATAAGTCATTGCAGGTGATGAACCAGTGCGACCTGGGCTACCGCCAGTCGTCGAACAAGCGGCTGCTGGTAGAGCTGACGCTGATAGAGGTGGCACAGATCACCCAGCCCGACGAGGGGCCGGCCAGTGGGCGTAGGCCCAGAAGACTGAAATCCCTGTTTAAGCAACTGATCAAGCAGTCGCAGCCCCAGACAGCGGCCCCGCAGGTAGCCGTGGCAGCGACGCCGAGTCAGACGAAAGAGCCGGTTCAGCCGGCATCTCCGGCGGTTACTGTACCGTCAGCCAAGGACTCTACTCCCGGGGAGCCAACTCCCGCAGTCGCTCCGCCACAGAAGGTAAAGGCTGGGTCGTTGGGGCTGTCTTGGAACAATCTCCGCAAGTCAGCTAACCGGAAGATGACCATACTGCCCGGTACGGTTGGCGCGGACCAGAATATAGAGAACGAAGAATCTGCTTTCACCCAGGACGACCTGGAACTGCAATGGATGTCGATGTGCAACCGTATGCCGCAGAAGCTGGTAGGCATCGCTACACGAATGAAGAACATGACGCCTGTCATTACCGAACTGCCCAAGGTTGAAGTGGTGGTCGGAAACGAACTGATTCAGGCCGAGATGGAGAAGATACGTGGCAGCATCCAGAACACGCTGAAGATTTACCTTCACAACAGCGGCATCGAGCTGTCCATCCGGGTTGACGAGCATCGTGAAGAGGTGAAGATCCTGACGCGCGGCGAACAGTTTGATGAGATGTTAAAGGCTAATCCTTCGGTTGGGAAGCTGCGTGAAATCTTTGACCTTGAACTGGCGTGAAGATACATGAGAAGTGAAACGTGAGAAGAAAAAGTGAGGAGTGTTATGAAGATCATGAAGAAATTTCTGTCGGGCGTGGTTCGTGTGTGGAACCTGCCGTTTGTCAAGTACGCTGTCATCACGGTGATAGGCGTCGTGTTGGTGGGCTTTGTCGGCGAGAACAGCCTGTTGGCGCATCTCCACAATAAGTATTATATAGGTACTCTGGCCGACGAAATAGAGGAATACACCAAGCGCTACGAGGACGATATGCGCCAGATCCGCGAACTGAACCATAACCCGAAGGTTATGGAGCGCATAGCCCGTGAACGCTATTTTATGAAGCACGACGACGAGGACATCTTCGTGCTGAGCGACGATAACCGTGAGTTCCAGTCAATAGCCAACGACAATGAGACAGCTGAATAACTGGCAGAACGCCATCTTCCTCGTCGGTGCCCTCCTGATGGTGGTGGGTGCCGGTGCCAGCCTGCTGCAGTGGTGGCTGGCTCCCTATGTCTTTGCATTTGGCACTTTGGGTTTCGCGTCGATGCAGATGCTTCAGCGCTACGAGGGTACGAGCTTCGTCATCCGCCGCCTTCGCCGCATCATGTTGCTCAGCGACGTGCTGTTCCTGTTGTCGGCCGTCCTGATGTTCGCCAGTCAGGAAAACGTGTTCGGTCTGAGCCATATTACCTACCTTCAATATGTGTACAACAAGTGGGTGGTGACGCTGCTCATTGCGGCGATACTTCAGCTCTATACAACCCACCGAATAGGCCACGAACTGGAGAAAGAGGCAAAAAAACTATAAAAGATTGCGCAATTGTTTTAAATTGCGCAAATTTTTTTTCGTACTTCAATATAACATCGTACATTTGCAGCGTTGGAAACAAATACACTATGAGGAGAATTGTCTACGCATTGATTATTGCCAGTACGTTGGTGTCGTGTGCCGAGAGCTATTCGGTGCAAGGCTCGTCGTCGGTCTCGGCCCTTGATGGCAGCAAACTGTACCTGAAAGCCATCAAGGACAACGAGTTCAAGAACATCGACTCGTGCGAGGTGGTTCACGGCCAGTTCCGCTTCGCCGGACTGCTTGATACCGTCCGTATGGCCAACCTCTTTATGGACGATGAGAGCATTATGCCCATCGTGCTTGAGAAAGGTGAGATTGGCATCAAGATTGACAATGCGTCGCAGACCGTGTTCGGCACTCCGCTTAACGAGAAGCTCTACAAGTTTATTGATTTCCACAACCGTTTAGACAACCAGATGAACGAGCTGTCGCACAAGCAGAGCCAGATGCTGCTCGACGGCATAGAGGAGGAACTTATCAACGTCCAGCTCAGCAGCGAGGCAGCAGAGATTGCCCGTCGTGAGGACAGTCTGGTGACGAACTTCATTGTCGACAACTTCGACAATGTCCTTGGTCCCGGCATCTTCATGATGATTACCAGCGGCTACCGCTATCCCATCCTCACACCGCAGATTGAGCATATCATGAGCAAGGCCACGGCCAAATTCAAGAACGACCCCTACGTCAAGGACTACTATCAGATTGCTACCGAGAACCAAGCCCGCCAGACGGGTCTCAGCGAGGTCGGGCAGTTGCCGCCTCCCAGCGAGGAACAGTCGCAGGACAGTCTGCCGAATGACAGTATGCAGCCATCGGTGCAGTCCCGTCTGTCAGTACAGCCGCAGGCACCGCTAACCAACGTACCTGAAGCAGATGAGAAGGCTGATTGAGGGCGGTACCATTGTCAATGAAGGCAGAACGTTCGACGGCTCCATCGTCGTCGACGGCAAAGATATCCTATCCATCACAGAAGGGCGCAGACGTCCCGAGGTGTCAGTCGACGAGACGATTGACGCCTCGGGATGTTTCGTCCTGCCGGGCATCATCGACGACCACGTCCACTTCCGCGAGCCAGGGCTGACCGAGAAAGCCGACATCGACAGCGAGTCGCGTGCAGCGGCGGCCGGGGGTGTCACCAGTTACTTCGACATGCCCAACACGGTGCCGCAGACCACCTCCCTTGAGGCTCTCGACGAGAAGTTCAGCATTGCAGCCCGAAAGAGCCACGTCAATTACAGCTTCTTCTTCGGTGCCACCAACGACAACAGCCCCCTTTTCGGCCGGCTCGACAAGTCGCGCATTCCCGGCATCAAGCTTTTCATGGGTTCCTCGACGGGCAATATGCTCGTTGACCGCCGTGAAGCCCTCGACCGTATATTCGCCACAGCGGGGCTGCCCATCATGGTGCATTGCGAGGACACCGCCATCATCAATCAGAACATGGCCCGTGCAAAGGCACTCTACGGCGACGACCCGGCCGTCAGCCATCATCCGGAAATCCGCAGTGCCGAGGCTTGCTACGAGAGCACCCGCCTGGCCGTGGAGCTTGCCCGTCGGCACCATGCCCGGCTTCACGTGGCTCACCTGACGACGGAGCGCGAGCTCGATCTGATCGGCGATTCAGGACTGATTACCGCCGAGGCCACCGTCAGCCACCTCTACTTTAGCGACCGCGACTACGCCCGGCTCGGCACCCGCATCAAGTGCAACCCGGCCGTCAAGACCGAGCGCGACCGCGAAGCCCTGCAGCAGGCACTTACCGACGGCCGCATCTCGGTGGTAGCCACCGACCATGCCCCCCATCTGCCTGCACAGAAGGAGGGAGGCTGTGCCCGCGCTGCCAGCGGAATGCCGATGCTGCAGTTCTCGTTGGTGACGATGCTCGAGCTCGTCGACCGCGGCGTGCTGACGTTGGAGCGGCTGGCAGAGCTGATGTGCCACAATCCGGCACAGCTCTTCGGCGTCGAGCAGCGTGGTTTCCTGCGTCCCGGCTACCGTGCCGACATCGTGCTCGTCCGCCCCGGCCGTGCCTGGACGGTGACGCGGTCGTGCATCGAGAGCCGCTGCGGGTGGAGTCCGATGGAGGGTCACACGTATCTGTGGCAGGTCGAGCAGACACTCTGCAATGGTCACACCGTTTACAAGGGAGGGCAGGTCGATGCCGACTACATCGGCGAGCCGCTCCGTTTCCGTCATGCCCAATGAAAGTTGACTACAGCATCGGCGAGGTGGCCCCCTATATCAATTGGATTTACTTCTTCTACGCCTGGGGAGCCAACGGTATGCCCCGTGCGGAGCGGCGGCAGTTGCAGGCTGAGGCCGAGCAGCGCCTCTCGCGCTACGACGGCCGCTACCGTACACACGCTCTGTTTGAGCTGTCCGACGCCCGCAGCGAGGGCGACGACATCATCGTCGGCGGCGTGAGAATCCCGTGCCTGCGCCAACAGGAGCAGGGCAGCGACTTCCTCTGTCTGGCCGACTTCGTCGGTCAGCAAGACAAAATCGGCATCTTCGCCACCACCGTCGATGCCGGTCTGGAGACCGACTTCGACGGCGACCCCTACGAGAAGATGATGATGCAGCTGCTGGCCGACCGGCTGGCCGAGGCTGCTGCCGAGCGGCTGCACGAACAGGTGCGGAAGTCGTACTGGGGCTATGCCCCCGACGAGCAGCTCACCATCGCCGAGATGCTTAGCGAGCGTTGGCAGGGCATCCGTCCTGCCGTCGGCTATCCCTCGCTGCCCGACACCAGCCTGAACTTCCTGCTCGACCAAGTGCTCAACCTCAGTCAGATTGGCCTCCGGCTCACCGTGAGCGGAGCCATGAAGCCCCATGCCAGCGTCAGCGGCCTGATGATTGCCCACCCCAAGGCCCGCTACTTCAGCGTGGGCAAGATTGCCGCCGACCAGCTGGCCGACTATGCGCGCCGTCGCGGCATCCCCGTCAGTCTGATGCGTAAATTCTTAGGAGGAAACATACAGTGAAAACAGCCTTGATGATACTCTTCGCCCCCGATACCTACCTGTGGGCCGCGGCTGCCGTCATGCTGCTGCTGACGCTGGCCCTCTTCCTGCTCTGCCGACGCACCCGCCGCCGCTGGCTCCGCCTGCCGGCGCTGCTGTTCGTGCTGTTTGGCTGGTATGTGCTGGTCTATGGCACGTTCTTCGGCATATCCGACCTGACCGTCCGCCGCGTGGAGTTCGCCTCCGCCGACCTGCCCGCCTCCTTCGACGGCTACCGCATCGTGCAGTTCGGCGATGCCCATGTCGGCAGTTTCAACGGCTGGCGCCAGCCCATCCTGAGCCGTGCCATCGACAGCATCAACGCGCAACATCCTGACCTGATAGTCTTTACGGGCGACTTGCAGAACAAGACCCCTGACGAGATTGCCCCCCACCTCAAGCTGTTGCAGAGGCTCAAGGCCAACGACGGCGTCTGCTCCGTCATGGGCAACCACGACTATCCGCTCTACGTCGGCGGCAGCGAACAGCAGAAGGCATATAGCCTGGCGCAGACGAAGAACACCGAGGAGGACCTGGGCTGGTCGCTCCTGAACAACACCTGGCGCCGCATACGCCGGGGCGAGGAGCACATCTACATAGCCGGCATGGAGAACGACGGCGTGGGGCGCTTCCCGGCGTTGGGAGACATCACGTCGGCACTCACGGAACTCAGCCGGAAGGACTTTGTCGTCATGCTCGAGCACGACCCCACGGCGTGGCGCCGCAAGATTCTGACCCACTCCCATTGCCAGCTGACCCTCAGCGGCCACACCCACGGCGGCCAGTTCTCGCTCTTCGGCTGGTCGCCCGCCATGCTCAGCTACCGCGAGCATAGCGGTATGTACTATGCCGGCTCCCGGGCCGTCAACGTCACCTCGGGGCTTGGCGGCGTCGTTCCGTTCCGCTTCGGTATGCCGCCCGAAATTGTTGTCATCACACTCAAGAAGAAATGAAATACCTGTATTACGTCTATCAGCTCGTCGTCGGACTGCCCGTCCTCGTCATCTCAACCATTATCACCGCTTTGGAGGTAGCCATAGGCTGCGCCGTCGGCAACGGCCACTTCTGGGGCTACTATCCCGGCCGCTGGTGGGCCAAGGTCATCGTCCGTTCGCTGCTGCTGCCCGTCGCCGTCGAAGGGCGCGAGAATCTGGAGCGTGAACAGTCCTACGTCTTCGTGGCCAACCACCAGGGCGCATTCGACATCTTCCTCATCTATGGCTACTTGGGCCGCAACTTCAAGTGGATGATGAAGCGGCAGCTGCGGAGCATACCCTTCGTCGGCTTTGCCTGCGAACGGTCCCACCAGATATTCGTTGACAAGCGTGGCGTCAGCAAGATCAAGAAGACCTACGACGACGCCCGCGAGATACTGAGCCAAGGCTACTCCGTCGCCGTCTTCCCCGAGGGAGCCCGCACGTTTACCGGCCACATGGCGCAGTTCAGGAAGGGCGCCTTCGCGCTGGCCGACGAATTGCAGCTGCCCGTCGTGCCGCTGACCATCAACGGCTCGTTCGACGTGCTGCCCCGTCAGCGCGGCTTCAACTTCATCTGCTGGCACCCGCTGCGCCTGACCATCCACCAGCCCATCTACCCCGTCGGGCAGGGGCCGGAAAATGTTAACGCCACCCTACGCCAGGCGTACGATAGCGTTATGTCGGGGCTTGTGCCCGAATACCAGGGGTATGTCGAGAACCCTGACCAGTAAGCCTAATCAACAATCTTGGGGTACTTCCGCGTCCAGCCGTCCCAGCGCAGGCGCATCACGCCGAAGAACGCCTCGCCGAAGATGCCGCCCGACATCTTGCTGGTGCCCTCGCGGCGGTTGACGAAGATGACGGACACCTCCTTAATCTTGAAGCCGATTTTGTAGGCCGTGTACTTCATCTCAATCTGGAAGCCGTAGCCCTTGAAGCGAATCTTGTCGAGCTCGATGGTCTTCAGCACGCGGCGCTTGTAGCACTTGAAGCCCGCCGTCGTGTCGTGGACCTTGAAGCCCGTGACAATCCGCACGTACTTCGAGGCGAAGTAGGACATCAGCACGCGGCCGATGGGCCAGTTCACAACGTTCACGCCGCTGATGTAGCGCGAGCCGATGGCCAGGTCGTAGCCCTCGTCGGCGCAGGCGGCGTAGAGTCGCGGCAGGTCGTTGGGATCGTGGCTGAAGTCGGCGTCCATCTCGAAGATGTAGCCGTAGTCGCGCTCCAGAGCCCACTTGAAACCCGCGATGTAGGCCGTTCCCAAGCCTTGTTTCCCGCTGCGCTCGACGATGAACAGGCGGTCGGCGAACTCGTCGGCCATCAGCCGCTTCACGATCTGCGCCGTCCCGTCGGGCGAGCCGTCGTCAATGATTAGGATGTGGAAACACTTCTCCAGCCCGAACACGGCCCGGATGATTTTCTCGATGTTCTCCTTCTCGTTGTACGTAGGAATGATGACAATACTGTCGCTCTGGTGCATAGTCTTTTGGAATTTTCTGCAAAGATAGGCATTATTTGTGAAATAATTCGTATCTTTGCAGAGTTTTTTTACTCTGAGTACCAAATTATAGCTTGACGGAATGTTGAAAAGACATCTTATGATATGGCTCGTGGCCCTGTTGGCCCTGACGGGGTGCGACAGGCTGGAGGACAGCGACGTCATCAACGAGACGCTGCCCGGCACGTGGGCATTCAGCTACAAGGCTTCCGAGCAGCTCGACTTCGAGATGTCGTTCCAGTGCGTCATCTTCCGCGAGGACGGCACCTGCTCGCTGACCTATGCCGACGGTCAGGAGGACGGCACCTATCGTGCCAGCAATGCTGCCATCCGGATCGACGCCGTCGTCGACGGCGGCCAGCAGACCTATCTCTGGCGCGTGCTCGTGATGTCGCCTGACCGTGTGGTGGCCGAGTACATCCACGACGCAGGAAACGGTCATGAGGTGACGCTCACCGTCACGCTCGACAAGCTGATGTAGGCACGCAGCAAATCGCGGGGGCATCGGGACTGGAAATTCCTGATTTGCTCCTGATTTCTACTTGGATTCTATAATCTTTTTGATAAAGTCAGTGTATCGGTAATGTCTATCCTGCCATCGTCGTTTATATCGGCTGAATCTACATGGGATTCATCTGCGTTTTTGCTCGTGATGTAGCTGACATCAGCCATCTAACGGGGTAGCCCCCAGCCAGTTTCAGAACGTGTAGGAACAACCGACGATGAGGCAGCGGGTGTTGGGGCTGGTCAGCGTCGTCATCGTCTGGTCAGTATTGGTCAGCACCTGCTTCTGGTCGGGCTGGATGATGTCCTGCACAAAGGCGTAGGCAGCCCAGTTGTCGAATTGCTTCACGGCACGCAGCGACAAATAGACGTTTGACCTGTAATAATAGTGGCGGTGGGTCTCGCGGCCCGTATAGAGCAGCACGGTGGCCAGGGTCCAGTCGTGGGGCAGCTGTACTTGGGGCCGCACCTTGAAACTGTAAGACCAGGCATTGTCTGACGACACACGCTCGCCCTCGTAGTCGAGGTACTGGGTGTGCAGTCCCATCGTCATCGAGAACACCCTATAGCGCATTTCACCCTCAGCGGCATAGCGCAGGTAGCGGTAGCGGGCATCGTTGAGCCAGGTCCGCACCGACCGCTGCGACGCTTCATCGTAGGACGGCACCTGCGAGATGTCGTCGCTAATGTGCTTGTACGTCAGACTGTGGGTGTGGGTCCAGTGGCGGCCCGAGTATGTGTAGCTGCCCTTCAGCTGAGTGCTTTTCGAGGGCGACAGCGTTGCGTTGCCGACCACCATCACGCCGATGCTGCTGCCTATGTGTACAAAGGGGTAGAGCTGCGTGTAGGTGGGGCGCTGGATGCTGCGGTCGAAGCGTAGCGTGAACTTGTTTCTGGTGCCCGCTTTTGCAGTGGCTTTGGCCGTCAGCATCCAGTCGTTGTAGGTTTGGGTGGTGGCTGTTGGCTGATGGTCGTCAATGTCGTTGGCGAAGTGCTCGTAGCTGAAGGTCGCGTCGAGAGCCAGCCATCGGTAGGAGTAGGCTGCCGACAGGGACGACAGCGATGAATAGGTGTTGTAGTTGAAGGTCGTCTCGGTATCGTTGATGCGCATGTCCTCGATGGTGTATTTCTCCTCAAGTCCGAACTTGAATCCGTTCCACGTCTTCGACTGCAGGCGGACCATCGCGTATGGGTCGAAGTTGTAGAGGGTCTGCTCCTGCTCGCGCAGCGATGCCTCGGAGTGTGCTGCCCAGGTGTCGGAGGTCACGGTGGTGGGCTTGTAGTTATATTTCAGGTTCAGTCGCGCCGTCAGCAGCCCGAGTTCCTCGAAGTTGCAGATATATTGCAGCAGACCGCCCAGTTTCAGGTCGTGGTTCGAGCGTCGCTGCTCCTCGTAGTACGACTCCTGGCTGCTGCCGTCGGCCTCGTGGCCGTTCTTGATGGTGTTCTCGTCTACCCGTCTGTGGTCGAGGCTCTCCAAGATGCCGAAGCTGAATATGCGCCCTTTCGTTGGCTCATAGTCGAGACGTGTCGAGAAATCCAGCTTCTCGTATCGGGTCAGGATGTCGGTGCTGGTCAGCCGGTCGGCACCGTTTGCGAAGTCGGTGCTGACGTCCTTCTCTGAGTTCTGTTCGCTCAGGTCGATCGAGAGCCGGCTCGTCAGCAGCAGCTTGTCTTTCAGGTAGGTGAAGTAGCCAGAGGGCATGGCCCGGCCGTTGCTGCTTGCTCCCAGATAGGCTCCGCCGTAGAAGTGGCCCGAGTCGGGGGCGTGCTCCAGTTCGTCGCCAACCTCGTAGGCATCCATGATGCGCTTGGCTATGCGCTGGAACTCGTTCGTGTCCTGCGCACTTGCGGCTGTTGCCAGCAGCAGGCAGATTGTCAGCAGGAGTATGTCGTAAGCTTTCATCTCTGTTACCCGTTACTATCTTGCCTCTACACTGTCGATGCGGAACACCGTCTCGAGGCTCTCGCTCTGGTAGGCCGAGAAGTAGCCCAACATTCCGCCCGTGAAGTTCTCGATGGGGTTTGTCCCCGAGTTGTCCATCGACTGCAGCGAGTATAGGTAGTCGTAGGCGCGCTTGTCGATGGAGCGCACATCCAAGCGCAGGCGGTCGCCGTCGTGCAGCTCGTCGCTGTTGTTTTTCCTGATTTCAGTCTCCGTCGTACACGAGAAGAGCTGCTGCAGCTCGTCGCCGGGATTGCTGGTGTCGCGCATCACCGCCCATCGGTAGCCTATGTTGTTGCGGTAGAGGTGCATGAAGTAGTAGTTGTGCTCCGTGGGGTTGTCCTGCAGGCGCAGGTCGCCGAAGAGCATCCGTTCGCCCAGGATGTCCTGCCAGACGAGGGTGAAGCTGTTGATGACCGGCGCGCTGAGCATCGTCGATGTCGACGTGTAGTGCTGCCCGTCGATCTCGATGTCGGCCATGTACTCCTGCCCCTCCAGTCCGGCCACCTTCGCCTCGTAGACGCCCTGGCCCGAGTACTTCAGCTGATAGCTTCTGCCGCCGGGCACCATCGAGACGGTGACGGTGGCGTTGGTGACGTAGGTGTCCTCCACCCTTGAGCCCTTGACGGCGCGGGTGGTGGTCAGCCGTGCCTTTGCCGTGCCGGGCTGCACCTCCACCTCGGCCACGTAGCGGGGCTCGATGGTGCGGTAGTCCATGTCGATCTCCTTCTCGCAGGCTGTCAGGGCAGCGACGGTCAGTATCATGGCGTGTAGCTTGCTTCTCATAGTTGTTCAGAATTTGATGGTAAACGATACCGAGGGGACGATGCCGAACATACTGTACTGCACGGCCTTGGTGCGCGCCCCGTCGCTGGTGTCCTCGAAGTTGATGAGGAAGGGGTTGTAGCGGTTGTAGAGGTTGTAGATGCCGAAGGCCCACACCCGCGTGAGCCTTCCGCCGCTGAGGGGCTTGGTCCACGTCGCGCTGACGTCTAAATGGTGGAAGTCCGGGGCGCGGTAGCCGTTGCGCTCGGCGTAGTAGTAGATGTAGTTGTCGATCATCTCGTACTTGCCGCTCGGAGCCGTGAAGGCCTGGCCGGAGTTGAAGGTCCAGAGTGCGCTGAACAGCCATTCGGCCGACAGGCGGTAGAGGCCCACGATGCCGATGTCGTGGCGGCGGTCGTTGCCGGCCGTGTACCAGCGCCCGCCGTTGATGCCCGCAATCTTGTTCTCGCTCCACGAGAGGACGTAGGTCAGCCAGCCCGTCAGCCGCCCCGTGTTCTTGCGCGCCATCAGCTCCAGGCCGTAGCAGCGCCCCTTGCCGGGCAGCACGAGCCGCTCCATCTCAATCTCGCTGGCGAACGTCTTGCCGTCGCGGTAGTCGAGGATGTTGCTGATGTGGCGGTAGTAGCCCTCGACCGAGAAGTCGTAGTCCTGACGGTCGGTCATGCCGAAGACGCCCAGGCTCACCTGGTCGGCCAGCTGGGGCTTCAGCAGGTTGCTGCTCATGGTGTAGCGGTCGAAGGGCGTCGACAGGTTCTGTCCGCGCAGGGCGTGCAGGTTCTGCGCCGTGCGGGTGTAGCCGGCCTTCACGCTCAGCAGGCGTGCTGGCTGCCAGACGACGCTCAGCCTCGGGTCGAGCGTCCAGTGGGTGTAGACGATGTGGTTCTTGCGCGTCTTGTAGAACCAGACGATGTCGCCCTGCCCGTCGACCTCGTAGTAGTAGGGGCCGCCCAGCGACGAGAAGGCCGTCAGCCGCAGGCCGGCCTGTGCCGAGAGGCGTGGCGACAGCTTGGCGGCGGCTCCCGCCCAGAGCGTGTTCTCCCAGGCCCGCCGCTGCTCGCGCTTCTGCTCGTTGACCTGCTGCCACTCGGCCGACTTCACGTCCATCAGCATCGACTGTCCGCCCACCTGCAGCTCCGTATGCCGGCCTAAGGGCAGTGTGAAGTTCTGGCAGAGCCCCGTCTGGCGGATGTGTCCCGAGAAGCTCAGGTCCATGCCTAAGAGGTCGACGCCGTTCCTGGTGGTGTAGTTCGACAGGACGAGGGCCGTCTGCGAATGGGCTCCCCCTAAGAACTGGTGGCGCCAGGTGAGCGACGTGGCCAGGTTGCGCCAGCGCAGGCTCACCATGTCCTTCAGCGCCGTCTTGTCGTTGCTGACCAACATCGACCATTGCAGCTGGTCGTGCTCGCTGACCTGCCAGTCGGCCCGCGCGTTCATGTCGTAGAAGTAGAGGGTGTTGTCCTTGTAGTCGTCGAAGAGCTTCAGAAACATATCGGCATACGACCGCCGTCCGCACAGCAGCACGCTGACCTTGTCGGTCAGCGGCCCTTCGATGCCCGCCTTGGCCGACAGCAGTCCGATGGTTGCCCCGCCGTGCCACCCCTCGCGGCTGCCGCCGCGCGACGCGATGTCGAGCACGGCCGACGAGGCCCCGCCCAGCCGCGCCGGCAGCATACCCTTGTAGAGCGTGGCCGCCCCGAGGGCGTCGTCGTTGAAGGCCGACAGCAGTCCGGCCAGGTGGCCGACGTTGTAGACCGGTGCCTGGTCGTAGAGTATGACGTTCTGGGCCGACGTGCCGCCGCGCACCTGGAAGTTGCTCGACGCCTCGTTCTCGGCCTTCACGCCCGGCAGCATCTGCAGCGAGCGTATGACGTCGCCCTCGCCCAGCAGCGAGGGTGCCGCCGTCAGCTCCTTCAGCTGCAGCTGCTCGGCGCCCGGCTGCAGGCTCTGCAGCCGCTGTCGGGCGGAGCTGTGGGTCACCACCACCTCGTCTAACTGCTGTGTGCGCAGGGTGTCGCCCGGCGTGTCGTCTGGTGTTCCCGCCAGAGCCGTCATCACCGCCGCCGTCAGTATGGTTGTCTGAAACATGGGTGCAAAAGTACAAAAATAAATTGAAAACGCGCCGCCTTTTGTGCAAAACCCGCCGCTTTTTGGTCAAAACCCGCCGCCTTTTTGCGAAAAGACCGGCGCCTTTTGCGAAAAAGGCGGCGCTTCTTGGAAAACCCGCGCTGCGGAATAAATCCTTTCTGCCTGCTGCCAAGGTGTAGGTTCAGGTGTCGGTTCCAGTCCCGACGCAAGCCTGAAAGCCCCTTTGCCGCCCCGCGGCCTTACGCCTGGCCCCTATATATATAGTTGTTATTTGCACTTTTTATCCTACACTTCCTACACTTCCTACACCTAAAAATTTCGGGCAGGTGTAGGAAGTGTAGGAAGTGCAGGATGTTTACTGCTATTCGCAATCACTGCCGTCATTTAAACTCGTAGGCGGTGAAATCCTCGCCGCGACCGTTCATGCGGAGGGTGCGCAGGGCCTTCGTCTTCGTGTCGACGGTAAGGACGAATGACGTGAACAGCTGGCGCTTCTTGCCCGTCGGGACGATGGTGACGGTCGTCGTGTTTCCCTTTGTCGCCACGGTCAGGTCGTCGCTCTGGGGGATGGGCTGGCCGTTGATGACCGCCTTCAGCACGGCGTGGAAGGTGGCAAACTGCGGGTTCTTGTGGCTGTCGGTGACGTGCTGCCGTCCGCCCATGGTCATGGTGAACTGCGTGCCGTCCATGATGAGCTGGTCTTTGTCGCCGTCGGTCGAGATGCAGATGTAGTCTGGCTTCCTGACGGTCAGCTTGCCTGTGGTGACGACGTCGGTCTTGACGGCCCTCCGGTGACTGGTCTTTGTGACGGTCTGTGCATGGGTGCTGACGGCCAGCATGCAAAGTAAAGATAACAATAGCTTTCTCATAACATTTTATTGACGGTTAAGTATAAAGTCCTCCGTTGATGGAAATCACCTCGCCCGTGATGTAGCCCGCCTTGGGCGACGCGAGGAAGGCCACGAGGTCGGCCACCTCCTCGGGAGTGCCGAACCGCTGGGCGGGGATGGTCTTCTTGAGCGTTGCCTCGTCGAGACCTTCGGTCATGTCGGTCTTGATAAAGCCCGGTGCAACGGCGTTGACCGTGACGCCACGGCGGGCCACCTCCTGGGCCAGAGCCTTGGTGGCGGCAATGATGCCCCCCTTGGCGGCCGAGTAGTTGGTCTGGCCGGGCAGGCCTTTCAGTCCGCTGACGCTGGCCATCGAGACGATGCGCCCGAACCTGCGGAGCTGCATGGCAGGCAGCAGGGGCTGGGTGACGTTGAAGAACCCCGACAGCGAGATGTCGATCACGCGGTGCCAGTCGTCGCCCGTCATCAGGGCCATCACGTTGTCGCGGCGGATGCCGGCGTTGTTGACCACCACCTCGATGTATTCGCCGTCGTGCTGTCGCTGCCACTGTTCCAGAGCCTCGCGTGTCTGGGCCTGGTCGCTCACGTCGAAGGGCAGCAGTTCGCCGTTGCCGCCAATCTGCTGCAGGGTCTTTTGTGCCTCAGCCTCGTTGCTGGCATAGTTGATGATCACCTGATAGCCTTCCTGTGCCAGTCGGCTGCAGACGGCCCGGCCGATGCCTCGGCTGCCGCCGGTTACTAATGCATACTTCATGTTGTCTTACGATTTACGTTTTACGAATTACGATTTGCTGCCTGATACCATTTCCACGGTTTGCAGTGCTGTCTTGGTAACGCCCTCCAGGCCGTGCAGCACGAGGCTCTGGCCTGTCAGAAAGAGGTTGGGGACCGGGGTCCGGGGCGAGAGCATCGTCAGCAGCGGATTCCGGCAGTCTTTCCTGATGCCGAAGGCCGAGCCGCAGGGCGAGAGCGTATAGTCGCGCCATGTCAGCGGCGTGCTGGTAAACCGCCTCTCGATCATGGTGTGCAGGCCTGGGACGACGCGCTCGGCCAGACTGATGCACTCGTCGGCAATCCGCTCCTTGAGCATTCCGTAGATCTGGCCGCGCCGCCCCACCGTCGTGTCGGCCCAGTGCTGGCACAGAGTCCACGGCATGGGCGTAAGCAGGTCTATCTGCCGGGCATACGGGGTGCCGTCCTCGGGAACCCTCGCGCTGACCATCACGCCGCCGACGCAGCTCAGGTCCTCGCTGAACGTCCATACGTTGGCCTTCCGGTAGACGTATTTGTTGTGGTTGAAATAGGGCAGCGTGCCGGGTTTCAGCACCAGCGAGACGGTGAACATACCCACCGTGCTCTCCAAGGCACTGATGCGCCGGCGGAAGATGCCCTTCAGCAGGCTGGAGTCCTTGATCCAGCTGAATGTCAGCTGCGGATGCACGTCGCTGATGAAGACCGTGCCCTCGTATGTCCTGCCGCTGGAACAGCGGGCCGCAACAATTCTGCCGCCCTGCTCCTTCAGTTCCTTGACCTCGGCACCGCAGCAGATCTTGCCGCCGTCGGCCTTGATGTCTTCCATGAGTGAGCCGGCAATCAGGTTGCCGCTGCCCTTCAGTCGCCAGCTGCTCTGCACATAGCTGCTCATGACATGGGCAAAGGTGAACAGTGGCAGCGACTCACGCCTCAGTTCCAGCTTCATGGCTGCTGCCGAGAGGACGTTGACGAGCAGCGGGTCGCGGAAGAGCGATGTCAGGTAGTCGTAGGCATTCACCTGGCTGCTCTCCTCCATCGGGGGCAGATGGCGCAGCATACCGACAAACTGCCGCAGCGCACCTTGCTCGGTGGGGAAATACGAGGATAGCGTGTCGGCAAAACGGTCGAATCCCTCTGCCAGCGGGTAGGTGTGCCGGCCTATCGTTACCTGGTCGAAGCCGTCCGCGTCGAGGCGCTGCCAGGGCAGCTTCAACAGCCCCAGCTGCTCAAAGGCGTCGTGCAGCGGCTGACCTTCAGCCAGCCCGCCGACGTAGTGCAGGCCGGTGTCGAACTCCATGCCGCCCCGTCTGTAGCTCTGCAGGCATCCGCCGGCCTGTTGCTGCCGCTCCAGCACCAGCACGCTACGGCCGCTCCTGGCCAGCTGCCGCGCACAGATCAGGCCACCCAGTCCGCTGCCTATGACAATGACGTCGTGTCTCACGGTTTCTTGCGGTTGAGCCATCTGAAGATGACGGGTTGGACGGCGTAGGAAAGGATGATGGCCGAGAGCAGGCCCACGAGGGTGGAGAAGCCGACGCTGCCGATGGCAGGGTGGACGGCGAAGAGCATACTGCCAACCGTGACGATCAGGGTTACGGCAGAGAGCAGGATGGCCGTCTTGTGGTAAGCCAGATGCTCGCGGGTCAGCCCGTGCATCACGAAGATGCTGTAGTCGACGCCGATGCCGAAGATGAACGTTGAGATGATGATGCTGATAAGATTGAACTGGCGCCCGAAGACGTTCATCGCCCCGAGGACGATGAGCCAGCTGAGCAGGATGGGCATGAAGCCCAGCAAGGTGTACCTGACGTTGCCTTTGAACGAAAGCCACAGCACCAGCAGCACGAAAGCCATCGAGAGCCATTGCAGCCGGTCGAAGTCGCGGCTCATCTGGAACAGTGTGTCGGTCGTATAATAATAGGTGTCGAGCACCAGCAGGTGCGGATTGCTGCTGACGGCATCGCAGATGCGGATGTAGTCGCTGTCGGCACTGCGCACGGAGTCGTTCTGGCAGCGTACGGACGTGAAGCAGATCCAGGTGCCGTCGTACGACTGCTCCATCAGCGTCGAGAGGAATCCCTCGGGGACGAGGTCGGCTTCATAGAGGGCGTCGGGCGCATAGTCGGCGCTGGCAGCCTCGAAGAACGGCTCAAAAGCCTCCGGCCGCAGGTCGGCCGCCGGGGCTGTCTCGCCAATCAGCTGTCGGACGGTGGACTGACGGCCGTCGTTCCAATAGCGGTGCCAGGCATCGATGCGCTCCTGTTGCCGGCAGAGCGGCACGAGCAGCTCGTCGGTGGGCGTGTAGCTCTTCACCAGTCCGAGGCGCTGGAGGGAGTCGAGCTTCTGGCGAAGCTGGCCGAAGTGCTCAAGGGCTTCCTCCATCGTCTGCCCCTGGCTGCCGAAGTATTTCGTCTTGTCGCCCGTATAGGTCTTCTCGCGCAGCAGATTCTCAGAGTGTTCCACCATCGGGTGGTCGTAGCCCAGGTTGTGCATGTCGGCATCGAAATGGGTGCCGCCGATGAACCAGGCACCGATAAAGACTGCTACCAGCACGGCCAGGACAGCGCCCAGAGACTTCCTGAGGGTGGGATGTCCTGACAGGAAGGAGCGCGACTGCAGGCTGGTCAGGTGTCCGAACAGTCCTCCCTTGGCGGATTGGACGGGCCTGAACATCTGCGGCAGCCAGACCAGCGAGAAGAGCGTCGTGCCGAGGATGCCGAAGGCGGCAAAGAGGCCGAAGTCGCGTAGCAGGTCGGTCTGGATGAACAGCAGTCCGGCAAATGAACCGATGGTGGTGACGCAGCCCAGGAGCACGGGCTTCACCTGGTCGCGCAGCAGCCTGACGGGGTCGCTGACGTACTCGTGGTGGGTCATCACGTGGAGCACGTAGCTGAGGGCCACGCCGAGCACCACGCCGCCGATGCCCAAGGCTAACAGCGAGAATTCGCCTTTGATGAGATACATCATCGCCAGGCCGAACAGCGTGCCGAAGACTACCGGCAACAGCAGCAGGGGCAAGGTGTACCAGCGACGGAAGCACAGCAGCAGGAACAGCAGCACCAGCAGGAGCGCCCGGGCAATGGTTGTCGTCAGGTCGTGCTTTATCTGTGATGAGTTGTAATAGCCGCTGGCCGGCGTGCCATGATAGCTGATGTCAACGGCGGGATGCTGCACCTTCAGCTGGCTGATGACGGTGTTGAGCCGTTCAAAGAGCTCCCCTCCCTGGCCGGTATTGGTCGATGAGAAGCGGGGAGTCAGGAAAGCTAAGCACACCGTCGTGTCGGGCACGAAGAAGTGCCCGTCCAGGGTCTGGTAAGTCCCCGCGTCCATCAAGGGCTTCATCCTTTCGGCCAGAATGTCGCGCATACCGATAGGGTCCAGCTCGATCAGGTCAGGGAACATCTCGCCGAACTCGCCCGTCAGGTCGTCGCGGTTCTGCTCCATCTGCCGTCTCAGGTGTTCCCGTGTCAGCAGCGAGTCGAAGCGCACGTAAACCGAGGTGTCTATGTAGGCAGCCAGATGCTCCGTCAGGTAGTCGATGCCCTCGGGCAGCAGCTCCTCGTCAATCCTGTAGAACAGGTTCTCGACCAGTGCCGTGTCTTGCTGCAGTGAGTCGGCAAAGGCATCGCACGTGGCGATAAGCTCTTGGCTGTCGTCACCGTTGAACAGCACAAACACCTTGTCCTTAATCTTCAGGTCGGCAAAAGCCAGCTTGGTAGTACCGTCCTCGTTGCGCGACGACGGCATCAGTTGGTTGATGTCCTCCTCAAGATGTATCTGTGCTGCGAAATAGGCGCAGAGCACAAAAAGCCCCGCCATCGACATCCAGCAGACTGCCTGATGACGATGGAAGAACTGATAGATGCGGACGAACAGAATTGTCATTTACTGAATGAAAATTTTCATGTCTACTTCGCAGATGGCGTCTTCGCCGATGTAGGTCGCACCATGGCACAAGACCATTCCGCCAAAGGAGAAGCCCATCGTCACGGTAGTCCTCATCTGCTCGCCGGCTAACGGGCGGCGGCGGCATTCGAAACGGCGCACCTCGGCTATCATCCCGACCGGAGGCTGCCCGGGCGCCTTTTGCAGAACCACGTGGCCGGCAAGGCATGAGGCCGACTGTGCGATATGCTCTATCAGACCCGATTCTGACATCTCGCCATCGCGGAGCATGAAATAGTTGTCAAGCCGCACGTACAGTGAAGTGGCTCCCGACGCTCCTGTCAGGCTGTCCTTCGACGTGGGTTCCTCCAATTCCTCAAACGCATCCACCATGATAAATGGTATGCGCTGGGGAATCAGTCGCTCTATGTCCTTACCGATGTACTTCAATACTCAATTCTCTAAGTGTTGCTCGATGTAGTCATACAGATTCTCGAAGGTCTGAATCTTCTTCAAGTCCTCTACCGGGATGGTAATCTTGTAGGTCATCTGCACCAGGGCGATAAGATCTACCAGGTTGATACTGTCGAGGTTGAGCGTCTCTTTCAGGTTTGCCTCGGGGGCGAACTCGCTCTCTTCGATTTCAAACTCTTCAGCCAGCAGGCTGTTTACTTGTGATACAATTTCTTCGCGTGTCATTACTTTAATACTATAAATTTAAATGTTTTTGATGATAAGCGTTGAGTTGGTGCCGCCAAAGCCGAACGAATTGCTTAGGAACATATCGAAATGCTGCTGGCGGGTTTCCGCGACGACGTTGATGCGCCGTGTCACCTCGTCAGGGTTCTCGAAGTTCAGCGAACCGGCTATGAAGTCGTTCTTCATCATCAGCATCGAATAGATGATCTCCGACGCTCCAGCCATCCACATCTCGTGACCTGTCAGGCTCTTCGTCGAGGTCACGGGCACCAGGTAGTCGCCGAACACCTGAGCGATGGCTTCGGCCTCGCGGCTGTCGCCAATAGGGGTCGAGGTGGCATGGGCGTTCACGTAGCCGATGGCTTGCGGCGTTACGCCCGCACACTCTAAGCAGCGCAGCAGCGAACGCGACGGCCCTTCAACGTTCGGCGTCGAGATGTGGTCGCCGTTGCCCGAGAACCCCCAGCCCAGGATTTCGCCCAAGATTGGAGCACCGCGGCGCATGGCGTGCTCGTAGCTCTCGATGACGAGCGTGGCCGCACCGCCGCTGGGCACCAGACCGTCGCGGTCGCGGTCGAAGGGACGGCTCGCCTTGGTGGGGTCGTCAGTACGGGTAGAGAAGGTCTGCAGGGCATCAAACGAAGCGATGCCGTACATGTTGTTCTCCTCAGCACCGCCGCAGACGATGCACTCCTGCAGGCCGTTCTTGATCAGCAGGAACCCCAGTCCCAACGACTGGGAACCGCTGGCACACGCTGCAGAGGCTGTCAGGTTGATGCCCTTCAGGTGGAACAGGGTGGCAAGGTTCATCGTCACCGTCGAGTTCATCGACTGGAAGATGGCTCCCGAACCGCAGGCGGCTGTCGAGCCTGCCTGGCGGAACTTGTCCATAGCCACCATCGTCGACTCGGCCACGGAGTCGTTGCCGTAGATGATGCCCACCTCGTGGCTGTCGATATAGTCTTGCGTCAGCCCGGACTGTTCCAGAGCCTGCACCGTGGCCATGAAGGCATACTGTGCCTCCTCGGGCATCATCTGGCGCACATTGCGGCTCAGCACCTTCTTCAAGTCGGGCCGAGGCACATTCCCGCAGATGGGCGAACGGAAGCCCGCGTCCTTGCGCTCTTGGCTGAACACGATGCCGCTACGTCCCTCAAACAGCGACTGGCGCACCTCGTCAAGTGTCGTGCCTATGCACGACCAAATACCCATTCCTGTTATTACTACTCTTCTTTCCATAAATATTTTATTTTTCAGTTATTTCTTTAAGATAGCACCTTCTCCGCTTCACGAACTCTGGCTTCAGCGGCTTCCATTGCGACAGTTCACGGACGTTGTACTCCAACTGTGGCCCCGTCTCTGCCCACCTGAAACCGTATGCGTTATAGATAGGTATCAGGTCGTCAAAGAACAGAGCATTCACCCCAAGACCCTGATAGTCAGGACGAACGGCAACAAGCAGCATCTCGGCACTCTCGGCGTGTTTCCATCTCAGTGCCTTCAGCAGGTGCCACCAGCCCGTGGGCCACAGTCGGCCGTCGGCCTTCTGCAAGGCCTCCGTCATACTGCCTATCGTCACGGCCACTCCCACCACCTGGTCTTTCTCGTTTATCACTACGGGCAGTAGCTTGGTGTCTATCAGCTTCAGGTATTTGTTTACGAAATCGTCCGCCTGCTGCTCCGTCATCGTCGAGAATCCGAAGATTGGCGCGTATGCCTCGTTCAGCAGTTGGAAAATCCGCTGCCCCATACCGCCCTTCGTGAGTTCCGTGCGGCTTGGCTTCACCACCCGCAGACCTATCTGCTCGCGAACGTACTGGGCTGTCCGCTGGTAACGGGCAGGCACCTCTTGCGGTATCTGTATGCGTATCTGCACCCAGTCCACGGCTTTACTGAAACCGTGCGCCTCCATGTGGGCCGGGTAGTAGTCGGGATTCCAGATGGTGTTCATCGTCCCGCTGAGGTGGAAGTCCTCAACCAGCATTCCTTCCTTGTCGAAGTCGGTGATGCCCATCGGCCCCTGTATCTTGTCCATACCCTTGGCGCGGCCCCATTGCTCAACGGCTTCGAGCAGTGCGCGGCTGACCTCCAAGTCGTCAATGAACTCAATCATTCCGAAGCGCACCACCCGCTGCTTCCAACGTTCGTTGGCCCTGCGGTTGACGATGCCGACGATGCGTCCAATGGCAATGTCGTTACGGTAAGCCACGAAAGCCTGGACGTCGGAAAAATCCAGTCCGTGGTTGCACTTCCTGTTAAAGGTGGCGGCGATTTCGCTGTCCAGGTCGGGCACGTACTGCGTCACGCCCCGATACAACTGCCGGGTCAGATGCAGAAAGTCGTTCATATCCCGTCGGCACTTAACCTCTCTAACTTCCACCCTCATAGCAAGTCCTTTATTCTATTCCTGTACTCCAGCGGGGTCATTCCCGCTTTTTCGCGGAAGTACTGGCCGAAGAACGATGAGTTGGGGAACCCCATCCTGTTGGAAATCTCTTTTACACTCAAGTTCGTGCCCCGCAGCTGCTGGTAGATGTCCTCCATCACACTCTCCGCAATCCAGCGCGTCGGCGACTTGTCGCTCACATGCTTGCACACCGTCGAGAGATACTTCGGCGAGATGTTCAGCCGCGAGGCATAATAGTTCACATGCTGCCGCTTGTGCGGCTCTTTTGCCAGTAGCGACAGAAATTGGTCGAACACCGCACGCTCTCCCAGTGTCGGGTTGTCGCCGTCATGTGTTTCGTCTGTTGTCCTAAGTTGCTGCGACAGCGTTTCGCATATCATCAGGAACATCGTCCGCAGAAACGACAGTACGATTTCGTGGCGCATCCTCACCGGCGGGTTTGTACCTCCGCCCGTCAGCAGCGTCTCGGCATAGCTCGCCGCACCGATAATCCATTTCCCGCCGTCTATCACGTATGTTTCGTTCAAGAACATCGCGCGGTTCCATATGTCAATGTGATGCCCCAAGACCTCGCGAAGAACTTTGTCGGAAACCAGCAGGACCGTGGCTTTTACGTCGGTGCTCACCATCATGGGCTGCAGCAGCTTGTTGGCAGGCAGCAGCAGCACCTGGCCGCTGCGTGCCGATACTTTCTTGCTGTGGTCGCCGCCGACTTCCAGCTCTACTCGCCCCTGTCGGCAATGTACCACGGCATTGTAGCCCAGTCGGACCGCCGAGCCGTCCTCGGGTATGTCATGCACATTCCCTATGAACAGCACCTCGTCGTCCGGTTTTCCCTGACTTTCGCTTTCCATGATGCCAAAATCGTCACTCATCGTCTGCCTTTTCTCTTTTTGCCTGCAAAAGTACGCAAAAAAAGGTAAATACAAACGTCGTATTTTTCGCTTTCTTTGTTCGTTTTTGTTTGAGAAGGTATAATAGAACTATATCTGCGGAGAATTACGGCAAATCAAGACAGGCAATACTCGCGAAATCATGGTGTCGTCTCGCCGCACTGACGGTTTTTGAAACTCTGATTTGCTCGTTTCATTTATTTTGCTTACCTTTGCACCGCTTTAACTGATGAATATACAGGAACTGAGTAAACAGTATGCCAGGCGGCCGCAGGTGGCGGCACTGGCAAAAGCCGTGGGGGACGTCCGGCTTCGACGCATCTCCCTTGAGGGCTTGTTGGCCTCCGGCGGGCCGTTAGTGTTCAGCAGTCTGGCTGAGAAAACCGCTGCCACGATACTTTTTATCCTTCAGGATGCCGAGGAGGCGGGGTACTTCTATCACGACCTGACGCAGCTGATGGGCGACCGGCGGGTGCTGTTCTTCCCGTCGAGCTACAGGCGGTCGGTGAAGTACGCACAGCGCGACCCGGCCAACGAGATTCTGCGCACCGAGGTGCTGGCGGCTGTCAGTGAGAACTCCCAACTCTACATCGTCTCTTACCCCGAGGCGGTGGCCGAGATGGTCGTGTCGAAGAAGCTGCTCGACACCCGGACGCTGACGCTGACCACGGGACAGACGGTGGCAACGGCCTCGATAGAGCAGACACTGCAGGAGTTCGGGTTCCGCGAGGTGGACTACGTCTACGAGCCGGGGCAGTACGCCCTGCGCGGCTCCATCCTCGACATCTATTCCTACAGCAGCGAGTTTCCTTTCCGCATCGACTTCTTCGGCGACGAGATAGACAGCATCCGCACGTTTGAGGTAGAGGACCAGCTGTCGAAGGAGCAGCGTGAGCGCGTGGACATCGTACCTGAGCTGGCGGGGCTGACTGAGGATAAGGAGTCGCTGTTCCGGTTCCTGCCCGAGGAGACGCTGCTCTGCCTGAAGGACTACGGCTACGTGGCCGAAGCCATCGACCGAACGTATCAGGAGGGCTTCTCGAAGCAGGCCGTTGCCGAGCGGATGGAGGAGGCCGGGAGCGAGATGGAGCAGCAGGAAATAGAGCAGCAGCTGCGCCGCGAGAGCCAGCTCATCAGCGGCAGCCAGTTCAAGACTGACAGCGAGTGCTTCCGCCGCATAGAGCTGAGGGGTAGGGGAGAGGGCACCACCATCTCGTTCAACTTCACCGCCCAGCCCTTGTTCCACAAGAACTTCGAGTTGCTGACCAAGACGCTGACCGACTACCAGCTGAAGGGCTACAACATATTCCTACTGGCTGACAGCCGGAAGCAGCAGGAACGGTTGAAGGATATTCTTGCTGGTGAAGGGGGACTGGTGAAGGGTGAAGGGAAGTCACCTTCACAATTATTTATCCCCGTCGACAAGACCCTGCACGAGGGCTTCATCGACCACGATGCGCGCGCCTGCCTGCTGACCGACCACCAAATCTTCGACCGTTTCCATAAGTACAATCTCAAGAGCGACAAGGCCCGCACGGGCAAGGTAGCCTTGACGCTGAAGGAGATTCAGCAGTTTGAGATTGGCGACTTCGTGGTACACATCGACCACGGCATCGGCAAGTTCGGCGGACTGGTGCGTATGCCCGTCACCGCCTCTGCGGGCGGAGGCCGGGAGGGGGCGTTCCAAGAGATGATCAAGATAACCTACCAGCGCGGCGACTGCATCTATGTGTCTATCCATTCGCTCTACAAGGTGTCGAAGTACAAGTCGCAGGACGGCGGCGAGGGGCCGCGCCTGTCGACGCTCGGCACCGGCCAGTGGGAACGGCTGAAGGAGCGCACGAAGAAGCACATCAAGGACATTGCCCGCGACCTTATCAAACTCTACGCTAGACGCCGCCGCGAGAAGGGTTTTGCGTTCAGTCACGACTCGTATATGCAGCATGAGCTGGAGGCCTCGTTCCTCTATGAGGACACGCCCGACCAGCTGAAGGCCACCCAGGACGTGAAGGCCGACATGGAGGCGTCGAAGCCGATGGACCGCCTGGTCTGCGGCGACGTGGGCTTCGGCAAGACCGAGGTGGCCGTGCGGGCGGCGTTCAAGGCGGCCTGCGACGGCAAGCAGGTGGCCGTGATGGTGCCCACGACGGTGCTGGCCTACCAGCACTTCCACACCTTCAGCAGCCGCCTGAAGGATATGCCCGTCCGCGTTGACTACCTGACCCGCGCCCGCTCGGCCAAGCAGACAACGACCCTGCTGAAGGAGCTGGAGGACGGCAAGATAGATATCATAATAGGTACGCACAAGCTGATAGGCAAGACGGTGAAGTTCCACGACCTCGGACTGCTCATCATCGACGAGGAGCAGAAGTTCGGCGTGGCCACCAAGGAGAAGCTGCGCCAGATGAAGTCGAACGTCGACACGCTGACGATGTCGGCAACGCCCATCCCGCGAACGCTGCAGTTCTCGCTCGTCGGCGCCCGCGACCTGAGCGTCATCCAGACACCGCCGCCCAACCGCTACCCCATACAGACGGAAATCCACACCTTCAGCGCAGAAATCATCACCGATGCCATCAACTTCGAGATGTCGCGCAACGGGCAGGTGTACTTCGTCAACAACCGCATATCAGACCTGACCCGCATTGCCGAGCTGATACACAACCACGTGCCCGATGCCCGCGTGGCCATCGGCCACGGACAGATGAAGCCCGAGGAACTGGAGCAGATTATCCTCGACTTCTCCAACTACGACTACGACGTGCTGCTCTCGACCACCATCGTCGAGAACGGCATCGACATTCCCAACGCCAACACCATCATCATCAACTCCGCCCATAACTTCGGACTCTCCGACCTGCACCAGATGCGCGGCCGCGTGGGGCGCGGCAACCGCAAGGCCTTCTGCTATCTGTTGGCACCGCCTCTGGCCGTCCTGCCCGTAGAGAGCCGTCGCCGTCTGGAGGCACTCGAGAACTTCAGCGACCTGGGCTCGGGCATCAACATCGCCATGCAGGACCTCGACATCCGCGGTGCCGGCAACCTGCTCGGTGCCGAGCAGTCGGGCTTCATCAGCGACTTGGGCTACGAGACCTACCAGAAGATTCTGAACGAGGCCATGGCCGAGCTGAGGAATGAGACCCCTCTCCCCGCCCCCCCGAGGGGGGGAGCCGCTTCGCGACAAGGCAATGAAGCCCCCTCGGGAGCCGTAGGGGAGGCTTTTGTTGCCGACTGCACCCTCGAAAGCGACCTTGAGATGTACTTCCCCGACCAGTACGTGCCGTCGGACTCGGAGCGGATGCTGCTCTACCGCGAACTGGACAATATGAAGGACGACCAGCAGATTGAAGGCTACCGGAAAGTCGACCGCTTCGGGGCGATACCGGCCGTGGCCGAAGAGCTGATACGTGTGGTGCCGCTGCGCCGCTATGGCAAGCAGTTAGGGTGTGAGAAGATTATGCTGAAGCAGGGGCGGATGTTTCTCTATTTCGTCTCCAATCCCGACAGTCCCTACTACCAGAGCGATGCCTTCGGACGGCTGCTCGACTACGTCGGCCGCAACGTGCGCCGCTGCAGCCTGAAGGAACAGAACGGCCGGCGCTCGATGGTGGTCAGCGACGTGCCTACGGTTGAGGAGGCTGTCCGAATACTTGGCGCCATTCTTCCTTGAACCGGCGCTGCTGTTCGCTCAAGGGCGACTTCAGCCAGTCGTTAAGCTTGTCGCTGAGGGTGGCCTTCAGCCGGGCATCGGGGGCGAGGGCAGCGTAGTAGAGTTGTAGCCGCAGCCGCAGCAGGCTGCTCGGCTTCAGAGCATCGGCGGCTGCCAGCAACCGCTCCGACGCCTTCTGCGCATCCAGCCCCAGAGCCTTTGTGCCCATGTAGACAGCCAGTGCCAGCTCGGCCTCGCGCTGGGCAATGTAACCCTTGTAGGGCATCACGAGCTGGAGCGTCCGGCGCAGCTCTACAATCAGTATGTTGTATTCATTCTCTTGCGCCACGCGGTCGGGGGCGGCAAACAGCATTCGGAATGCCAGTTCGAAGAGGCTCTTCAGGTCGCCGTCGATGTCGGACGACTTCTTGACGGGCTGGTCTACCAGCTCCACCACCTCGGGGCTGAGGCTGACGGCGACGGCCGAAATCTCGGGTATGCTGACCACCAGCTGCTTGCCGCGCTTGCCGGGAACGCGCATCAGCACACCCTCGACACCGTCGAACATACCGCCGTGGACGCGAATCTTGTCGCCCACGCGCAACTTGATCTCGTCGGGCAGGAAGTAAGTGAGCTGCGCTTCCACCTGCTGCGTCACCCGCATGAAGCTCTCCATGTCGCGGTCGGGCACGACGATGGGCTTCTTCTGTCTCGGCAGGCCCGACATCCTGAAGAAGGTCGGCAGCTTTGACATCGCCGTAAATTCCTTTAATGCCAGATACGTGCTATTGACGAAGACCATCCCGCTGATGGCGGGCACCAGCACGCGCCTCTTCTTGCTCAGACGGTTCCTGAGCTCATACTTCATGGGCAGATAACAGTTAAATCCGAGGCGGCGCAGGTCGTCCCGGATTTTGACTTCATTCCCATGGTTGGCACTCAGCACGTACCAGTGTGCCGCATCATTGTTAAGTGTAGCTGCCATCGTTGTTGACAATTTGCGGCAGCAAAGTTAGCGTTTTTGTATGAAACGGCCAAACTTCGCCGCCACTTTTTTAGTTGCGGAACACCAGACCGTCGCCGAAGTCGTCGACGATGATGGGGCGTTCGCCCACCACCTCGCCGGCCAGCAGCTTCTTCGACAGGTCGTTGAGCACCAGCTGCTGGATGGCACGCTTCACGGGGCGTGCGCCGAACTCCGGGTCGTAGCCCTCCTCAGCCAGGCGGCTGACGGCCTGCGGCGTCACCTCCATACGGAATCCCTGCGGCTCGAGCATCTCCTGCACCTTGCGTATCTGCAGGCGCACCACGTCGGCAATCTGCTCGCGCGTCAGCGGCTGGAAGGTGATGATCTCGTCGATACGGTTCAGAAACTCCGGGCGCATCGTCAGCCGCAGTTGGTCGCGCGTGGCGTTCGAGGTCATGATGATGATGGTGTTCTTGAAGTTCGCCGTGCGGCCCTTGTTGTCGGTCAGTCGGCCGTCGTCGAGCACCTGGAGCAGGATGTTGAACACGTCGGGGTGGGCCTTCTCGATTTCGTCGAAGAGCACGACGCTGTACGGCTTGCGGCGCACGGCCTCGGTCAGCTGTCCGCCCTCGTCGTAGCCCACGTAGCCCGGAGGGGCACCGATGAGTCGGCTGACGGTGTGCTTCTCCTGATACTCCGACATGTCGATGCGTGTCATCATCGTCTCGTCGTTGAAGAGGTATTCGGCCAGCGTCCTGGCCAGCTCGGTCTT
Organism: uncultured Prevotella sp.; assembly: GCA_905235325.1. Lineage (GTDB taxonomy): Bacteria > Bacteroidota > Bacteroidia > Bacteroidales > Bacteroidaceae > Prevotella. The sequence continues at coordinate 26,535 of CAJOLE010000007.1, read as the reverse complement.
GCCGACACCCGTAGTGCCGAGGAAGATGAACGAGGCGATGGGGCGCTTCGGGTCCTGCAGGCCGGCCCGCGAGCGGCGCACGGCATCGGAGACGGCGGTGATGGCCTCGTCCTGGCCGACGACGCGGCGGTGCAGCTCTGCTTCGAGGTGCAGCAGCTTCTCGCGCTCGCTCTGCAGCATTCGGGTGACGGGAATGCCCGTCCAGCGGCTCACCACCTCGGCAATGTCGTCGGCGGTGACGGCTCCCTCCAGACCTCCTCCCGAAGGCGAGGCTTTCATCTGCGCCTGCAGGGCGTTCAGTTCCTCCTCTTTCTGCTTCAGCAGTCCGTAGCGGATTTCGGCCACACGTCCGTAGTTGCCCTCCCGTTCGGCACGTTCAGCCTCAAAGCGCAGCTGCTCCATTCCCTCCTTCAGCTGCTGGTATTTGTCCGAAAGCGACTTCTCGCTCTCCCATTGGGCCCGCATCTGCGTCTCCTGCTCCCGCAGCTCGGCAATCTGCTTTTCCATCACCTGAAGCTTAGAGTCGCCCCTCGCTTCGGGGGTGGGGGAGGGGCTTTCCCGCTTGATGCTCTCCCGCTCAATCTCCAACTGAGCCCGCTTGCGTATAATCTCGTCCAGCTCTTCGGGCACGGAGTCGCGCTCCATGCGCAGCTTGGCGGCGGCCTCGTCCATCAGGTCGATGGCCTTGTCGGGCAGGAAGCGCTCGCTGATGTAGCGCTCCGACAGCTGGACGGCGGCGATGCAGGCATCGTCCTGGATGCGCACCTTGTGGTGGTTCTCGTAGCGCTCCTTCAGTCCGCGCAGGATGCTGATGGCGCTCAGCTCGTCGGGCTCGTCGACCATCACCGTCTGGAAGCGGCGCTCCAGGGCCTTGTCCTTCTCGAAGTACTTCTGGTATTCGTTCAGCGTCGTGGCACCGATGGCGCGCAGTTCGCCTCGCGCCAGGGCCGGCTTCAGGATGTTGGCGGCATCCATGGCCCCCTCGCCGCCGCCGGCACCCACCAGCGTGTGGATCTCGTCGATGAAGAGGATGATGCGCCCCTCAGCCTTCGTCACCTCGTTGATGACCGACTTCAGGCGCTCCTCAAACTCACCCTTGTACTTGGCGCCGGCCACCAGTGCCCCCATGTCGAGCGAGTAGACCTGCTTGTCCTTCAGGTTCTCGGGCACGTCGCCGCGGACGATACGGCCCGCCAGCCCCTCGACGATGGCCGTCTTGCCCGTGCCCGGCTCACCTATCAGAATGGGGTTGTTCTTCGTGCGGCGGCTCAGGATTTGCAGCAGACGGCGTATCTCGTCGTCGCGGCCTATCACGGGGTCGAGCTTGCCCTTGCGGGCCAGGTCGACGAGGTTCTTGGCATACTTCTCCAACGACTGGTAGTTATCGTCGGCCGACTGCGAGCTGACTTTCTGCCCCTTGCGCAGTTCCTGTATGGCTTTCTGCATCTCCTTTTCCGTGCATCCGGCATCCTTCATGATGCGGCTGGCCGTGCTGCTTACGGCGAGCAGAGCCAGAAGCAGCGGCTCTGTCGATACGAACTCGTCGCCCATCTGCTGTGAGATGTCCGTTGCCTTCACCAGTATCTGGTTGGCTTCGTTCGAGAGGTACGGCTGTCCGGCACCCTGCACGCGGGGCAGATGCTGTATCTCCTGGTCGGCGAGCATCTCAATCTGCTGCGCGTTGACGCCGAGCTTCTGGAACACGAACGTGCAGACGTCCTTCGCCTTCTCCAGCAAACCTTTTAACAGATGTACCGGCTCGATGACCTGCTGCCCGTTCAGCTGTGCGCGGTCTGCGGCCTGCCTGACCGCCTCCTGCGCCTTGATGGTAAACTTGTCTAATGTCATGGTCTTTTCCTCCTGTTTTATTTAGTTGTTATCTGCAAACAGTGGCTCAAAGAGTGTGCCGAAGACCGTAGTGCCGACAAAATGGCGCTTTTGTCTGCCTTTTTGTCGGACAAGAGTGAATAAAAGCCGGAAAAAGCATGGAATATCAGGAATAATGATTATCTTTGCGCATAACTTAGTCAAAGAAAAGACGAATATGATAACCATTATTGCAGCTGTGGCGCGAAACCGCGCCATCGGCTTCGACAACAGACTCATCTACCGGCTGCCCAACGACATGAAGCGGTTCAGGCAGCTGACCACCGGCCACACCGTCGTCATGGGCCGACGCACGTTTGAAAGCCTGCCGAACGGGGCACTCCCCAACCGCCGCAACATCGTGCTGAGCCGGACAACCGACGGATTCCCTGGCTGCGACACCTACCAGTCGCTCAGCGAAGCCCTCGCCCACCTGCCGCCCGACGATGATATATATATAATAGGTGGAGCCTGCGTCTACCGTCAGGCCCTGGCTCTGGCCGACCGCCTCTGTCTGACCGAGGTCGACGACACCCCGGCTGAAGCCGACACCTTTTTCCCCGACTACAGCGACTGGCGCGAGGTGTGGCGCGAGGACCATCCGGCCGACGAGCGTCACGCCTATCCCTATTCGTTCGTTGACTACGTGACCAAGGAATGCTACCGACTGCCCGCCGAATGGGAACCCCAGAGCGGCGTACAACTCACCTGGCCGCACGCCGAAACTGACTGGGCACCCATGCTCGACGAGATTACCGAGACCTACCAACGGATGGCTGCCGCCATCAGCCGCTACGAGCCGCTGCTCATCGTCGGACCACCCACTAACGACACCTGGGCACGCGACCATGGGTTCATCACGCTCGTGAGCACCTCGGGCAAGCCCCGGCTCCTCGACTTCAAGTTCAACGGCTGGGGCGAGAAGTTCCCTGCCGAACTGGATAACGCCATCAACCGGCGGCTCTACGACGAGGGGCGCGTCGGCGGCGAATACGTCGACTGCCAGGACTTCGTCCTCGAGGGCGGCTCCATCGAGAGCGACGGGCGCGGCACCGTCTTCACCACCTCACAGTGCCTCCTGGCACCTCGCCGCAACCAGCCGCTGACCCGTGAGCAGATAGAGGACGAGCTGAAAAACCGTCTCTGCGCCCGCCGCGTCGTCTGGATTGACCACGGCCGGCTGACGGGCGACGACACCGACGGCCACATCGACACGCTGGTGCGCGTCGCCCCCGACGACACCTTATTATATGTAGGATGCGACGACCCGCACGACGAGCAGTACCACGAGCTCCAGCTCATGGAGGAGCAACTCATGGCGCTGCGCACCATCGACGGCACGCCCTACCGCCTGCTCAGGCTGCCTATGCCCCGGCCCATCCTTGACGAGGACGGCCAGCGGCTCCCCGCCACCTATGCCAACTTCCTCGTCGTCAACGGTGCCGTCATCTGTCCCACATACGCCCAGCCCGACCTCGACGGCGAGGCCATGACCGTCATCGCCCAAGCCTTCCCCGGCCGTGATGTCGTCGGCATCGACTGCCGCTCCGTCGTCCGCCAGCACGGCTCCCTGCACTGCTGCACCATGCAGTTCCCCGAGGCCGTGACGCTAAGGCCGTAGACCGTGCCACCCTGGAAAACGAAAACCAAAACGAAAACCAAAAACGGGAATGGGCGCTTGGCCCGAAGGGACGCTAACAGAGCGGAGCAAGAACGTTTTTGGTTTTCGTTTTTGGTTTTCGTGGGTATATCTAATAACAGATGTTAAAAGGCTATCTAAAACGTTAGATTTTCTCTTTTCTGCTTTGCTTGTCCAAAAGTTCAGGCTATCTTTGCCACGGAAATCTAAATCTTTAGACAAGCATGAAACAGCAGAATGAAGAAAGAACACTGACGCGGGCAGAGATGGAAATCATGAACATTCTCTGGGACGGCGGACGGGGCATGACCACGCACGACATTATCAGCCACTACCCGGAGCCGCAGCCCGCCTACACCACCATAGCCACGTTCCTGAAGATACTGACCACGAAGGGATTCGTCAGCTACAAGAAAGCCGAAGACGGCGGGAAGACCCACTACTTCTCGCCGCTCATCAGCCGCGCCGAATACACCAGCCGCTTTATGAGCGAAGTGAAACGGACGTTCTTCGGAGGTTCGCTGAAGTCGCTCATCTCGTTCTTCGCCAAGGAGGAAGCTATGTCTGACGAGGATCTGCAGGAGATACTCTCACTTATCAAGGAGGACTGAGCCATGCTGACCTACGCCCTGAAATCGGCCCTGACGCTGGCCCTGCTCTACAGCGGATTTCTCGCCCTGCTCAGTCGCGAGACGCTGCACCGCTTGAACCGCCTGTTGCTGGTGGCCTGTATGGTGACGTCGCTCGTCGTACCATTCATCCACGTCACCGTGGAGCGGCCTATTGTCCCCATAGCCTCATTCCCGGCCCCGGAGGTGGCAGCAATAGCCCCCACGCCCTCCTACAGTCAGACAATTGAAGCCCCCTCTTTAACGGAAACGGGAACGATAACGTTAACTGAGGCCGCAGATACCGTAGGTGCGTCCGACATCTATCTTTTAGGAGTGGTGTTAATGCTTGCCTACCTCGTCTTCCGGACGTTGGCTTTGGTACGGCTGATGCAAGGCGGACTCCGCCACACCGACAATCGGGGAAACACCGTGATCCTGAAGAACGGCGACATCCCTCCCTTCAGCATCTTCCACTATATCGTGATGAGCGTCGGTGACTACGAGAACCACCGTCATGCCATCCTCACCCACGAGCAGGAGCACATACGGCTCCGCCATACGCTCGACCTCCTGCTGTTCGAGTCGGTCAAGACCATCCAGTGGTTCAATCCCTTCGTCTGGCTGCTGGGCCGCGACCTGGCGGCCGTACACGAATATGAGGCCGACGAGGCCGTCGTCAACCAAGGCATCGATGCAAAGCAATATCAACAACTTCTCGTGATGAAGGCCGTGGGCAATCGTCTGCAGCCATTTGCAAACAACCTCCGTCGCGGTTCACTAAAACAGAGAATCAACATGATGCAACGAAAGAAATCAAACCCATGGCACGCGCTCCGCGCACTGTTTGCCATCCCCGTGGCCGCGCTGGCCGTCTACGCCTTTGCCACGCCCGCCACAACCAACAGCCCTGAGCAGGAATCCCTGCAACAAGCCCTACAGCCCGGTGCCATCCGCATTGACCTGCGCGGAGCCGTGATGCCCGTGAGCAGCACGCTCGTCACCAACAACTTCGGCGTAGTGGGCAGCCACATCCACAAGGGCATCGACATCAAAGTGAAAACGGGCGACAAGGTGCGGGCAGCCCTCAGCGGCAAAGTGGTAAAAGTGGAATACGAGCCAAAGAGCTACGGCAAGTACGTTATCATAGACCACTCCGACGGCCTCGAGACCCTATATGCCCACCTGTCGGAACAGCTCGTCGCCGGGGGGCAAACCGTGGAAGCCGGAGAGGCCATAGGGCTGGGCGGCAACACCGGTCGCAGCACCGGGCCGCACCTGCACTTCGAGACCCGTCTTGGCGGCTCGGCCATCGACCCCGCCTGGATGTTTGACTTCAAGCACCAGAAGGTGGTGGGCGACAGCTATACGTTCGTGGCTGACACTTGTGCCATCGAGGGAGAAATATACACCGTCTGCGAAGAACTGCCGAGGTACAAGGGTGGTGACGCGGCGCTGATGCAACTGTTAGCCAAGAACATCCAGTACCCTCAGAGTGCTATGGACATGGGCATTACAGGCCGCGTGATGGTGAAGTTCGTAGTAGAGAAGGACGGCACCGTCACCCAGCCTCAAGTGGCAAAATACTCTGCCGAACTGGAAACTCTCCTTAACAAGAAAATTGACAATGGCGACACGCCCGAACGCGCCGAATATGAAAAGCAGAAAGCGGGTGCCGAGGCGCTGAGCACCGAAGCCATTCGCGTGGTGCGCCTAAGCAGTGGGCAGTGGACTCCCGGCCGCCAGAGGGGTAAGCCAGTTCGCGCATGGTTCACCCTGCCCGTCACCTTCCGGCTGAACTAAATAGTATAATGGTTAAGCACAAGACGAAAACACGTAAAGACCGTAAATGTGTGCACATATCAGCCGCATGGCCTGCGACAGGTCGTGCGGCTATCTGCAATGCTCGTCTTCAGTCACGGCTTTTTTTATAAAATTTGGGCTCGAAGGCGCGAATCTCGAAAAATAGTCGTAACTTTGCAACCCGAACGGATGAAGACATTACAGCTATGAGAGAACTGAAGATAGGATTCGTGCAGCAGCACAACACCGCTGACACGAAGGACAACATCTGCCGGCTGGCCGACGGCATCGCCGACCTCGCCCGGCGCGGCGCCCAGCTCGTCGTACTGCAGGAGCTGCACAACTCGCTCTACTTCTGCCAGGTGGAGGACGTCGGCAACTTCGACCTCGCCGAGCCGATACCCGGCCCGTCGACGGAGCTCTACGGCGAGCTGGCCCGCCGCTACGGGGTGGTCATCGTTGCCTCGCTCTTTGAGCGCCGCGCCGCCGGACTGTACCACAACACCGCCGTCGTCATCGAGCGCGACGGCACCATCGCCGGGCGCTACCGCAAGATGCACATCCCCGACGACCCGGGCTACTACGAGAAGTTCTATTTCACGCCCGGCGACCTGGGCTTCCACCCCATCGAGACGAGCGTGGGCCGGCTGGGCGTGCTCGTCTGCTGGGACCAGTGGTACCCCGAGGCCGCCCGGCTGATGGCCCTTCAGGGTGCCGACCTGCTCATCTACCCCACGGCCATAGGCTATGCGCCCGAGGACACGCCCGACGAGCAGCAGCGCCAGCGGCGCGCCTGGCAGACGGTGATGCGCGGCCACGCCGTGGCCAACGGTCTGCCCGTGGTGGCGGTGAACCGCGTGGGATGGGAACCAACCCCCCTATCGTCCCCCGAGGGGGACACAAATGTCCAACAAGGCAATGAAGCCCCCTCGGGGGCAGTAGAGGGGGCCCTTTTCTGGGGCACTTCGTTCGTCTGCGGCCCGCAGGGCGAAATCATCTACGAGGCATCGGAGGACGAGGAGGAGAGCATCATCGTCGGGATTGACCTTGACCACTCCGAGCAGGTGCGCCGCTGGTGGCCCTTCCTGCGCGACCGCCGCATCGACCACTACGGCGACATCACCCGCCGCTTCATCGACTGAAAAAGAATAACGAAATAAAATCGGCAAAGATTTTGCAGATTGAAGAAATAAGCGTAATTTTGCACGCAAAATCAGAATCACTATCCAAGCATGAGCAACAACTTAAGATTTCAGGTCGTCGAGGAGGCGTTCAAGAAGCGTGCCCTCGAGGTGAGAGTGCCCAATGAGCGCCCGTCGGAATTCTTTGGCAAGTACGTTTTCGATCGCAAGAAGATGTACAAGTATCTGCCGAAGGATGTGTACGACACGATGATCAGCGTGATGGACCGCCCGGGGTCGGCACGCTCGCAGGGCGAGAGCGGCCCACGCCTCGACCGCTCGATAGCCGATGCCGTGGCTGCGGGCATGAAGCAGTGGGCGGTGGAGATGGGCGTGACGCACTACACCCACTGGTTCCAGCCGCTGACCGAGGGCACTGCCGAGAAGCACGACGCCTTCGTCGACCACGACGGCAAGGGCGGCATGATTGAGAACTTCTCGGGCAAGCTGCTGGTGCAGCAGGAGCCTGATGCCTCCAGCTTCCCCAACGGCGGCATACGCAACACCTTCGAGGCCCGCGGCTACTCGGCCTGGGACCCCACGAGCCCCGTCTTCATCATCGACGACACGCTCTGCATACCCACTATCTTCATCGCCTACACGGGCGAGGCCCTCGACTACAAGGCCCCGCTGCTGCGCGCCCTTCACGCCGTCGACAGGGCTGCCACCGACGTCTGCCGCTACTTCTACGACGACGTGACGAAGGTGACGGTCAACCTCGGCTGGGAGCAGGAGTACTTCCTCGTCGACGAGGGGCTCTACTCGGCCCGCCCCGACCTGCTGATGACGGGCCGCACGCTGATGGGCCACGAGAGCGCGAAGAACCAGCAGATGGACGACCACTACTTCGGCACCATCCCCGACCGCGTGCAGGCGTTCATGAAGGATCTCGAGATTCAGGCCCTTGAGCTGGCCATCCCCTGCAAGACGCGCCACAACGAGGTGGCCCCGAACCAGTTTGAGCTGGCTCCCATCTTCGAGGAGTGCAACCTCGCCGTCGACCACAACATGCTGCTCATGTCGCTCATGAAGCGCGTGGCCCGCAACCACGGCTTCCGCGTGCTGTTGCACGAGAAGCCCTTCGACGGCATCAACGGCTCGGGCAAGCACAACAACTGGAGCCTCTCTACCGACACGGGCGTGCTGCTGCATGCCCCTGCCAAGAACGACCCTGCCAACCCCGTGGCCACTGCCTTCGAGACGCTGCGCTTCGTGACGTTCATCGTCGAGACGCTGATGGCCGTCTATAAGCACAACGGACTGCTGAAGGCCTCTATCATGAGTGCCACCAATGCCCACCGCCTGGGCGGCAACGAGGCTCCGCCGGCCATCATCAGCTCGTTCCTCGGACAGTACGTCTCAGAGATGCTCGACTCCATTGAGCAGTCCTCCGACCTCAAGCTGAAGAACTCTGACCTCCAGCGCGAGATTGACATTCCGCAGATTCCCGACCTCATCGTCGACAATACCGACCGCAACCGCACGTCGCCCTTCGCCTTCACCGGCAACCGCTTCGAGTTCCGCGCACCGGGTTCGAGCGTCAACTGCGCCTCGGCCATGATAGCGCTGAATGCCGCGATGGCCGAAGCCCTCACCTCGTTCAAGCAGCGCGTCGACCGGCGCATCGCCGAGATTGCCGGCGACCCGCTCTTCGCCCCCCGTACTGCCGACGGTTCGCCCTCCGGCCACACGGCCAAGTTCCACGCCATCATCGACGTGCTGCGCAACGACATCAAGACCTGCAAGCCCATCCGCTTCGACGGCAACGGCTACTCTGACGAGTGGGTCAGGGAGGCGGCCCGCCGCGGCTTGGATGTCGAGAAGTCGTGCCCCGTCATCATCGAGCACTACCTCGACGAGGCATCGGTCAGGATGTTTGAGTCGACCAAGGTCATGACCCGCAAGGAGCTGGAAGCCCGCAACGAAGTGAAGTGGGAGACGTATGTCAAGACCGTGCAGATAGAGGCCCGCGTGCTGGGCGACCTGTCGATGAACCACATCATCCCCGTGTCGACCCACTACCAGAGCCAGCTCATCAGGAATGTGCAGGGCATGAAGGACGTGTTCCCCGCCGACAAGGCCGAGCGGCTGTCGGCCCGCAACTTGAAGCTCATCGAGGAGATTGCCGAGCGCACCGAGCGCATCGAGCAGCTGGCCGAAGAGCTGACCGAGGCCCGCCGCATTGCCAACCGCATACAGGACATCCATCAGCGCGCCATCCAGTACCACGACACCGTCTGCCCGAAGATGGAGGACATACGCAGCGAGATTGACAAGCTGGAACTGATTGTCGAGGATGGCCTCTGGACGCTGCCCAAATACCGCGAACTGTTATTCATCAGATAGCAGCCTCAACCCCGGCTGGGAACATTCACCATTCAATACAAGTAATAAAAGACTATGGGCAAGAAAGACATAAACGAGATTCTACAGCGCAACGTGGCCATCATGGCCGCCTACACTGATAAGGAAGGCAGCATGATGCCGGCCACCGACGCCCCGCTGCCGTCGGTGAGCGAGGTGGAGCGCATCGTGCAGCTGGTGAAGCGCATCATCTTTACCGACTACTTCCACAAGCGGCAGGCCGACGAGCGTATGCGCTCGTATATCATCGGCGTCAATATGCAGGAGCTCTTCGAGCTGCTGTGCCGCCAAATAGCGTGCGGACTGCAGTTCTGCACGGAATGCCAGAACGACCCGGAGCAGACGGCGCAGGACCTGGCCCTGAAGTTCATCGAGGAGCTGCCTGAAATCAAGCGCCTGCTGTACACCGACGTGGAGGCCATGTTCGACAACGACCCTGCCGCCCAGACCTATGGCGAGGTCATCTTCAGCTATCCCGTGGTGAACACCATGACCCACTACCGCATAGCCCACGCCCTGCACCTGATGGAGATTCCCATCATTCCGCGCATCATTACCGAGCGGGCCCACTCGCGCACGGGTATCGACATTCATCCAGGTGCCCGGATTGGCGAGTACTTTGCCATCGACCACGGCACGGGTGTCGTCATCGGCGAGACGAGTATCATCGGCAACCACGTCACGCTCTATCAGGGCGTGACTCTCGGTGCGAAGAGCTTTAAGTATGATGCCAACGGCAATATGCTCAACATACCGCGCCACCCCATCATCGAGGACCACGTCACTGTCTACTCCAACGCCTCCATCTTAGGCCGCATCACCATCGGCCACCACTCCATCATCGGCGGTAACATCTGGGTGACGAACAGCGTGCCGCCTTACTCACGTATTCAGCAGTCGAAGGCGGTTGACTCTTCGTTCCAGGGTGGCTTGGGAATCTAAGGAAGAGAGAAGTGAACTTATCACTTCTCACCTTCCGCAGGTTGCTTCTTGCCGAAGTTCGGGTCGATGTCGATAAAGGCGGCGACGATGAAAGTAATGGCACATAGCCCCATGACGATGATGAAGAAGGTGTTATAGCCGACGGCATCCTTCAGATAGCCGGACACCATGCCGGGAAGCATCAGGCCGAGATAGGTGATGCCCGTGCAGATGGCGTAGTGCGACGTCTTGAATTCACCCATGCAGAAGTAGAGCATATAGAGCGTCAAGGCCGTGAAGCCCAAACCATAGCCAAACTGCTCGACGAACAGGCAAGAGCTGATCAGGATGATGTTCGACGGCAGATAATAGCTCAGGAATACATAGACGATGTCGGGCAACGTGATGGCGCAGACCATCGGCCAAAGCCAGTGCTTCAGCCCGTCGCGGCTGGCCAGGATGCCTCCGAGTATGCCTCCCAGTGTCAGGCCGATCAATCCTACAGTACCGTTGGCAAGGCCATACTCCTGCGGTGTCAGCCCCAGTCCGCCGGCAGAGTTCGGGCGCATCAGGAAGGTGGCGCACATCTTTGTCAGCATAGCCTCCGGGAAACGGTAGAAGAAGAGGAAGAGCAAGGCGAACAGCATCTTCTTGGCCGGCAGCTTGGTGAAGAAGGTGACAAACATCTTGACGATGCCCTTAGAAACCTCTTGGAACGTGGCCTTGCGCTTGACGTCGGATGCCGGACGGGGCATGACGGAGCCGTGATAGAGCCACAAGGCGATGAACACGCCGGCCATTCCATAGAAGACAAGGCTCCAGGTGAATGCCGTCTGGTTGCGGAAGTAAACCTGAAGGACGCCGGCCACGGGAACAAGCACGCCATTGCCCAGGATAACGGCCAGGCGATAGAACGTGTTGCGTATGCCCACGAACCACGCTTGCTCGTGCTCATCGAGTTCCAGCATATAGTAGCCGTCGGCAGCAATGTCGTGGGTGGCACTGCCAAAGGCCATCAGGAAGAAGAAGAACATCGTGCCCTGGAACCAGAAGCTGGTGTTCAGGGTGAAGGCGATGCCCGCCAGCGATGACCCTAATAGAATCTGCATGGCCAGTACCCACCAGCGCTTGGTACGATACAAATCCACAAACGGACTCCAAAACGGTTTGATGACCCACGGCAGTCCTAACCAGCTGGTGTACAGGCCAATTTCGCCATCCGTCAAGCCCATCTGCATATACATCACGACAGCCACTGCCATGACAATCACGTTTGGCAGTCCCTCGGCCACATAAAGTGTGGGCACCCATGCCCAAGCATTTCTTTTATTTCTCATACAATATTATTATTTTATTTTTATCAATAAACAGTCATCGGTGTCCTACTCATAGACTCTGCGAATTTCCGCCTGCTTGTAGTAGTACAGGAGTATCTCATCGTACCCGTGACCCTGCTCGCCCATGACGGCGGCACCAATCTGGCAGAGTCCCACGCCGTGGCCCCAGCCGCGGCCGTTGAGGCGGAAGCCGCCCGCCGTCTTCTCAACGTCGAAGCAGGAACTGTAGAGGTGGGTGGTGCTGAGGGTGCGGCGGATCTCCAGCTCCTTGCCGATGGTGAACGCTCCCTTGGTGCCTACAATCTTGAGCTTCCAGATGCGCCCGCTCTTGCCGCGTTCCAGGGGAATGAGGTCAGTGACGTCGCCCAGGTCAATCTTCAGCTTGCCGCTGATGAGCTTGGTCAGCTCGTCGCGGCTGTAGTCCACCTTCCAGTGGTAGAAGTCGGGCGTCTCCTGGTCGTAGTCGTTGAGCACCTGGGTCAGGATGTGTCGGTCGGTGGTGTCGCAGTAGGGGCAGGCCACCGACGTGAGGTAGGGCTTGGGCGTGTTCTCCCAGCAGTACTGGAATTCCTCGGTCCGTCCGCCGCAGCACTTCGAGAAACGGGTGTCGCAGATTTCGCCGTCGTAGGTGAGTATCTGTCCGCGGGTCTGGCTGACGGCCTCCACCACCGATGGGTTCTCGGCGTTGGTGATGCCCTGGTAGCGCTGGCAGTGGTCGTCGGCACAGACGTCGAAGATGGTGTGGTCTTCGCGGTCATACCAGCGGATGAGTTCGTCGTCCTTCTTCGTGAATGAGAAGAAATTGTCGCTGCCGGTGCTCATGCGCCGCCGCTTCTCCATCTGTGCCAGGAGCCACGAGCGGCTGATGACGGCGTGGGCCTTGAGCAGCTCGGGCGACGACGTGGCCGACATCTCGCTGGAGATGACGCTGGTGAGGTAGCGCTCGACGGGCAGCTCGTTGATGGCCGTGATGCGGTCGCTGTCGACAACCAGCCGCAGCGAGCCGTTGAAGCGCTGCGTCTGCTTGCGCTCCCAGTGGAAGCCCACGCCGATGGTCACGTCGTAGAGCGAGAACGAGGCATTGGCCGACTGTGGCGTGAAGAGCAGCTCACGATACTGCTGGCCGTGCCACAACAGGCCGCCCTCGCTGAACTCCACCACCTGCTCGCCCGTGTAGTCGGCACCTTTGGCGGTGTAGGGGGCATTGAGGTTGAAGACAATCTTCTGGCCGCTGACGATGCCGACGCTGACCGTCGGCTCCTTGGAGAGGAGTGCGGAGGAATGGGGGATGAGCGAGGGTGTCTTCAGTTGTTCTATGACATTGGCGAATGCTTCTTCCGACAGAGCCACCTCCTTCAGGATGGCGATGGCCTGCCCGGCCGTGAGGGCCTTGAAGTCAGCTTCACGCGGGGTGATGATAAGTCCAGCCATGTCGACGGCACCCGGCGAGACGAGCACCTCGCCGTAGCAGTCGGGGCGGTGCTTCCCGCGGGGAAAGACCACCGACAGGTATTCGCCGTCGCGCTGCCACGCCACGATGTTCATCATCGGCTCCGTCTCGTCGCTCCGGCAGGGAAGGGCCGCATAAAGGCGGCGGAACAGCCGCTCGCCCGACTCCCGGCTGCGGCTGCGGACGACCAGAGCCGGACAGGGGTAGTCGTTGACCACCGAGATGCCCTCGTCGTCGGAGAGACTGACGACCGGTGTCAGGTTCCGTGCCATGCGCTGCCAGGAGTCTGTCAGCGGCAGCACGCTGGGGATGCCGGCCTGCAGGTGGGCGTGGTCGGGAGCCGAGGCGCCGCACTTCGGCCCGTTGTACATGACGATCAGTTCGGGATTGCTGTCCAGAAGCCTGTATATCTCGCCGTACATATCCTTGATGGTCTGCGGCCGGTGCTTCAGCGTGGGCAGCGTGAAGTGCATGGGCAGGATGGGGTAGGGGTTGACCAGCAGTTCCCACTTGCCGTCCACCGTCCGCTTCAGCTGTTCGGCAGGCCGGTTCTGGGCACAGAGGAAGCAGGGGCGCTCGCTCAGGCTGCGGGTGTCGACCTTCGCTCCCGTCGAGCCGATGCGGGCGGGGTTCCACTGCAGCACGACCGTGGCGGTGCCGTCGCTGAGTTCGCGCGTCTGGATGCTGTTCAGGTCGCGGTAGCGGCGGCGCACGTCGGGCCACGTCTCAAGCTGGCGGTCGAAGAAGCGCTGCAGGGGCGACTCGGGCATGGCGAGGTCGGCCTTGCCTGCCACCATGCGCTGGCGTGCCTCGATCTCGAGCGTGCGCAGTCGGTCTTTATAGAGGTTGTTGGCGTTGACCTTCTCGACTGAGAGGGCGGCGTCGCTGTTGCCGCCCCAGCGGCGGCAGAGGTACAGCTCGTCGTAGATGCGCCCGATGCGGTAGTGCCGCGAGAAGGCCAGCCCGAGGGCATAGTCCTCGCCGTAGCTGGTATTGGGGAACTGCAACTGGCGCAGAATCGGGGTGAAGAAGGCACGTGGCGCGCCGAGCCCGTTGATGCGCAGGGCGTTGTTGGGGCCGTTGTCGTCGGTCCATTCGCGGTGGTCAATCAGTCCGGGAGGCAGTGTGTTCAGGTCGAAGTCGCACATACGGTAGCTGCCGACGATCATGGCCGCCTGCTGCTTGCGGAAGGCGTCGACCACCTGCTGCAGCGTCGAGGGCGACGAGTAGAGGTCGTCGGAGTCGAGCTGCACGGCGAAGCGGCCGCAGCGTGGGTCGTTGACGGCTTCGTTCCAGCAGCCGCCGATGCCGAGGTCGCGGCGGGTGGGGGTGATGACGTTCAGTTTGTTGCCATAGCATGGCAACATACGTAACAGGATGTCGGTGGTGCCGTCGGTGGAGTGGTTGTCGACGACGATGACATTATATTTAAAGGTGGTCTTCTGCTGCAGGGCACTGCCGACGGCGTCGGCAATGGTCTTGGCGCGGTTGAAGACGGGGATGACGACCGAGGCCTCCACCGGGAACTCCTGCTCGCCGAAGTCGGGCGTGCGGTAGTAGGAAGGGTCGATCTTGGCACCGATGGCAGCCAGGTGGGCCGTGGCGGCCTGCTCCATCTCCACCTGCACCTCGCGGTTGCGGGGGTTGACGTAGTCGAACTGCTTGACGCCTGAGGCCCGCGTGTCGAGCTCCTCTTCGGCGTACAGCGGCTCGTTCAGGTGCAGCAGCTGGCCCTCGCGGCTGAGGAACAGGCGCAGGGCGTAGAGTCCGGCATACTGATAGTCGGGGATGTCGGCCTGGGCGAAGGCTTGTAGCAGCTGCGCCCTGATGAGCCACAGCGAGCCGAAGTCGAAGTCGTCGCGGATGGAGCCGAGTTGGTAGTCGATGGCGGGATGCCCCCGGCGGTCGGCATAGACGAGGGCGGCCCCCGAGTCGATGGCCACGCGGAGCAGGCGCTCCAGTGCGCCCTGCCCTAACGTGACGGCGGCAGGCTTGGTAAACAACAGTACGTAGGGAGCCTGCGCCCGTGCTGCCACGCCTTTGACGGCCCTTGTGGCTGCCATCCCCTCTGTCCAGAAAATATGCCTCACCACCCTGCTCTCGCTGAGCTGCTCTACCACCGGCGCCATCGCTTCGCGGTCGAAGTCGGGGAGGAAGCAATCAATCATTTGTCTCATAATCCTAAAAATTTCTTGCAAAAATACAAATTATTTATGTAACTGGAGAATGATTTAAGAACTTTTTCGTAACTTTGCACGCAAATTACGATAGACAGTAGATGGTCAGCGAGAAGAAAGTGCTCATGGGAATGACCGGTTCCGAACTGAAAGAGGCAGCTCGGATGTTGGGTATGCCTGCCTTCACGGGTGGGCAGATGGCCCGTTGGCTCTACCAGCAGCACGTCACCGACATCGACGCGATGACCAACATCTCGAAGCAGAACCGCGAACGGCTGAAGGAGCACTACACCGTCGGGGCGATGCCTCCTCTCGACTGTCAGCGCAGTCAGGACGGCACGGTGAAGTACCTCTTCCCGACGGCCGCCGGCGGGAAATTCGTCGAGACGGTGTTCATTCCCGACGGCGACCGGGGCACGCTCTGCGTGTCGTGCCAGGTGGGCTGCAAGATGAACTGCCTCTTCTGCCAGACGGGAAAGCAGGGCTGGGAAGGCGACCTCACGGCGGCCGACATCCTGAACCAGATCTACGCCCTGCCGGAGCGCGAGCTGCTGACCAACGTCGTCTTCATGGGGCAGGGCGAGCCGATGGACAACCTCGATGCCGTGCTGCGCGCCACGGAGATACTGACGGCCGACGACGGCTACGCCTGGAGCCCCAAGCGCATCACCGTGAGCAGCGTCGGCGTGAAGGGCAGGCTGAAGCGCTTTCTCGACGAGAGCCAGTGCCACGTGGCCATCTCCATGCACACGCCGCTGCACGAGCAGCGCCGCCTGCTGATGCCCGCCGAGGGCCAGATGCCCATCGGTGAGGTGGTCGCCCTGCTCAGGCAGTACGACTTCACCCACCAGCGCCGCTGCTCGTTCGAGTACATCTGCTTCGGCGGCCTGAACGACACGATGGTCCACGCCCGCGAGATTGTCAGGCTGGTCGAGGGGCTGGAGTGCCGCGTCAACCTGATACGCTTCCACGCCATTCCCGGCGTCGACCTGCCCGCATCCGACGAGCAGCGCATGGAGCGCCTGCGCGACTACCTGACGGCGCACGGCGTCTTCACCACCATCCGCGCCAGCCGGGGCCAGGACATCTTCGCCGCCTGCGGTCTTCTCTCCACCGCCCAAAAAGCCCAAATTGCCTATAACACCCAAACAATACAATCCTAACATACAATGGAACAAGACAGAAAACCCCGCGTAGCCATTACGCACGGCGACACGAACGGTGTCGGATACGAGCTGATTTTTAAAATCTTCGACGCCCCCGAGATGCTGGAGCTATGCACGCCCATCATCTACGGCTCGCCCAAGGTGGCGACCTACCACCGCAAGCTTATGAATGTGGAGACGCAGTTCAACATCATCAGCACCGCCGACGAGGCCAAGGAGAACCGCCTGAACCTGCTGACCACCTTCGACGAGGAAATCAAGGTGGAAATCGGCCAGCCCTCAGAGGAGGCTACCGATGCCGCCCGCAAGGCTCTGAAGCGCGCCATCGTCGATGTCCAGCAGGGACTGGCCGACGTGCTGGTAATGGCTCCCGACAACCTGCCCGACTTCCTGTCGAAGGAGCCGGAGGTGCTGCGTGTCAGGATTGCCGACGAACTCCGCATCGCCCTCATTACCAATCAGATGGCCATCAAGGACGTGCCCGAGTCCATCACGAGGCAGAAGATTGTTGAGAAGGCAAAGATCATGCACACCTGCCTGCGCCGCGACCTGCGCATCTCTTGTCCCCGCATCGCCGTCCTCTCGCTCAACCCGCCGACAGACAATGAGGCCGACCCGTGGGGCGAGGAGGAGAAGGAAATCATCATTCCCGCCATCGACGAACTGACGGAGGCGCACATCCAGGTCTTCGGGCCGTGCCAGGCCGACACGTTCTTCGGCAACGGCCACTACGCCAAGTTCGACGGCGTCCTGGCCATGTATCATGACCAGGGGCTGGCACCCTTGAAGACAATTGCACGTGAGGAGAGCGTCAGCCTGTCAACGGGTATGCCCTTCGTCTGCACCAGTCCCGAGATTGGCGTGCAGTACGACATTGCCGGAAAGGGCTGTGCCGACGAGGCTCCGCTGCGCCGCGCCATATACTTGGGCATCGACGTGTTCCGCAACCGCGTCAACTACGACGCGCCTATGGGCAACCCCCTGCCGAAACTCTACAAGGAGAAGCGCGACGACAGCGAGAAAGTGCGCTTTGCCGTGCCGAAGTTCAAAGATAAGGAAGAGACTGAAAAGAAATGAAGAGTACAGAGCTACAAGGCATCAAACAACGGTACAACATCGTGGGCAACTGCGACGCGCTGAACCACGTGCTCGATGTCGCCCTGCAGGTGGCACCGACCGACCTTAGCGTGCTCATCATCGGCGAGAGTGGCGTCGGCAAGGAGATTATTCCCCGCGTCATCCACGACAACTCGCCACGCCGCCGCGAGAAGTATTTTGCCATCAACTGCGGGGCCATCCCGGAGGGCACCATCGACTCCGAGCTCTTCGGCCACGTGAAGGGCTCCTACACAGGTGCCATCAACGACTCGCCGGGATACTTCGGCGTGGCCAACAAGGGTACGCTCTTCCTCGACGAGGTGGGCGAACTGCCGCTGGCCACCCAGGCCCGACTGCTGCGCGTCCTGGAGACCGGCGAGTACATCCCCGTCGGCGGTACGGAAACGAGCAAAACCGACGTCCGCATTGTGGCCGCCACCAACCTCAACATCCAGAAGGCCATCAGCGAAGGCCGCTTCCGCGAGGACCTCTTCTACCGCCTTAACTCCATTCCGCTGCAGATGCCGCCCCTCCGCGAGCGCGGCGAGGACGTGGTGCTGCTGTTCCGCCTCTTTGCCTTGCAGATGGCCGAGAAGTACAAGATGGACCGCGTCGTGCTGACCGAGGAGGCCAAGCAGATGCTCATGCGCTACAAGTGGCCGGGCAACGTGCGCCAGCTGAAGAACATCACCGAGCAAATCTCCGTGCTCAGCAAGGACCGCCTCATCACCCCCGACATCCTCGCGAAGTTCATTCCACAGGACCGCGAGAGCACCCAGCTGGCCACCATCCCCCGCGACGGCGGCGACCACTCGTTCGAGAGCGAGCGTGAAATCCTCTACAAGATTCTCTTCGAGCTGCGCGGCAACGTCGGTGACATGCGCCGTGAAATCAGCCAGCTCAAGAAGCAGATGGACGACGTCCGCGCCGCTTCGTCCACGCTCCAGCCCCTCGGTCCCATCCAGTCCATGACGCCCATCCAGCCGGCCCTCGAGGATGCCATCGCCGAGGAATACGTTGAACCCGTGAAGGAGCCTGAGAACCTCAACCTGAACGACCTCGGGCGGCAGATGCTCGAGAAGGCGCTCGACCGCAACGGCGGCAACCGCAAGAAGGCCGCCCAGGAGCTGGGCATCAGCGACCGCACCCTCTACCGCCGCCTCAAGCAGTTCGGACTGGCCATGATGACCTGCCTGCTGCTCATCTCGTGCTCCGTCAGCTACAAGTTCAACCAGGCCAGCATCGACTATACGAAGATCAAGACCATCCAGATTGCCGACTTCCCCATACGCTCAAGCTACGTCTGGGCACCCATGGCCGGCATCTTCAACAACCAGCTGAAGGACCAGTTTGCCAACCACACCAAGCTGATTCAGGTGAAGCGTAACGGCGACCTGAAGCTCGAGGGCGAGATTACACGCTACGACCAGCGCAACAAGTCGGTGAGCAGCGAGGGCTACTCTGCCCAGACGGAGCTGTCGATTACCGTCAACGTGCGCTTCACGAACAACAAGAAGCACGAAGACGACTTCGAGCGCAGCTTCTCAGGCCAGTCGTCGTTCAACACCACTGAGTCGCTGAGCTCCGTGCAGGAACAGTTAGTGACGGAAATCATACAGAACATCTGCGACCAGATCTTCAACGCCACCGTGGCCAACTGGTAAACCAAGAACAGACATGGAACTGACCGAGCTGACAAGACACCCCGAGCAACTGGACCGCGACACGCTCTACGAGCTGCGCTCCATGCTGGCACTATACCCCTACTTCCAGACGGCCCGTCTCCTGCTGCTCCAGAACCTCTACCTGCTCCACGACCCCTCGTTCGACGAGGAACTGCGGCGTGCCGCCATCTACATCACTGACCGCCGCGTGCTGTTCCAGATGATTGAGGCTGCACACTACCAGCTCAGAACCCTGCAGCCTGCCGTCGCCGCACCTGCTGACAATGCAGCCGGGCGCGAGAACCGCACCATCACGCTCATCGACTCCTTCCTCGACTCCATACCCAAGGACGAAGGGAAGACCGAGCCGGGAAAGCCCCGGCGCAAGCCGACACCCGCCGACGCTGCCGTCGACTACGTGGCCTACCTGCTCGAAAGCGAGACGGAGGAAGACACCGCTGCCGCCGACGCACCGCAACTCATCGGTCAGAGCCTTATCGACACATTCATAAATAATGACAAAGGGAAGATCGTCCTGAACGAGACACCGGAGTACACACCAGAGGTAGAGAACGAGCCGAAAGAGGAAGGAAAAGAGCCCGAAGAGGGCTACTTTACCGAAACATTGGCCCGAATTTACATAAAACAGGGCAGATATTCGAAGGCTCTTGAAATTATTCGGCGATTAAGTTTGCAATATCCGAAAAAAAATGCTTACTTTGCAGACCAAATACGCTTCTTAGAGAAACTGATAATAAACAATAATAAAAAACAAAGGTAAAAAAAATGTACACGTTATTAATTATCCTTATCGTGATTGCAGCCGTGCTGATGATTGGCATCGTGCTCATTCAAGAGTCGAAGGGTGGCGGTTTGGCCTCAAACTTCTCATCCTACAACCAGATTGGCGGTGTCCGCAAGACCACCGACTTCATTGAGAAGACCACCTGGGGCCTGGCCATTGCGATGGTTGTCATCAGCGTTGCCTGCGCATACGTTGCTCCCCAGGCTACTTCCGAAGGCTCTGTGATGGAGGGCATCGAGAACCCCGTCACCAACCCCAACAACCTGCCCGGCTTCGGTGCCAGTCAGCAGAAGGATGCAGCGCCCGCCCAGCAGGCTCCCGCTGCCCCCGAAAAGCCTGCCAAGTAATTCCGGCGAATTATAAATACAAACGGGTTCCTGATTGTGCTTGACGCTCAGTCAGGAATCCACTTGTTGTTTTTAACGATAACTAAACTTATCTATTTATAAACGTATTTTTTATTGTTACTGAATCTCGCGGAACGTAGGATTTTTTGCGTTTGAGGGTGTCAGGGTGTCACAACGCCGATGTACAAAGGGCGTGCAGCCTGTTTCGGAGGGTGACACGGGTGACACGAGGGTGTCACATTTGCAAATCGCCAGTCAGTCAATCCTCTGATGCGGCGTCTCTTGGTATTGTCCAGGTGCTTACGGCGAAAGACGTGGCGCTTTACCACTACATTCTCTCGAGAATCCAACCCTTTCCCGCCGCCGCTCAGCCGCCTCGTGCCGCCCCTTACGGCTGTCGCTGCCCGCGCCCCTGCCAACTGTCAACCGTCTTAGGACAAAGATTTCAGCATTTCTGCCAGCCAGCCAACGTGACACCCTCGTGTCACCCGTGTCACCCTCTGAAACAGGGTGCACGCCCTTTGTACATCGGCGTTGTGACACCCTGAACCCTATTTTGCAAAAAATACTGCATGAGGCTGAATCAAAAGTATAAAAACATGAAAAGATGCTTGTTTCTTGGAAGAAAGACAAGAAAATAGATGGGGGAAAGCGGATTTTCGTTGATTTTTGTTGCCCGAACGCAATAATTTGTGTACTTTTGCAAGCAGAAACGAAACTTTAAGCACATAGAAGACAATGAAAAACTTAGACTGGAGTAGTCTGTCGTTCGGCTACATGAAGACCGACTACAACGTGCGTTGCTACTACCGCGACGGAAAATGGGGCGAGATTGAGGTCTGCTCCGACGAGTATCTGAACCTGCACATGGCTGCTACCTGCCTGCACTATGGCCAGGAGGCCTTCGAGGGCCTGAAGGCATATCGCTGCCCCGACGGCAAGGTGCGCATCTTCCGCGTCGACGAGAATGCGGCCCGCCTGCAGACGACCTGTCGCGGCATCATGATGCCCGAGGTGTCGACCGAGCTGTTCACGGAGATGGTGAAGAAGGTGGTGCGCCTGAACCAGGAGTGGATTCCCACCTACGAGAGCGGAGCCACCCTCTACGTCCGCCCGCTGCTCATCGGCACGAGCGCTCAGGTGGGTGTTCATCCCTCCAAGGAGTACTGCTTCCTGATCTTCGTCACCCCCGTCGGTCCGTACTTCAAGGGTGGCTTCTCTGCCAATCCCTACGTCATCGTCCGCGACTACGACCGCTCGGCTCCGCTCGGCACGGGTAAGTACAAGGTGGGCGGCAACTACGCTGCCTCGCTCTTTGCCAACAACCTGGCCCACGAGAAGGGCTACGCCTGCGAGTTCTACCTCGATGCCAAGGAGAAGAAATACATCGACGAGTGCGGAGCTGCCAACTTCTTCGGCATCAAGAACAACACATACGTCACGCCTAAGTCGACGTCGATCCTGCCCAGCATCACCAACAAGAGCCTGATGCAGGTGGCCGAAGACTTAGGGCTGAAGGTGGAGCGCCGCCCCATTCCCGAGGAGGAACTGGAGACCTTCGAGGAGGCTGGCGCCTGCGGAACGGCAGCCGTGATTTCGCCCATCAGCTACATCGACGACCTCGACACCGGCAAGCGCTACTCGTTCGGCGAGAAGCCCGGCCCCGTGTCGAAGAAGCTCTTCGACACGCTGCGCGGCATTCAGTACGGCGAAATCGAGGACAAGCACGGTTGGACGACCGTCGTCATTGAATAACGGGGAAAGCTCCCTCCAACCTCCCCCGACCGGGGGAGGTTGACGAATACGATGGACAGACTGTGGAACAGGAACTACTGTAAGGTGATGGCGGCGAACTTTGCGCTGTTCTTCGCCTTCTATGTGCTGACGCCACTGCTGCCGCTCTATCTGAGCGTGCATTTCGGCGCGACGAAGGATGTCATCGGACTGGTGCTGTCGGGCTATACCGTCACGGCACTGGTAATGAGACCGTTCAGCGGCTTTCTGGTCGACTCGTTTCCGCGCAAGAAGGTGCTGATGGTGAGCTTCGCGGCCTTTACCGTCTTCTTCGCAGGCTATCTGGGGGCTTCGACACTGCTGCTGTTCGCCATTGTGCGGACGCTGCACGGCGGCCCGTTCGGAGCACTGACGGTGGCTAACTCGACGGTGGCCATCGACGTGCTGCCATCCTCGCGGCGCACGGAGGGCATTGGCTACTACGGGCTGTCGAACAACCTGGCGATGGCCGTAGCACCGACCGTCGGCATCTTTGTCTATAAATATACGCAGAGCTTCGAACTGTTGTTCTGGATAGCCTTGATTGTGGCCTGCGCGGGGTTGGCGGTGGATGGAAGCCTTCCCCCATCCCCCTCCAGTAGGAGCGGGGTGGGGGAAGGCTCCTCCCCCAGTCGGGGGAGGTTGGTGGGTGCCGACCGCTTCTTCCTCGTTCGCGGCTGGCTGCTGGGCGTCAACATGGTGGCGTTCGGCTTCTGTTTCGGGGTGCTGTCTAACTATCTGGCCATCTACGGCAAGGAGGTGATGGGCATCACGAGCGGCACGGGAACCTACTTTATGCTCTGTTCCGTGGGGCTGATACTGTCGCGGCTGCAGGGCGGACGGGCGTTGCGTCAGGGTAGGGTGACGCACAACGCTGCCGAGGGCATGGTCATCTCGCTCATTGGCTACACCTTGTTTATAGCAGTGCCTGATATGGTGGGCTACTACGCATCAGCCCTGCTCATCGGTCTGGGCAACGGCCATATGTGGCCGGCATTCCAGAACATGACCATCAGCGTGGCTCCCAACAATCAGCGCGGCACGGCCAACTCCACCATCCTCGTTTCGTGGGACGTTGGCATGGGGCTCGGCATCCTCGTCGGCGGAGTCATCAGCGAGCTGGCGGGCTATTCTGCCGCCTTCTGGACGGTGGCTGCCGTCAATGCCGCCGGTGTCGCCCTGTTCTTCCTGCGCACCCGCCGCTTCTTCCTCCGGCGTAACCTGAACGAAATGGTGAGGTGACTGATGGGCGGGTAGCACTTTACTTCCGGCAGCTCAGTGCGGCACCGATGGCGGTACAGTACTGTGAGTACTTGGGAATGTGGTAGCGAATGTTGTAGAGCTTCTCCAGTGGCGGGAATACCTCCTTGCACTGGGGCAGCAGCGTGAGGTTGCCGATGAGCACGAAGTCGCGAATGTTGGAGCCGCGGCTTGCCAGCCAGGCGGCGGAGCCGATGGTCTGGAGCACCATGGAGATGATGCCCAGTGCGATGTCCTCCTTTGCGGCGTCGCTCTGCGCCTTGGCCAGTATGCTGGCGGTGGCCTCCATGGGCAGTCCGGGCAGCGGCTCGGCTGAGATGTCGCCGATGCGCAGGTTCATGTGGCTGATGTCGCCCTGCATGGCCATTGCCGCTACAGCCTTGACATCGCCGGTGTTGAGCAGCAGCCGCGAGAGCCCTGCGAGGGTGCCCCCGCCGAGGCCGAGACCTCCGATGTGGCGCATCTGGTCGCCGTCGCACTGCACGAAGCTGGTGCCGGTGCCCATGGAGACGACGATGGTGTGGTCGAGCTTCGACTCATAGCGTGCGCCGAGGCCGTCGGCCTCGAACTCCTCGACCTTCTGCGTGGGCAGCCCGTAGAGGTTGCCCTTGATGTAGGCCGAGCCTACGCCGGTGAGCATCACCTGCTCAACGTTCTGCAGCTCGATGTTGTTGTCGTGCAGGTATTTCCCGAATGCGCCGTAGAGCGACGTGATGGGGTCGGCGGCGGTGATGCGCGTCGGTGCCGTTACGTGTCCGTCCTTCAGTCCTACTATCTTCGTGGTTGATATGCCCACGTCAATTCCAATAATTATGCCCATGAGTTACTTAATTGTTTACGGATTTGCGGTCATGACACCTATCTGCAGGTAACTCTGATACTTGCCGCCGCAGTGGATGATGTGCTTGCCGTGGTTGTCGCCCGAGACGTATGCCGGCACGCCGGGGTGGACGTTGCCGGTGATGTTCTTCGATGACACCATGAAGCGCAGCGTCTCGCCCGGGTGGAAGAGCATACCCATTGGGGCCAGCGACACCTCTATTTCCACGATTTCGCCCTTCTGCAGCTTTTCGTCGCGGTCGAAACTTTGCACGGGGATGATGTCGGTGCTCTGGGCTTCGTCAAGATGGCGGCGGCTGACGCGCAGGCGTCCGTAGGCTCCTGAGTACTTGGCCACGCCGCCGTGGTTCTCGAGCAGGTCGTGGGTGACGGGCGATGTTGAGGGAATGGTGAACTGGCGCAGCACGTTGTAGTGCTCGTCGAGCTTCTGGACGATGAGGAAGAGATCCATGTCGTCCGAGCCGTCGGCCTCTACATAGAGGCGGGCCTTGGGGTAGCCGATGAACGACGTCTCCTCTGCGATGGGCAGGTAGAACGATGCCTTCGGGGCGTCGCTCTCGCAGACGTAGACGGCGGGCACGTCAGCCGCCGGTGCCTCGTCCTGCAGCTGGCGGGTCATGCCGTTCAGGTAGTACTTCTTGTATTCGGTGCCGGTCGGGGGGAATGCCGTGGCAGGCACGTCGGTCTTGTTGCCGCCCTTCATGTCGTGCAGGCAGTAGCGCACCACCGGGGTGTCCTGCCAGCCATTGCTGACACCTTTCATGTAATAGTCGAAGAAGCGCAGGCGCTCCTCCACGTATTGCGGCTCGTAGTAGTCCTGCCACTCCAGGTTGTCGTGGATGCGCAGCCACTTCTCCTTGCTGCCCAACTGCCGCCAGGCGCGGAAGGTGCCGTCGGTATGCAGCACGTTGGAGTAGCTGGCCACCACTAACGCCGGCACTTCGATGCGGTCCACACGTGCGCACTTGTCGTCCCACAGCGGATGGTTGCGGAAGGGGTACTGGCGGCTCTCCTCGGCAACGTCCTCACGCTGCTGGAATCCCTCGTGGTTGGCCTGGATAAGCTCGGTGAAGGCATAGTCGGGCATACCGCCGACGAGGCACATGTCGCGGTAGCCGTCGGTCAGGCCCTCCGTCACCTGCATACACGTCAGGTGCTCAGGGCGCTCGGCGGCAGTGAACCACTGTGAGAACGAGAGATAGCTCGTGCCGCTCAGGGCCACCCGTCCGTTGCACCACGGCTGACGGGCCACCCACTCCACGAGGTCGGCGCCGTCCTGTCCCTCCTGGGTGCCCAGCATGGTGCTGTCGCCCTCGGAGTGTCCGATGCCGCGTGGGTCGGGGTGAACGATGGCATAGCCTTGGGCGCACCAGAAGTCGGGGTCGGGACCCTCAAACTTCTGCAGTCCGCTCATGCGCTTCTGGTCGAGACCCAACAGCCGGAACAGTGCCTTGTAGCGGTCGGCATTACCCGAGTTCTTGCCGTAGGGGCTCCAGGCGATGATGGCGGGAAAAGCCTCCCCAAGCCCCTCCGAAGGAGGGGGTGTTTGGCTAGCTGAATGGGCGGAAATGTCTGCGGAATTATGTATCTTAACATCCCCTCCTTCGGAGGGGCTTGGGGAGGCTATCGGCAAATAAACATCCGTGAGAATCTTCACCCCGTCGCGCAGCGTCACCTGCAAGTCCTTGATGAAACGGATGTCGTGCTCTAAGGGATGGAATATCTCGTC
This sequence comes from uncultured Prevotella sp., assembly GCA_905235325.1. Taxonomy (GTDB): domain Bacteria; phylum Bacteroidota; class Bacteroidia; order Bacteroidales; family Bacteroidaceae; genus Prevotella. The sequence goes on along the minus strand of CAJOLE010000007.1, from coordinate 507 downwards.
GACCACCGTGCCCTTCTTAAGCAGATGCTCGCCTGCCTCCCAGTCATAGTGCTTCCCTTCATACTCCCGCACGTCGCGGTATTTCAGCGACGGCTTGCGGATCATCATGTCTTTTACGTCAGTCATAATCTCGTATCTTTTTGTTATTTCTTTGATTGTTTAAAGATATAACGGAAATTACTCCTTTCTATTATATGGAGAAAGAAATAATTTTCCTGACCTCCTCGCTTAAAGACGAAAACGAAAGACGAAAACGAAAAACGGGAACGATAACGGGAACGACTCTGTCTCCAGTTCTTGCTCAGCTAAGCCCTGCAAGCGGTTCCCGTTCCCGTTAACGTTCCCGTTATAAGTTATTTCCCATTTCCCATCGTTACGGGTTTGATGCCCGTTGCGTCATCGTCCGTTCCCTCGGCAGGCAGGAGGACGAGGCCGGTGCGGAAGCAGACGTTGGGATGGTGGTTGTTGCCGGGCAGCGGGTCGCGGATGGCGGCGGGATAGCTGCTG
>CAJOLE010000006.1 GCA_905235325.1 uncultured Prevotella sp. | reverse complement strand
TCTGCCTCGTGGCAGGACTCACTGCCTGCACCGACCTCGACGAGAAGGTGTACAGCCAGATAGGACCCGAGCAGTTCTATCAGAACGAGAGCAGTGTGAAGGGTGCCGTGGCATCCATCTACAACGATGCCGCACAGAGTTACTCTGAGAAGTTCTACTTCCTGCAGGAACTGTCGGCCGACCAGCTGGTCTGGCGCTGCTGGAACGGTGGCCTCTGGGGCTACGACGACGGCGAGAAATACGTGCTCAGCACGCACTCGTGGAGTGCCACGTCGGTCATCATCAAGCAGGCGTGGAGCGAAGCATGGACCACCATCGGTCTGTGCAACGACCTGTTGCGCGATATGTCGACGGTCGGCAACGTGGCCGGTGACAAGACAGAAGCATACAAGGCTGAGATTCGCACGCTGCGTGCCTGGGCATATTATAATGTGTATGAAATCTGGGGACCTGCCATTCCGCTCTATACTGAGCAGGATATGAATACCGCCTCGGCCGACTACGGCGTCAGCTTCGAGGAGGGCCAGAAGAAGGTGTACGACTTCCTGGTGAAGGAACTCGACGAGAGCCTCGCCGCCCTGCCCGTGGAGAGCGGCAAGGGCGAGACCCACACCGTGATGAACCAGGCCCTGAACCGCCTGCTGAAGGCGCGTGTCTGCCTGAACGCCAATGTGCTCTTCGGCGTGGGCGACCAATTCACCGAGTGCGAGAAGATTTGCGACGAGATCCTGGCCGGCGCCTACGGCAAGTACAGCTTAGAGAGCGACTGGCGCAAACTCTACGACCTGGGCAACGAGACGAGTCCCGAGATTATCTTCGCCTTCGGCACGCAGGACGGCCAGGGTGCCAACCAGCGCATGACTAACACTCGCATGGTGGGCTATGCTTACAACATTTGGGACTACTGCTCGACGGATGCCTACGATGGCATCGGTGCCTGGAACTGCGTTTGCCTCGCACCGTCCTACGACAACAGCGGCACCGTGCAGCCCCTCGGTGGCACCGACAATCCCCGGTGCTTCCTCGATGCTCCCTACAACGACAAGCTGGGCGCCATCTACGAGCGCTTCCAGGACGGCGACAGCCGCAAGCAGCCCTACACCTACCTGAACAACAACCGTCAGGGTATGTTCCTCATTGGTCTGCAGCGTGCCAACTTCGGCACGGGCGATCCTTTGAAGGCCGATGCCGACCGCGACGGTCAGGACCTGGTTTATGTCGACCAGGTGGGCACGTTCCTCGAGAAGGATGGCCACGCACTGGCCGACGTGCAGTCGTCGCGCTGGGGCGAGACAAACTCGGGCTACCGCCTGATGAAGTATCCGCTCTATGCGAAGACCGGCAATGGCGGCTACAAGGACATCAGCGAAGTGGAATTCCGTCTGGCCGAGGTGTACTACATGAAGGCTGAGTGCCGTCTGCGTGCCGGCGATGCCAACGGCATGAAGAATCAGGTGAACCAGGTGCTGGGCCGCTACTTCACCGACAAGAGCAAGCTCGATAATCCCGGCCGTGGCTTTACAGCCTTCGATGCCGACTGGATGCTGTCGCAGTGGGGCATTGAATTCCTCAGCGAGGGCCGTCGCCGCCGCACCGACCTGCGCCGCTTCGACAAGTTCACGCAGGGACAGTGGTGGTTCTTCGGACGCACCAGCGACCCCGGCGTCGAGATGCCCGCCAAGCGCGACCGTCACTATGAGTGGTATCCGCTGCCTGCCGACGTGCTGGCCGTCAGTCCGAACCTTGTACAGAATCCAGGTTACTAATTAAGCTTTTGAGTTTTTGAGTTTGTTAGTTTTTGAGAGTTTAAAAACTTATGAACTTATAAACTGGCGAACTCATAAACTCATGAACTCACAAACTTATAAACTCACAAACTCACAAACGATGAAAAAGAATATATTATGGCTTTTGGCACTGCTCTTCCCGTTCATGGGGCTGGTAAGCTGTAGCAGTGACGATGACATCGTGTTCGACCACGAACAGCCGATGTTCGATATTCAGGCAGACAAAATCCTGTTAGAGGTCATCCTGCCGACCGGCACGTCGGCCGATGACGAAGTGTATATCTCCGGTGCCTTTAATGGTGGCGACGAGGTAGCTGTGGGCAATCCCGACTGGGCACTGCTGCGCACCGAGAAGTCGAACATCAAGCGCGCCGTCTATCTCGACCCCGCCAAGTTCCAAGGCGGTGCCACGCTGGCCGACGGCTACCACTTCGTGTCGGCTACGCAGCGCAATGAGGTGTCGGCACGCGGCGACTCCATCGTGCGCCGTGAGGTCTACAACGTAGGCACACGCACCAATATCTTCGTTGACCAATGGGCTGCATTCTTCGATTCTGGCAAGGAAGCTGAGATTGAGCACGACGGCTTTGTGCTCTTCGTCGACGACCAGAGCGGATGGCCTGCACTGGGACTCTATGCTTGGGGCGATGCTGAAGCCTTCGGCGGCTGGCCCGGCAAGACGGCTCCCACCGGCACGCAGCTCATAAACGGCGTACGCTACAAGTACTTCGACCTAGGCGAGGAGAACACGGGCCTGACCCTGCACCTTATCCTGAACGACGTGCAGACCAACAACAAGCAGGTAGACGATGTGGGTGGCGCAGGTGTGGTAATCGACCACGACATCTATGTTCGCCTAACCGAAAGCGGCTGGGAGCCGTTAGACGTTGTTCCCACCGTGAAGCACGACGGCTATGCCCTGTTCATCCTCAACGAGTCGAGTCAGACCGACCTGGCCCTCTATGCATGGGGCGATGGACTGAACGATGCTGCCGACCTGTTTGGTGGCTGGCCGGGTATGGCACCCACAGGCACGCAGACTATCAACGGACTGGAGTACATCTACTTCGACTTAGGCGAGGGCAGAACCGGGTTCAATGTCAACCTCATCCCCAACAATAACAATGGCGGTGTGCAGTGGGAAGGCGGCGACTTGAACTTCACCATCGACCACGACATCTACCTGCGCATCTTCGACGGTGGCTACGAGGTCATATCGAAGGACTATCAGGGTGGTGGCTCTACGCCTGAGCCTGAGCCACAGCCTGCAAGTGGAAAATATAATATTTATGTGCAGAACCAGACGGGCTGGGACGGTATCGCCCTCTATGCCTGGGGGGACGGTATCCCAGAACTCTTCGGTGGCTGGCCTGGCAATAATGCACCTCAGACTGTCAATGTGGCTGGTACCGACTACGTGGCTTTCAGCTATGACAACGAGGGTGAATATCACCTTATCTTCAATAATAATAATGGCGGCACGCAGTATGACGGACCTGTGTTGCAGACAGGTAACGACTTCTATCTGATAGCCCGTGCCGACGGCGCTGAGGACATCACCCGCAAGCTGTATATCAATGACCAGACTGGTTGGGACAACGTGGGCATGTATGCTTGGGGCGACGGTCTGCCCGAACTCTTCGGCGGCTGGCCTGGCAAGACAGTCTATGGCACTGAGACCATTGACGGCGTGACCTATAAGGTGTTCACCTTCCCTGCAGGAACGAGTGTCTATAATCCTATCATCAATGGTAGTGGTGGACAGTTCGACCTCCCGGCTATTACGCTTGACAAGGACTATTTCTTCACTGTCACTGCCAACGGCGTAAACTAAAAGCCCATGAAGAAGAATTTAGTATTACTCACTTCCTTTGTTGCAGTGCTGCTTCTGGCAGCCTGCAACTCTGGGAAGGAGCAGAAACCTGCCGACGACAACGCTCCCGTATCGCTTGAGAACCGCGTCATCTATCAGCTCAACGTGGGTGCCTTCACCGAAGAGGGAACCTTCAAAGCTGCCGAAGGGCAGTTGGCACGGCTCGATACCCTCGGCGTTGACATCCTCTGGCTGATGCCCATCTATCCGCGTGGCGCAACGATGAACAGCCCCTACGCCTCGATGAACTTCTACGACGTGAACCCTGCCTACGGCACGGTCAGCGACCTGAAGGCTTTCGTGGCCGCTGCCCATGAGCGCGGCATGAAGGTGTGGCTCGACTGGGTGCCCAACCACGTGGCCGTGGAGAACCCCTGGGTGAAGGAGCATCCGGAGTATTTCACCAAGGATGCCAAGGGCCAGATGATTCATCCCCACGGATGGGGCGACGTCTTCGAGCTGAACTATCAGGACGAGGGACTCGTCGGCCAGATGAACGGTGCGCTGCACTTCTGGGTGGACTCCTGCGATGTTGACGGCTTCCGCTGCGACTACGTCAGCAGTCCCACCATCCCCGTCAGCTACTGGCAGAACATCATTGCCGAGCTGAAGAGCAAGAGCGGCAAGACCGTCGAGTTCCTCAGCGAGACCGACATCACCAACCAGTACAACAACCGCATCGACAGCTGCGGCTTCGACTACGACTACGCCTGGGACTTCCAGGAGGACCTGGTGCGCAAGTTCGGTACTGAGGGCAGCGTGGGCGACTCGCTGAAAGCCCTCTGCGATAAGTTCACCCTTGCCTCGGGGCAGGTGAAGAACCGCCGTATGGTCTACCTCACCAACCACGATCAGAACTACAACGACGGCGGCCACACGCTGAAGGACTTCTACGGCGACAACCGCTATCTGCTCACCGTCCTGCAGTTCACCTTCTACGGTATGCCCCTCATCTATCAGGGACAGGAAATAGGCGACCCCGACACGCTGAACTACTTCACCGATGCGAAGGTGCAGTGGAACAAGGTAGACTATAAGATGAAGAACCTTGTCAGCGCGCTCGTCAAGCTTCACCGCACGCAGCCCTCGCTGGCTGCCGACGCGTACGTGGAGTTCCTGGAGACCAACAACCCACAACTCCTGGCCTATCAGCGTGGCAATGTCGTCGTCGTATTCAACTTGGGCACAGAAGAAGCTGAAGCAAAAATCGCGCTCGACAGCAAATATACGCAGTTGATAGACAGCCGCAACACCGAGCAGAGCCCTGTCGAAGTCATCCTCTCAACAGTGTCGCCCGTCACCTTGGAGGGCAAGGGCTATGCCGTGTACGTACAACAGTAATGTCCTGCTTCATCAAACAAAGGCACACTGTTTAAGTTGAGTTATAATTTTAACCAGGGTTGCTCGCTCTGTGAAGAATGGGCAGCCCTCTTTTTTTAGAATTGATAATTGGTAACTGAAAATATGAAATTACATACCTTCCTCCTTGCTCTGTTGGTTGCGATGTTATCGCAACCCGCCTCAGCCGCTGACTATGTGGACAATATCAACAACGCCACCGTGAAGAATGAAGCAGGCCACCGAGTCATCTATGAAATGAACATCGGCATGTTTACCCAAGCCGGCACCTTTGCCGCAGCCCAACAGCAACTTGGCGAGCTGAAGACGCTGGGCGTCGACATCGTCTGGCTCATGCCCATCTACGAGCGCGGCAGCAGCAACAGCCCCTACGCTGCAAAGAACTTCAAGAAGACCAATCCTAAGTATGGCACCATCGCCGACCTAAAAGCCTTCGTGGTCGCCGCCCACGCCCTCAACATGGAGGTGTGGCTCGACTGGGTGCCCAACCATACGGCGACGAATGCCGACTGGGTGACGTCGAACCCCGACTACTATGCCAAGGCCGGCGGGCAGATGATCCACCCCAACAACTACGGCGACGTGTGGCAGCTGAACTACAGCAACAGCCAGTTGGTGGACGCCATGAACGACTGTCTGAAGTTCTGGATCGACGAGGCAGACATCGACGGCTACCGCTGCGACTACGTCAGCAGCTCCTATATCCCCGCCAGTTACTGGCAGACGGCCATCCCCCTTGTCAAAAACTATAAGCCTGGCAAGACCATCAGCTTCCTTGGCGAGGCCGACATCGTCAACGATGCAAAAACACTTCAGAACGTGGGCTTCGACTATGACTATGCATGGGGGTACCAGACCTTACTGGCCAATTACGGAGCCAACGGCACTTATTCGGCTACGCTCCGCGTTAATGCCAACAACCTGGTCAACGACTCCAAAGACAAGCCGTTCAGCCGTATGCTCTACGTGACCAACCACGACGTGAACTTCAACGACGGCGGCAACACGCTGACAAAACTCTATGGGAACAACCGCTATCCGCTCACCGTGCTGGCTGCCACGCTCTATGGTATGCCCCTCATCTACAACGGACAGGAGACGGGTGGTAACCAGATTCTCGATTATTTCGCTGACACCAAAATCAATTGGAACGTCAAGGATGCCAAGATGCTCAACACACTGCGCACACTCACCGCTTTGAAGCACGCCGTGCCCGCACTCGCCGACAAGGCCGATGTCAACGTGATGACGATCTCAGGCAACACGAACGTGCTGGCCTTTACACGCACCAGCGGCGAGTCGAAGGTGCTCGTCGTGCTCAATATGGCTACTGCCAACAGCACTGTCAGCATCCCCGGCATCGAGGCCGGCGACTGGAGCCTGTGGTTGAACAGTGAGACAATTGCGAAGGGTACCAGTCGGCAGCAGGCCTCCTTTACTGCCACGCCGACCGTCAGCCTCGAAGCCAAGGGTTATCGCGTCTATGTCAAGGGCAGGTTCTCCCAAGAAGAGCTGCCGGCACCTGAAGTCTACGTGCCCACGCTCGACGATGTCAATGAGGTCAGCATCTTCTTCGAAACCGCTAATGCCGATGACTACGCCGTTTGGGCCTGGGGGGCCCTCGGTGGTGGCGAGGCCTACTGCACCAACACCTCGTGGCCAGGCGATGCCATGACTTTGATGGGACAGACCGCCACGGGCCAGAGCGTCTACAAGTGTACGCTGACAAAAGTCAGTGAGGCTCCACAGTATTTTATAATATCGAAGAACGGCGGCAATACCAAGATTTACGACGGCATCAGTTTTGTCAACCACGGCTACTACGTCGAGGGACAGGACACGCCCAAGCAAGTGATAAGTGAAACCACTGGCATAGCTTCCCTTCATCCTTCTTTGCAGGCCAGCCAGCCAGGCTCTACACCACCTTTTACCTCGCAGTCTCCGCTCATTTACGACCTCAGCGGACGTGTCGTTCATTCCCTCCGTTCGGGTGTCTACATCCAAAACGGCAGGAAATATGTCGTTAAATAATGGCGAAAAGCCTGTATCTTTACAAATTTGGCAAGGAAAGGAACAATGCCTCTCATGTTAATTGTTACCTTTGTAAGCGTAAAAAACTTACAACGTAAATATGAGACTACATTTTTCTTTTCTTCTGCCATTTTTGGCATTTGCAGTCAGTGGCATGGCACAAGTTGCTGGCATCGAGGCGGGGAAAACTTACCGCATTGCTTTGGCGACAGATCCTAAGAAGTCGCTGTTTGTCAGTAATTCTGTGCCTGACAATTTTGCACCCATCGTACTCTGGACAGAGACAGACGTACCCGCCCAGCAGTGGACTGCAGAAGTAGGCGACGATGGTCGCTATGCCTTCAAGAACGTCTACACGGGCAAGTACCTGAACTACTCCAGTGGCAAGGTCAACCAGTACAGCAGGTCGTGGTGGACGGTAGAGTCGTCAGAGGACGGGACTTTCTATTTCAAGAAGGGAAGTCTCTACCTGCGCGTGAACGAAACTACCGACGGAAGTGCCCCTAAGATGGGCGAGGCCCAGGGCTGGATAATAGAAGAGGTGGAATCCCTGCCCGCACTCTCCGATGCCGTCCGCCGACGCATGGTCGACGGATACCTGCGACAGTACATGCAAGATAAGGGCACGGGTTACCGCACCTTCTGCAACGGCGGATGGGGCGAGAGCGAGACTCTGGAAACCATCCTCGACCTCTACGAGGCTACGGGCGACCGCACGTACCTCAGCATCTACGAGGCGTGCTACAGCTATTTCCGCTACCACGTGGGCGAATCCTGGGACGGCGGAACGAAGGTGGGAGGCTACGACTGGTTCGGCTACGACTTCAACGACGACGTGATGTGGCACATCATAGGGGCCGCACGAGCCTACCTGCTCTCGGGCAACAAGCTCTACTTAGACGATGCCAAGCGCAACTTCGACCTCATCTACGGGCGCTCCCACCTGGGCTACATTGATATGTTGCGCTGGGCCGAGAGATCAGGCGACCGCAATGGCACCAATTCCTGCATCAACGGCCCGGCAGAGGTGGCCGCCTGCTACATCGGTCTCGGCACCGGCGACGAGTCGTACTTCGAGAAAGCACGCGCCCTTTACGCCAACCATCGCAAGTACCTGGCCAACATGTCTACCGGACAGGTCTACGACAGCATGGTCTTCGACCCAGCTACACTCCAGGCAGTGTCGCGCAACAACTGGGTCTCCACCTATAACCAGGGCACCATGCTCGGCGCTGCCGTGCTGCTCTACCAGCACTACGGCGACGCGCAGTACCGCAGCGACGCCGACAAGATCATCAGCTGCAGCCGCTCGGACCTGTGCGATAACAATGGCATCATCAGGGTCTGCCAGGACGTTTCCGGCGACTTCCAGGGCTTCAAGGGCATCCTCATGCGCTATGCTGGCCTGTACGTGCGCCAGTTTGGCGGCACCCGCTACGAACAGTGGCTTGCCGACAATGCGATGCGCGCTTTCTGCAACAGCAACTCCCGAAGCTTTGGCCATTCCGCCTGGCTCACCAAGGCCACCGAGAACAACAACTTCGTCAGTGGTGACAAAACTTATACCTACTTCGACAAGCCCTTCGGCGGCAGCACGCTGCTTGCAGCTGCCTTCGCAGCTCCGTCAGAGTCCGTCGCCGCAACTGTTGAAAAAACCGCTGCTGAGGCCGGTTCCCTGGTCTATACCATCAACGTGCCACGCTCCGGTCACTATCGGCTCAACGTGTTCTACAAGTCCGACGCATCCCAGACTGTTTATCTTTCCGTGAACGATGCCGATGCCACCGGTCGCGACTTCGCCACCGCTACCATCGCCGGGCTGCGACCCTATTTCGTCGTCCTGCGCGAAGGCGACAACACCGTCACGCTGACGGCCGACAGCAAGGGACGTCTGCCTGAAGTCGATAGGGTGGAGGTGCGCTACCTGTCGCCCATCGTCAATTCCCTGGAGGCAGAACACGCTGAAGGACACGGCGGTACGACCATCACCAACGACAACAATGCCTCGGGAGGCAGATACATGGGGCAGATAGGCAACGGGGCTAACAACTACATCACCTTCTACTACGATGCCGACGAGGCAGGAGAATACGACCTCGATATCACCTACTTCTGCGGCGTGAAGCGCGAGATGTACGTCCGCGTGAACAATGGCTCAAAGGTCAGGCAGACTTACGAGAAAACCGGCAGCTACACCGCCAACAAGAAAAGCATTATGACCGTCCGCGTCACCCTCAAGACGGGCACCAACACGATATCTCTGGGTAACGACAGTGGCTGGGGACCTAATGTTGATAAGATTTCCCTGCGCCCGTTAGTCAGCCCGTCAGCCATCCACGATGCCCAAACTCCTGACTCCCGCATAAAGTCCGACGGCGTCTATACTATTGGCGGTACACGGGCCGGGCATGGCACAACTCAACATGGAGTATATATTAAACAAAATAAAAAAGTCATATTATGAAGACAGACAGACACGCTTTGGCACTTGCCTTGACGCTGTGCTTCACAGCTGTAAGCCAGGGCCAGACTTTACGTGAGTGGGATGATCCCAAGGTATTCCAACTGAACCGTGAGATGGCACACACCTTAGAGTTGCCGCAGATCACGAGCGACTATCAGACCATAGAGCAGTCGCCCTACTATATGAGTCTGAACGGCACGTGGCAGTTCCAGTGGCAACCCAACCCTGATGCCGAGCCGCAGGCCTGGTCCGACATCACCGTACCCTGCCCTTGGCAAATCTACGGCTGGCGCAACGGCAAGCAGTGGGACAAGCCGCTTTATGTGAATACTGGCTATCCCTTCACCTACAACCGTGAAACTTGGAGTGTCATGGCCGACCGCCCGTCAGACTGGACCTATTCGGGCAACATGAAGAACCCCGTGGGCACCTACCGCCGCACGTTCACCGTACCCAAGGAATGGAAGGGTCGCGATGTCTTTGTGCGTTTCAACGGTGCCGGCCACGGCTACTATGTTTTTGTGAACGACAAGGTGGTAGGCTATGCCGAGGATCCATTCCTGCCCTCGGAGTGGAACATTACACCTTATTTAAATAAGAAAGGTGAGAACACGCTTACCGTGAAGTGCTTCCGCTTCACAACAGGCTCGTTCCTGCAGTGCCAAGACTACTGGCGACTGACCGGTATCGAGCGTGACGTGCTGCTTTGGTCGGCACCGAAGGACCGCATCCGCGACTACTTCTTCCACACACCGACACTCAACAGCGCCGTTTTAGATGTGGACGTTGTGGGTAAAGGCATCGTTACGGCAGAGATTCGCGACGGCCAGCGAGTGCTGGCATCGGCCACGGCTGAAGGCAACACCGTCAAGTTCGACAATGTAAAGGATGTCAAGCCATGGACGGCAGAGACACCTAACCTCTACAACCTCTGTATCACCCTCATGCAGGGCAAGAAAGTCGTCGACCGCCGTACGGCAAAGGTGGGCTTCAAGACCGTGAGCATCCGCGACGACGGTGCCTTGCTCATCAACGGCAAGCGTGTCATCTTCCACGGTGTAGACCGCCACGACCACAGTGCGCAGACGGGACGCACCATCTCTAAGGAGGAAATTCTGAAGGACATTATTACGATGAAGCAACTGAACGTCAATGCCGTGCGCACCTCGCACTATCCCAATAATCCCTACTTCTATGACCTCTGCGATCAGTACGGCATCTATGTGCTGGCTGAGGCCGACGTGGAGTGCCACGGCAACATGGGCCTCTCCAAGGAGCCGGCTTTCCGCGAGGCTATGGTGGCTCGCAACGTGCGCCAGGTGCAGACACTTCGTAACCATGCCAGCATCTTCGGATGGTCGTTCGGCAACGAGAGCGGCAACGGTGACAACTTCAAGTATGTGGCCGACAGCATCGCCAAGTACGACGACACCCGCATCACCCACTATGAGGGCAACTCTCAGTGGGCCAAGACCTACAGCCGTATGTATGCCGGACTGGACGACGTGGAGCGCTATGCCCGCGAGGCTCAGGAGAAGGTGAAGCGCGGCGAGAAGGTAAAGCCTTTCATCATGTGCGAGAATACCCATGCCATGGGCAACTCGATGGGTAACCAGCGTGAGTACTTCGATCTCTACGAGCGCTATCCGTGCCTGACGGGTGAGTTCATCTGGGATTTCAAGGACCAGGGACTCTTCGACGGTAAGGACTTCCTCTATGGCGGCGACTTCGGCGACAAGCCCAATGACCGCAATTTCTGCTGCAACGGTGTGGTGTTCCCCGACAACAGCCTCTCGGCCAAGAGTATCAACGTGAAGAAAATCTATCAGCCCGTGGACTTCGTGCTGCGTGACGGTAAGGTTACCCTGAAGAACAAGCGGCAGTTCTCTAACATAGAGACCGACCTCGACATCTATTACGCCTACTTCGACAATGGGTTGCAGCAGGGCGAATGGCTGCGGCTTGTGGGCAAGACCGAGATGCAGGTTGATCGCAACCACGATGCTATCCGTTTCTCTGCCCGTCAGCGTGAGGCTACGCCGTGGGCCGAGAAGGGCTATGAGGTGGCCTCTGAGCAGTTCCAGCTCCGCCAGCCCGACCTTGGCAAGATGCGCGTAGTGGCTCCCGCCGCCGACGGCCAGACGCTGCGTGTGGAGCAGCAGGGCGACCGGCTTGTAGTCAATGTGGGCCAGTTCCCCTACACCTTCCAGAACGGCCAGCTCATCGGCCGTGAAGGGCGTCCACTCTTTGGGCTGAACGCCTTCCGCGCCCCGCACGACAACGACAAGAACTCCAGCCGCCGCTGGGACGAGCAGGGACTGCGTAACCTCGTGTGCCAGAACCAGAAGACCGACTATAAGGAAAACGGCACGTCTGTGGACATCCTCTTTACCAACATCTATAAGAGCGACAAAGGTTCCATGACGTTCACCACTGTCGAGAAGTTCACCATTATGAATGACGGCACTGTCGTCTTCACCTCCGATATCGACCCCTCAGAGAAGGGAAGCGAACTGCCTCGTCTTGGTTATCGCGCCACGCTGCCCGGACAGTTTGAGAACATGACGTGGCTGGGTCGCGGACCCCACGACAGCTACCGCGACCGTATGGAGAGTGCCTTCGTCGGTCTTTGGCAGAGCACCGTTACCAAGCAGTGGACACCGCATATCCTGCCGCAGGAGACTGGCAACAAGGAGGACGTGGAGTGGCTCGCTCTGACCTCTGACCAGGGCTATGGACTCTTGTTCGTTGCGCCTTACAAGATGGCAGCCTCGGCCGGCCACTGGGACGACCGTAAGATCTATACCGACCGCGACCATCGGCTGAAGCACCCCAGCGAAGTGCAGATGGAGGATGTCACATACGTCAACCTCGACGTCTACAACCGCGCACTCGGCAACAATTCGTGCGGCCGCGACGTTATCGACAAGTATAAAATCCCGGCTGGCAAGGCTCACTTCGCCCTCATCGTCAAGCCCCTCAGTCAGTCGATGACCAAGGAGCAGCTCTCACAGATGGCCCGCGTCACGCTGCCCGCAGTCCAGAACGAAGGGCTGTCGCGCCACGACTTCTTCTACGCCGGCGAACGCCCTGACCAGAAGATGTACATGGTGAAGGGTGGCAAGGTCACTTGGGAGTACGACGACCCGCAGGGTAGGGGAGAGATCAGCGATGCCGTCCTGCTCAGCGACGGCCACATCCTCATTGCCCACCAGCATGGCATCAAGGAGATTGACAAGCAGAAGAAGGTCATTTGGAGCATGGATGCCCCCAGCGGCTACGAGATTCACTCCATCCAGCCCATCGGCCGTAACAAGGTGCTCTACGTGCAGTGCGGCGACCCCTTCGAGGCCGTCGTCATGGAAGTGCCGAGCAAGAAGGAGATACGCCGTATTCCCCTGCCGTATAACAACGGCGGCTCCCACGGCCAGATGCGCAACATGCGCCTGACCAAGAAGGGCACCATGCTGCTCGCCTCGTTCCAGTACGGCGCCGTCATCGAGTTCGATGCCAAGGGCAAGGAGCTGCAGCGCTGGGAGTGCCCCGGTGCCTGGGGTGTTGAGGAGCTGAAGAACGGCAACATCCTCGTAGCAACCAACCGCAACTACGTGCGTGAGTTCAACCGCAAAGGCGACATCGTGTGGGAATGGAACTGGAAGGAGAAAGGCCCGCTCTCGCTCGTCAATGTCGACGGCAAGCTGCGTGAGGTCATCAGCGGACAGAAGGCTCACCGCCTGAAGAACGGCAATACCATGATTACTAACTGGCAGAATCCTTGGAGCCGCGAGGAGAGCGACAGTGCCTATCCTGCCATCCAGGCTATCGAGGTTAACCCGCAGGGCGAAGTCGTCTGGCAGCTGAAGTCGTGGCAGGAGCCAGCCAACCTCGGCCCCTCGACCACCATCCAGCTGCTCTCTGAGCCTGTCGACCGTACCAAGCTCTTCTTTGGAGACATCAGATAATACGTATATATATTATATATAATGTATGAAAAAGACAATCATCACCGCGATTGCCCTGCTGTTGACGATGGGCACAGCCTATGCACTTCCACGTGCAGAATATCCACGCCCGCAGTTTGAGCGTGCCGATTGGCAGAATTTGAACGGCGAATGGAGCTTCGCCTTCGACTTCGGCCGCACCGGACAGGAGCGCAAGTGGCAGGAGGCCAAGTCGTTCGACCGGAAGATTACCGTACCCTTCTGCCCGGAGAGCAAGCTTTCCGGCATTGCCTACACTGACTTCATACCCGCCGTGTGGTACCAGCGCTCGCTCAGCATCCCCGCTGAGTGGGAGGGCAGGCAGGTGCGCCTGAACTTCGGTGCCTCCGACTACGAGACCCACGTCTTCATCGACGGACGTGAGGTGGGCACCCACTACGGCAGCGGCTCGTCGTTCTCGTTCGATATAACCAAGCAGGCCCGGCCCGGCTCTACCCACAATCTCGTGGTATGGGTGAAGGACAACCTGCGCGACGGCTATCAGACCGGCGGCAAGCAGGCCTTCGAACTCTTCTCCAACGGCTGTATGTACACCCGCACCACCGGCATCTGGCAGACCGTCTGGCTCGAACCCGTCGATGCCGAGGGCCTGGAGTCGGTCTTCGCCGTGCCCGACATCGACCAGCAGCAGCTCGTCGTCCATCCTCGTTTCTTCAAGGAGAGCAACACGAACAAGCTCACCGTCAGGGTCTTCGACGGCAAGAAGCAGGTGGCCGTGGCCACTACGTCGTGTACCAATGGTGCCGTGGTCGTGCTGCCTGTCAAGAAGCCCAAGCTGTGGTCGCCCGAAAGCCCCTTCCTCTACGATGTCACCTACGAGGTGAGCCGCGGCGGCAAGGTCATCGACAAGATCAGCTCCTACGCTGGTATGCGCAAGGTGCATGTGGCCGGCGGCTACTTCTACCTGAACAACCAGCCTTACTACCAGCGCCTCGTCCTCGACCAGGGCTTCTATCCCGACGGCATCTGGACGGCACCCACTGACGAGGCCCTGCGCCGCGACATCGAGCTGTCGAAGGCCGTGGGCTTCAACGGTGCCCGCCTTCATCAGAAGTCGTTCGAGGAGCGTTACTACTACTGGGCCGACAAGCTGGGCTACATCACCTGGGGCGAGAGTGCCTCCTGGGGCCTGAACGTGAACAACGACCTGGCCGCCCGCAACTTCATTGCTGAGTGGACCGAGTTGGTGGAGCGCGACCGAAACCACCCGTCGCTCGTCACGTGGACACCGTTCAACGAGACGTGGGGCAACAGCGGCACTGGCGTCTATAACCATCTGATGGAGGATGTCTACCGCATCACCCGTGCCATCGACCCCACCCGTCCCGTCAATGATGCCAGTGGCGACGGCCATGTGCGCACCGACATCTGGGCTGTACACAACTACGAGCGCGACCCGCAGAAACTTATCGACCAGCTCTCCTTCCGCAAGGGTCGCGAGCCTTACCGCAATCAGGGCGACAAGAACTACCTCGCTAAGTACGACGGCCAGCCCTATATGCTCGACGAGTTCGGCGGACTGCCCTGGATCAAGCCCGAGGAGCGCGGCACGTCGTGGGGCTACGGCTCCAACATCGACACGCTCGACGACTTCTACCGCATCCTCCAGGACGAGATCGACGCCCTGAAGCAGTGCCCCAACGTCGTCGGCTTCTGCTACACACAGATTACCGACGTCGAGCAGGAGAAGAACGGCATCTACTACTACGACCGTACGCCGAAGTTCGACAATGCCCGCATCAAGGCTATCTTCGAGCGCATTCCCAGCGTCATCGCCAATGCCCCGAAGCTCCCCGTCTATAAAGAATAGTTTCGTCTGTTGCGATACCATCGCAACCCCTAAAAGTAAAATAGTGAATGGCGGTTTTCCCGCCAAAGAAAAAAAAGAATACAATGAGAAAAAGAATGTTTACGACGATGGCCGCCCTCTTAGTGGCCATCGTCCTGTCAGCCCAGAGTCAGGTGAAGTACGTGTTCTACTTCATCGGCGACGGCATGGGCGTGAACCAGATCAACGTCACCGAGACCTACCTTGCCGCACTGAAGGGGAAAATTGGTTTTGAACCCATCCTCATGTCGAGCTTCCCCGTGGTGGGCCTGGTCAACACCTATTCTGCCACCAACGGCGTGACCGATTCCGCCGCCGGCGGCACGGCCCTTGCCTCCGGCCACAAGACAAAGAACGGTGCCATCGGCGTGCTGGCCGACCTCACCACGCCCTGCACCAGCATCTCTGACTGGGCACAGCAGGCCGGAGTCGCCGTGGGCGTGGCCACCAATGTGGCTATCACCCATGCCACGCCAGCCTCGTTCTATGGCCACCAGAAAGACCGTAATATGTACTGGGAGATAGGGCAGGACCTGTGCAAGAGCGGCTACGACTTCTTTGCCGGTGCCGACTTCCACACACCTAACACCAAGGATGGACAGCCCTCGCTGCGCGAGCAGGCCAAGGCTGCGGGCTACACCATCCTCACCGGTGGCTACAAGGAGTACCAGAAGAAGGGTCGCAAGGCCGACAAGCTCATCCTGCTGCAGAGCGATTACCAGAATGAGAAGCTGGGCAGCGACCACATTCCCTACGCCCTGGATCAGGACAAGAACGACCTGACGCTGGAGCAGATTACACGTGCCGGCATCAACTACCTCATGTCGAAGCAGAAGAACGGCTTCTTCTTCCAGATTGAGGGCGGCATGATCGACTACGCCTGTCACCGCAACGACATCGGCAACGCCATCAACGAGGTGCTCGACTTCGACAAGGCCATCCGCGTGGCCTACGAGTTCTACGAGCAGCACCCCGACGAGACCATCATCGTCATCTCTGCCGACCACGAGACGGGCGGCCTCGTCATGGGCACTGGCGCCTACGAGCTCCACACCGACCTGCTGAAGTACCAGACGCGCAGCATCGACGAGACGAAGTGGCTGCTCAAGCAGAGCTACAAGAAAGCCCCGAAGCGCTTCACCCGCGAGGAAATCAACAAGCAGCTGAAGGCCATCCTCGGACTCGACGGCCCCATCAAGATCAACGATAAGCAGCGCGAGCGCATCGGCCGCCGTATTGGCGACATCGAGAAGGCCATCAGCGAGAACGGTAAGGTGAACGACCGCATCAACGACCTCTGCGAGACGTGCAAGCACATCCTCAGCGAGGTGGCTCACATCAGCTGGGCCGACGGTGGCCACAGCAACGGCTACGTGCCCGTCTATGCCATCGGCCCGGGCACCGATGTGTTCCAGGGACGCATCGACAACATTGAGATTGCGCCGGCCATGGCCCGCATCGCCGGCTATCAGGTTCCATAACTCCCCGGTATGCACCGGCTGATAGACCTGCTCCACGACACAGGCTGCTCTCTTGTGGTAGAGAGCAGCGACAGTCGCGTCACCACCCACAGCCAGAAGGGTGTGCGCGACCTTATCGCCCTGCTCGACCATGAGCCGGAGCGGTTGCGGGGAGCCCGCGTGGCCGACAAGGTCATAGGCAAGGCTGCTGCCGCGCTCATCATCCGTGGTGGTGTCAGTCAGCTCTATGCCGACGTGCTCAGCCGTCAGGCCCTGCCTCTGTTGCAGGCTTCCACCGTGGCCTTCGACTATGGCACGCTGGTCGATGCCATCGTCATCGCCGAGGGCGACGACCGCTGTCCGTTAGAGCAGATTGTGGCTCCTGCGGCCACTCCCGCCGAGGCGGAATCGTTGCTGCGGCTGCACTTTGCCGAGATGAGCCAATCAAGATTTCAAAGGTAATAAATAACTATTTCTAAAATCGTAAACTAATATGTTGCACACAACAGCACTTTCCCTGCCCACGCTCTCTGTCAGCGAGAGCCGCACACTGCTCTTTGCTGCCCTCTTCACCTTGGGCAATATCCTCCTGCCGCAGCTCTGTCACCTCATTCCCAACGGAGGCATCATGCTGCTGCCCATATATTTCTTCACCCTCATCGGGGCCTATCTCTATGGCTGGCAGTTAGGGCTGCTCGTGGCCGTGGCCTCGCCCGTGGTCAACCATCTGCTCTTCGGAATGCCGGCGGCTGCCGTGTTGCCCTCCATCCTCGTCAAGTCGTCGCTGCTGGCTCTCTGTGCCGCTGCGGTGGCTCGCCGCACGCAGCAGGTCAGCATCCTTCTGCTCGTAGCAGTCGTCTTGGCCTATCAGGTCGTCGGCTCTCTCGTAGAGTCGGCCTTCCTCGGCTCGCTGGCCCTTGGCTTCCAGGACTTCCGCATCGGCCTGCCCGGTATGCTGCTTCAGGTGGTGGGGGGCTATGCCTTGATCCGCTGGCTGGGTCGCCTGACGGCCTGAGCGGTGTTTTTTTCCTTGAGTGGTACATGACGCGTCGCTCAGTGCGGCGCGTCATTACACATACGACGCGCCGCGGCGCGTCTTTGCAATTTTTTTTTCTCTAACCCATCGCTCACGTTCGTAGTCATGCCCTCCCAAGCGTGAGGAGGCTTAAGGCGAAGAGTCCGGCTGCGTTGTGGGTGATACAAAAAAAACAACCAACATGATTAAACAATCATTCAAAGCAGGGGCCGGCATCTCTCATGTAGGCCCGGCAGCGGCTCTCAGCCTTGCCCTCCTGCTGGCTTCCGGTAGTCTTCGTGCTGCCGAGGCCGACTCAACCATCGTCAGCGGTGGAAGTATTAACGACGTCGTGGTGACCGGCACGCGCCAGGCAACCTCCCTGAGCCATCTGCCCATGAACGTCACCGTGGTTAACCGCAGTCAGCTGACGGAGAATTTCCAGCAGTCCGTCCTCCCCACGCTCACGCAGGAGGTGCCCGGCCTCTTCATCAGCAGCCGTGGCGTCATGGGCTACGGCGTCAGTGGCGGCGGCAGCGGCTCGTTCAACCTGCGCGGCCTCTCCGGCGGCTCGCGCGTGCTGGTGCTTATTGACGGGCACCCGCAGTATGCTAACATCTTCGACCATCCCATCGGCGATGCCTACCAGACCATGATGGCCGACCGCGTCGAGGTGGTCAGCGGCCCGGCCTCGGTGCTCTACGGCTCCAACGCCATGGGCGGCGTTGTGAACATCGTCACTCGCAAGATGCAGGACGACGGCGTGCGTACATCTCTTAATATAGGTGCCGGCAGCTACGGCTCGGTGCAGACGGAGCTGAGCAACCAGGTGCGCCAGGGCCGCTTCAGCAGCACCGTCGCCGCCCAGTACAGCCGCTCCGACAACCACCGCCCCCACATGGGCTTCGAGCAGTATGGCGGCTATCTCAACCTGGGCTACGACCTCAGCGAGAGCCTCACGGCCCGCGTCTCGGCCGACGTCACCCACTACAATGCCTCGCAGCCCGGTGCAGTCAGCAATCCGCTCCTTGAGGCCGACCAGTACATCACGCGCGGCGTGGTCAACGCCAGCCTGCAGAACCACTACGACGGCCTCGACGGCGCCTTGATGGTCTACTCCAACTTCGGACGCCATAAGATCAACGACGGCTACGGCCCCAATTCCAACAACAACCAGCCGCGGGCCAATCTCTTCCGCTCGAAGGATGCGCTGACGGGCGTCTCGTTCTATGAGACCATCCGGCTCTTCGAGGGCAACCACACCACCGTCGGTGCCGACTATCAGCACATCTACGGCAACGCCTACAACACCAGCCGCGCCGACGGCTCCAAGGTGCCCACCAACTACATGGCCGGCACGGGCAAGAGCTACCGCAACGAGTGGGCCGCCTATGTCGACTTCCGCCAGGACCTCACCGCGTGGCTCACTGCCAATGCCGGCGTGCGCTACGACTGGCAGAACGTCACGGGCGGCGAGTGGGTGCCCCAGTTCGGCCTCGCCGTGCGCCCCGTCAGCAACGGCTTGCTGAAGCTGACCGCTGCCGAGGGCTTCCGCAACCCCTCGATGATGGAGCTTTACTTCTACGGCACCAACGGCAACGTCGACTTGGAGGCTGAGCGTATGTGGAACTACGAGCTGTCGTGGCAGCACACCGTCGGCGACTTCTCCTATAAGGCCAACATCTTCTACCTCAAGGCCGACAACCTCGTGGGCACGGGCATCAAGCCCGACGGCAAGCCCGGCCGCATCAACACCGGCTCCTTCGAGAACAGCGGCTACGAGCTGCAGGCCAGCTATCGTATATGCCGCAGCTTCTCTGTCCACGACAACCTCAGCTACATCCACCAGCAGGAGGGCCGTGAGCAGATCGGCACACCCAAGTACGTCAACTATCTCGGCCTCCGCTGGCAGCAGGGCCGCTTCGGCGCCAATGCCGGTCTGCAGTACGTCAACCATCTCTACACCGGTGCCGACGAGCAGACGTTCACCCTGCTCAACGCCACTGTCACCTACAGCCCCCTCGACAACGTCAAGCTCTGGGTGCGCGGCGAGAACCTCTTGCGCGAGAAGTATGAGGTCATGGCCGGCTACCCCATGCCCCGCGCCACCTTCATGGCCGGCGTCAACGTAGATATCTGACCCCCCGCCCCCCCGTCCCGTATATTGCGGTATCACCGCAATCCCCCTGTCCCCCCGTCCCGTTTATTGCGGTATCACCGCAATCCCCCTCCCTAAAAAAAACAACAAAAAAAGCAAGAACCCAATGAAACGCAGTTTACTTTTCCTGACTCTGACAGCCGCAGTCCTGCTCCCCGCAGGAGCCCGCCCCGTGCTGTCGCCCCTCTTCTCAGACAACATGGTTATTCAGCAGCAGACCGACGCCCCCATCTGGGGGCAGGCCAAGGCTGGCAAGAAGGTGACCGTGACCGCCTCCTGGGACGGCACGACCGTCACTGCCACCGCCGATGCCCAGGGCCGCTGGCGCACCGCGCTGCACACCCCAGCCGCCGGCGGACCCTACACCATCACCGTGAGCGACGGACAGTCGGTGACGCTCCGTAACGTCATGGTCGGCGAGGTGTGGCTCTGCTCCGGACAGTCGAACATGGAGATGCCCGTCGAAGGCTGGGGCCACGTGCTCAACTACGAGCAGGAGAAGGAGGAGGCTAACCAGTATCCCAACATCCGCCTGCTCCAGGTCACGCAGCACGTCGCCACGCAGCCCTCGCGCGACGTGGTGGTGGCCGACGACGGATGGCAGGTATGCTCCGCCCAGAGCGTCAAGGAGTTCTCCGCAGCAGGCTACTTCTTCGGCCGCGACATCCATAAGTACCGCAACGTCCCCGTAGGGCTCATCAACGCCTCCTGGGGCGGCACGTTCATCGAGCCGTGGACCAGCGCCGAGGCACTCGCCACCCATCCCGACATCCGCGAGGCCGCAGCCGCCGTCAGTGCCATTCCCACCGACCCCGCCGCACAGGCACGCTTCTACGACGAGACGATGGGGCGCTGGCAGCAGCAGGAGACTGCCCTCGACCCGGGCTATGCCGACGGCAAGCCCCTCTGGGCAGCTCCCGACTTCGACGACTCCTCGTGGAGCACGGTGAAGCTGCCTAAGGAGTGGACTGACATGGGGCTGGCCGACTTCGACGGGGCCATGTGGTATCGTCTGGCCATCGACGTTCCCGCCGACATGACGGGCAAAGACCTGCTGCTCGCCTTGGGACAGGTCGACGACATCGACTACACCTACTTCAACGGCGAACAGGTGGGCCGCACCTTCGAGTTCGGCCAGCAGCGCCGCTACGTCGTGCCCGCCCGTCTGGTGAAGCGCGGACGTAACGTCATCGCGGTGCGCGTGATCGACAACATTGGCGGAGGCGGCATCTACAGTGACGCTATGCGCCTCTTCCTCGCTACCTTCAAGAAGAAGGGCGGCAAGGAGCAGATAGGCAAAATCCTGAGCCTCGCTAAGGAGTGGCGCTACAAGCAGACCGTCGACATTCACCGGCTGCCAGCCATCCCCAACCTGCGACCCAACCAGCCCAACCAGGCCTCGGTGCTCTTCAATGCCATGATCAATCCCTTCGTAGGCTTCGCCATACGCGGAGCCATCTGGTATCAGGGCTGCAACAACGAGCACAAGGGCTACCAGTACCGCGAACTCCTGCCTCTCATGATTCGCGACTGGCGCGAGAAGTGGGGCTACGACTTCCCATTCTACATTGCCCAGCTGGCTAACCACCGGACGCTGCAGACCACACCCGGCGACGACGAGTGGGCCGAGGTGCGCGAGGCACAGGCCATGGCGGCCAAGCATGTGGAGAATGCCGGCTTGGCCTGCCTCATCGACATCGGCGAGGCGGCCGACATCCACCCGAAGAACAAGCAGGAGGCCGGACGACGACTCGCCCTCGTGGCGCGCGCCAAGACCTACGGCGAGACGCAGCTGGAGTACTCAGGCCCCGTCTACAGCGACTATCGCATCGAGGGGCAGCAGATACGCATCTTCTTCGACCACGCCCGCGGACTGCGACCCGCCGACGGCACCGTCGTCAAGGGCTTCGCCATTGCCGGCAGCGACCGCCGTTGGCATTGGGCCGATGCCCACATCGACGGCGAGACGGTCATCGTCACCAGTCCCGACGTCTGCAACCCCGTCGCTGTGCGCTATGCCTGGCACATCAACCCCATCTGCAACCTGCAGAACGCTGACGGCCTGCCAGCAGTACCATTCCGCACCGACGACTGGCCCGGAGTCTCCATCGGCAACCATCGGGCACTGTAGCCAAGGGACGGGGCAGGGGAGGGCTCTGTAACCTTTGTTATATAGAACATCCAAGCAGGAGGTGACGTGAGAATACGTCACCTCCTGCTGTTATGCTGTGAAATTACCGTCAGTTATGGAAGAAGACACAATCTATATGGGTATGCCCGTCGGCATCTGCTCGTAGGTGGCAGGAGAGTCTTCAGGCAATGATTGTGGGCGAAGGACTGTACGATTGACTATATAGTTGACAATAGTAGGAGAGAACCTACACTTCCTACACTTCCTACACCTGTTGAATTTTTTTAGGTGTAGGAAGTGTAGGAAGTGTAGGATAAAAAGTACAAATAACAACTATATATATAGGGTCAAACCGTAAGGATGCAGGGCGAAAAAGGGGCTTTCAGGCTGGTTGTGGCGCAGGAACCGACACCTGACCCTACACCTTGGCAGTTGGCAGAAAGAAAACCAAAACGAAAACCACAACGAAAGCGATCGCTCGGCCCGAAGTGACGCTTGCGGACTGTAGCGGAGCAAGAGCGAAAACGGAAGTATGCAACGTCGTTGAATTTTCAAAAAGCGGCGGGTCTTTCGCAAAAGGTGGCGGGTTTTGGCCAAAAGGCGGCGGGTCTTGCGCGAAATGCGGCGGGTCTTTCGCAAAAGGCGGCGGTTTTTGGCCAAAAGGCAGCGGGTCTTGCGCGAAAGGCGGCGGGTTTCAGGCAAAAGTATTCAGCAAACCAATGTCGAACAGCAGGCACAAAAAAAATGCGAAGTCACCTGCATTCACATGTGGGGAACTTCGCTAAAACTACTAACTAATAACTACTAACTTACTTAACTAAAACTTATTTACTAACTAAAACTACCATTATCTCTTATTGTATGACAAGAATACTTTCCTGTATCTCTTCGTCCTGATTGTCTTTCTACCTTAATAAGACTAATTCCTTTCGTCGGAAATCCTGTATGCTCGCAGGATTTTTATTTTGACAGTGCAAAGTTAATAATAAACTGAGTAATATGTGTACTGTTTCTTGCCCAAAATGTTTTCTAATGGCAAAAGTCGCAGAAAGTTACATTTGTGGCAGGGAATCAAGGCTTTTTCTCCTTTCTTCCCTGCCACGGCAGTTATGATTTTAATACATATCTTCAGCGTACTGTGCATTGTTATACACGTTCTCCGGGACAATCTCGATGTATTCCAGGTGGAACTGCGTGTTCTTGTTCTCGGGAATCATCGTCTTGAAGCGCATCCAGTAATCACGCTGATCAAGGTTCTGCCTGAAGAGGATACGGCGCAGAGGCTGACGGCACGAGCGCAGAGGCTGTGTGCCCGACTTGTCGGCTCGGTTATAAAGCCTGCAGCCTAACGGTGCGCGCATGAAGCCGAGGTACCGCATGTTGATGTCGGTGGCCACGCCCTTGTCATCGCAATTCTCCCACTGGCACCAGCCGTTGAAGGGGTTCGGATTGGTCTCCGTATCAGCGTCGCTGGGTTCTTTACGCATATCGAGCGGGATGTCGACGGGGGTCATGACGGCCAGATCCGAGGTGTTGCCGAGGTAAATCTGCATCATGCCACGGTTGCCGTTGGCGGAGTATCCCATTCGCACCTCATACATACCGGCGGGAACGGGCGGCAGGCGCAGTGCGAAGTCGTAGGCTCCCACGCAGTTCATCTCGTCGCCCTGGTAGTTCTGCCATGAGACACCTTGCCCGGAGAGGTAGAAGAGCAGGGTCTGGTTGCCGTTGTACACCCTGAGGTTGCCACAGTAGTTCTCGGCCAAGAGTACGGTGCCGTCGCCATCGAAGCGTCCGTTGTGGCAAGTTATGCCGCCGTTCATTCCGCGCAGTTCGGCATCAGTGGCGCAGCGGATGTTGTTCGACAATGTTTCGTGAAGTATGGCCATCACGTCGAAGCGCATACGCTCGTTGAGCACACCATGAGGCACGCCGTCGTCGTAGCGCAGGATGCCGTTGGTCAAGGGGTGTATGTAGCCGTTGGCACAGGAGTAGCCTTTATCGCTGATGACGATACCTGGGCGGCGCAGGATGGCTATTTCGGAGGAAGCGAGCGCTGCCACCTTGTCAGTGAGTGAGCTGTTTTCCACCCATCTGTTCGCCACGGGCTGATTGTTTATTCGGTTCACCTTAAACAGTGTGTATGGCAACATCGTTTCGTAATACTCCACTGGTACGAACTCCGGTGCTTCGCCATGATCCCTCTGATAGAGTTTCTGATACGGCACTTTCACCTCTGTTATATGGTATCGCACGAACATATTGAGTGTGTTCCAGGGATTCCGGTAGTCTGTTCCTGTACTGACCTGTATGCCGTTTTGGCGCAGATAGTCGTACCAAGCAGCACAGGAGGAGTACCAAGCGTTGGCTGAGTCGGCAAGCTGTTCCAGGGTGGTGATTCCTGCCTGATTGAAAGCTTCGTCTGTCTCAGCAAGGATGGTGTATCCCAAGCGGCACTCCTTGGGTATGTACTCATTGCTTTCCTTCTTTGGTATGATAAGGCCCGTGCGCACCTGCTTCACCAAGGTGTCTCCCAGTCCGCATATCTGCAGGGCCTGACTGAACAGGCTGAACTCTGGGTGTAGCTCCAGCTCGTGGGCTACCAGTGCGTTCGAGCGGCGAAGAGCGTGGTCAATCTCGTGCAGGATACCGTTCTGAAGCTCCACGTCCATCAGGGTTATCTTGCTATAGCCGTTGAGCAGGATTTCTCCGTCAGGGCCTATGCTCGACGTGACGTCTCGGTTCATCATCGTGTTGAGCGTGTTGCCTTTGTCCATCTCAATGCCGATGGTCTTCGACGACATGAGGTGGAACAGGGCGATGTCGAGGCAGAGCGAGTCTGTCAGACCTTCCAGTCCGGGCTGCGTCATGCCGTTGTGGGGCAGTACAATGTTTACTTCGTCGTTCCAGAGACTGTCCACATATTCTGCGATACCCTCGTTCGTGGGAGCGAAGCAAGTGTATGAGCCGTAGGCAGACAGAATTTTGTCGTAGCCCACGCGCTGCAGAATTTGGTTGAAACTGCTGAACTCAGGTCGTGTGGACAGATAGTCCTCAATGGTCTCTTCTAACGAGACGTAGAGGTTCGACTCGTCGATGTCCTCAGTACAGGCTGTTGTCATGAAGGTGCAAGCCGTGGTAAGGATGGCTGCACCGAGCATGTGGAAAATGTTTTTCTTGTTTCTCATCGTAGTTTTATTTTTATAGTTTGATATTCTTACTGTTGGCTGACTGATGGGCTGTGCTCACGGCGGCGCAGATATTGGCGATGGGGGCTGCCGAAACGGTGCAGTCAGCACCGAGCATGACGCGCCCGCGGGGCGCCTGGCGCAGTGTGGAGGCGGTCGTGCTGGCCACCTCTTCGGCCGTGCCCTTGACGATGATGCCTTCTTTCTTGAGACCGCCCATGACAGGCCGCCCGAACAGCTTCTCGGCATCGGTCAGCGTGAATGGCGTGCCGTTCAGGTGCATCGGAGTGTTGACGATGTCGCCGGGGTATTCGCGATATTTGCTCAGGTCGTCGTAGGTGCCCTCCCAGTCGCAGATATGCAGGATGGTAAGGCGTGCATCCTGCCGGCATAGCTGCATGAGCTCGAGGTCGAAGGGCTTGATGATGTCGTCGAAGAAGCCGTCGATGGCGTTGTACTTCATTTCGCCGCCCTGCGTGGGCATATAGAAAGCCTCGATGCCGGCCTTCTTACATTCGCGTACAAACCAGAGCAGGGCCTTCTGGTAGTAGCCCATGACGCGCTTCAGGTCGGCCCTGCGCTCAACGGCAGCGCGGGCGATGTTCTCGTCGCGCAGCGACTGGCGCGCCACCTGGTAGGCCGAGTAGACGGTGGGCATCACGTAGATGTCGTGCCCCACACGCTCGTGTAACTGGCGGACAATCTCCAGCGTCGGACGGTAGTAGTCTTCGGCGATGGGCTGTATGCTGTCCCATGTAGCCTGCTTGTCGAGGCCGTTAATGCGCCGCTGGCCCTGCTCAAACTGCACCTTCAGCACGTCGGCATCGGTCTGCTGCAGGAACTGCAGGTGGGCATTGACGGCTGCCTCTCCGGTCTTGTGGTTGCTGTCGAAGTGTACGAAGAAGGCGGCCGGCACGTACTCCTTTGTCAGCCTGCCGGCCAAGAAGGCGTCCATCACCGCCTTCTTGCTCGGCGGGATTGCAGGAGTCTGTGCGTTGACTATCAGGGCCAACGTCAGGAAAAGAAGTACTGCTGTCTTTCTCATTTCTTCACTATAAATTGCTTTGAGCTTTAAGTTTTCTGCAAAGGTAATGTTTTGCGAGTATATGCGTGTTCGCTATTCTGCCAAAAGTGTAACAATTAGCCGGACTCTGTTGAAATACAAGCCTCGGACTTGACGGAAAACGGATAATTCCTGCTTTCGCGCCCTTTGCTGATGCCCTCATTGGCTCATCGCCGCCGGCGGGCATTGGGTTCCTGCCTAAAGTGTCCGCATTTCTGCCTAATGCGAAAATTGACTGACATGGTGCGTACATAGAGACAGAAAACGGTCACGGCGATGTTCCCCCTTTCGCTTGGTCAGAATGGAAAGGACGGACACACGCCGTGACTCGATACTTTTAAGAGACTTCCTTTGGCCCACGTCATCGTGCGCGGACCAAAGGAAGGTTAACTGTTCAGTTGATTTCCAGTTCGTAGATGCGGACGGCATCACCAGTGCTCTGTGTGGCGCTGACGACAAAGAGACGCACATAGCGCACGGAGGTCGGGGCGAACGTGCGGTCAGTGAGGTTGGTGTGGTTGTTGTCGATCATGTCGAGCGTCTTCCATTCCTCGGTCTCTGAGTTACGGCCTTGGAGCAGGGCTGTGCGGGTGATGTAGGAGGTGTTCTCACTGCCGGCATTGAGCATACGCCAGCGGCTCACCTTCTTCTGCTCGCCGAGGTCGAAGACCACGTAGTTGGGAGCCTTGCCGATGTCGCACCACTTCGTGTCGGGGTTGCCGTCGGTGAGCATCGAGGCAGCCTCGCGGGCGTTCACCTCGCCGGATACGGCCACCACCTTGGCATCCTTCAGCAGGTTGGGCATGGCGGCCTCCTCAGCCTCTCCTCCATCGACCGTTGTATCGGCCGTCAGCGAGGCATCAAAGAGTTTCGTAGCGGGTTCAACACGCTCCTCGTCGTTGGCCTGCGTGGCTGCGAAGATGACGATGTGCTCGTCGTCGGGCAGGGTGACGGTGGTGGCTCCCTTCGGGATGTCGAGCTTCAGCATAAACATATAGGTAAACTCGTAGGGCTCGTCAGCACTGGCCGAGTGGCGGTGTGTGCCCACGTAGGCCACGCGGGCGTTCTTCAGGTAGCCCCTGGTGTGGCCGTCGTGGCCCCACTGGCCTACGAATCCTGAGTAGAAGGGCACTGCTGCCGACGGGCTGCTGAGTGTGCGGTTCTTGGCATCCTTGAAGGTGAAGGTGCCCTTGCGGTCGCCCTTGTCGCTGGCTGCGAGCAGGTAGAGGTGTGTCGCCGGCTGGCTGATGGATAAGGCCTGGCCCTTGCTGGCGAGGCCATTCTGTGCGTCGCGCTCGCCGAGTTTGAAGTCGATGCCGTCCACGGTGAGTTGGCCGTCCTTGGGCAGCAGTTCGGCGGCATAGCTGAAGCCGCCCTCGAAGTTGGCATTGCTGCGGAACTCATTGAATGTAGCGCACTGGCGGTTGTAGGCCAGCTGCAGCTGCGACGTGGCGACAGCAGCGGGAGCCGTGGGTTTGCGGAGCTTCACCTTATACGTGCGCACACCGTAGGGGTTGATGCTCACGCTGAGCTTTTTGCCGGCGAAAGCGGCCTTGCTGCCGTTGATGGTCTTCTCGGTACCGTCGGCCTGGACTGCCGAAGCGATGTCGGCGGCGAAGGTCAGCTGGGCGTTCTGCGAATCCTTTCCTCCTATTTCATATACGCGCACGACATACTCGTCGCTGACTTCTGCACGCTTGAGCGCACGGACAAGCACATTGTTGTTGTCGGACGAGACGAACGAGAACGTGCGACCGAGGGTTCCCTTGTGCTTGGGCGACACGAAGGTCTTCAGTGGACTGTTGAGGATGGCTGCCTGACGGACGGCCTCCGGCTCGTTGAGCTGTCCCTGGTGGCCTATGAGGCTGTAGGTGAACACGTGGTGGCCCAAATCCTGCTGAGCCTGGTAGCGGTAGCCGCCGCCGGGCTTCGGGGTGTAGATGAGTGAGTGGCGCAGGGTGTTGTCGTTGGGCTTGTCCCAGCCGTAGCGGGCGTTGTTGAGGATGGTGACGCCGTAGTCGCCTGAACGGTCGGTGAGGTCGGTCCACTCGTGCGAGTAGACTTCAAACTGGTTGTCGCGGTTGTTGCCGCGCTTCACACTGCCCAGTCCGATGTCGTAGGTGGCCTCGGGGTTGCTGACGCTCAGGGGGAACTCAGCCTTGAGCAGCGAGTTCTCCGACCGCCAGTCTACCTCCATGTCGAAGTCGATGCGATGAGCCTGCGCTCCCTCGTAGAGGTGGATGCGCTGGACGATGTCGGTCTCGCCGTACTTCTTGCGGACGACGAGCGTCTTGCGCAGCGGGCCATTCTCGAACGTCACGTCTGCTCCCTTGATGCCGACGGGCTCCTTGTCGAGCGTGGCCTTCATGATTTCCCATGCCGGCCATGAGCGCGAGGTGCAGTCGTCGAACACCACGAGGCGTATGCGCTTGCCGTCGGCCACCAGCTCGCGGCTGGCCTGCTTGTCGTAGAGCGATGAGATGTCGCCGTTCTCGTCGAGGACGATCTTGTAGCGGCTGTTCTCGGCCTGCTTCTGCGCCTGCGGCTTGGCCACGGAAGCCTTGCCGCTCTCCTTGATGCTGTAGACGGCGAAGCCCGTTGCGGGTACGGCGGCTTCAAAGATAACGGTCTTCTTGCCGTTCCTGTCTACCACCTGCGATGGCACGCTCTTGCCGTCGGGGCCGGTGACGGTGGCATTGCCGCTGACCGCAGCTTCGGCGATTGTCTTCACGTCGAAGGCCTCGTTGTTGTAGACCACGACGGGCTTGCCGCTGACCTGTGTGTCCATCTGGCGAGCCACGCCGCTGGCACTGGTGGTCAGCACCTCGGCAAACTCCTTCAGCGAGAGCAGCTCGTCGTTCCACGAGAACTCGTATGCACGGGGGATAGAGGTGCCCGTCACGTCGTCGTGGAACTGATGCCAGATGGCGCGCTGCCAAGCCTCGGTCATCTGGTCGATGGGATATTTGTAGGCACCCAGCCAGTCGGCCATGACGGCGGTGCGCTCGGCGGCATCGCCGAGGTGCTCATTCTGACGGTTATAGAGCTTCATGGCAGCCTGCGACGTGTAGCAGCCGTTGCCGTGGACGTCCATAGTCAGCTCGCCGCGGAACTCAGGCAGCTCGGGATGCTTGTCGTAGGGCAGGAAGTCCTTGTAGAGCTGGTCGCTGGTGGCAGAGATGATCTGCACCGGGCCATCGCCCTTGATGCCCTTCTCCAAGGCGCGCACGGAGGAAATGTTCGGCGAGCCGCCGATGTCGCCCGTGCCGTAGTAGCGGTAGGCTATGTTAAGCGGACTCTCGCCAATCTCGCGGATGAGCTGCTCGTCCTTCGAAATGTCCGTGTCTCTCCATTTGTGGCCGTAGTCGAAACCGTGTACCATCATGACCTTGCTGCCGTCGACGCCCTGCCACAGACCCACGGAGAACGGGTACTTCTTGTTGCCCTCATAGAAGGGCTTCGTGCGCCACATCAGCTTCTGACTCGAGAAGCCTATCAGGCCACAGTGGGCCATCAGCGTCGGCATGGTGTAGGGGAAACCGAAGCAGTCGGGCAGGAACACATCGGTGGCCTCCGTGTTGAACTCTTGACGGTAGTAGGTCTGTCCGAGGGCGATGTTGCGAATCCACGACTCGGGCGAACACAGAATCACTTCGTTGGCATCCCACGACGAGCCGGCGATGTGCCAGCGGCCCTGAGCCACATACTTTTTCAGTTGTTCATACTGCAAGGGGTAGTACTCCTTCATCCACGCATACTTCACGGCTCCTTCGAAGTTGAAGATGTAGTCGGGATACTGCTCGAAGAGCCGGAAGTTCTGCACCATCGTGTTCCATATATGACTGCGGATGGTGGCCTGTACGTCCCAGTTCCACTGGGTGTCTAAGTGCGCGTCTGATACGAGGTACGCTTTTTTTTGCTGGGCACTGGCCGGCATGATGGCGAGTGTCATTCCCAATGCCATTGTGGCAAAGATTCTTTTTTTCATTGTATTCAGTTTTGAGAGTAATACTTAAATTTCCTGGTTACTGTTTAGTTTGGCGGGATGGCTCAACAGCTGCCCCGCCAGGTCATAAAAACGGCTGTCTGTATTCGTTCTGTGCTTGATGTTGTTCGTGGATGCCGTCTGTTCGTCGGTCATGAGGAGGAGTACTACGGCGGGGTCGGAGAGGTCGGTGTAGTCCTTGCCGGCTTCGCGCTGCACCTCGCTGTAGGGATAGTCGTGCCCTTTGCAGAGGTTCTCCAGGACGCTGCCGTCGATGGTAATGCCGCGTCCGTCAGCCGTTCTGGTGAAGGCGATGGTGGTGGGGGCATCGTCGGAGGCGAGGTCCTGGGCGTAGACCTTGAAGGGCTTGTCAGGGAGTCCCTGCTGGTAGTTGATGGTGACGCTGTGGCAGTAGCCGAAGATGCCGACCTTGCGATCCCAGCGCAGGGGCTGGAAGCTGACGTCGACGCGCTGGCTCTGGTAAACGCCGTCGATGTTGCGGTTGACGATGGCCAGTGCTGCGCAGTCGTTGTCGTAGAGCGAGGCCAGCACGTATGGCTGCTTGTCAAGGTGTGCGTCGCTGCCGCTGATGACGGGCAGTGGCAGGCGGCGGCTTATGCGGGCCGGAGCATCCCAGGTCTTGCCGTTGCCGCTTTCCTGAAGCGTCTTGCTGTCGGCGTACCATTGGTCGTGCTTGTGTGTGAATGGCAAGGCGATGCGGTGCCAGCGCACGGCGCGCACTATCTCGTTCAGGCGGTTCTTCAGCCGTCGCGAGCCATCGCCGTAGTCCGCAAAATAGGTGTCGGGCTTGCCATTAGGCATACTGCCCACGTAGGGATGGCGCATGACACCGATGGCACAGCCCAGTCCGGCAGCAATGTAGGGTTCGTCCTCACAGTTGATAATTCCCCATCCCTCGCGCTCAGTGTCGGCCTGCTTGCCGAGGTCGTAGAGCCGCTGCAGAGTCTGTGCCTGCGCAATGTTGTTGTTCACGTCGTAGGAGCGTATAGTCTCGCTGAATGTGATGTATGCGGGGTGGTGGGTGCCGCCGTCTTGGAATGAGGCGTGCTCGATGACGACATTTGGAGCCACCTCGCGGCCCCACTTCGACAGGTTGCGGCGGAACTGCTCGTTGCGGTCCTTATTGCCCCAGTCTACCTTCCAGTAGCTGAAGCCTGCCCTGTCCGACTCGGCCAGCCGCTTCTTCCAGTAGAGTTCCTCCTCGGATTCGCTCCACTGCTTGGAGTTGGAGAGCGTATTGTCCTTACCCGTGTATTCCTTAGTAAACATTATCGGATCCTGGGCGCAGATCCATCCGCCGAGTGAGCGCCAACCACGGGCCTTCACGGCATCGACCAGCTTGCGCAACCGCTGCATGTCACCAAGCTGGTTGCCCGTGGCATCACTCTTGGTGAACGAAGGGAAGCGCGTCTCGTCGAGAGCCACGCGTGCCAAACAGGGATTGTCGTAGTTGGTGCCTCCGGGCCGCTTGCTCGAACCGTACTTGCTGCAGAACCCGTCCTTGTCCTGCTTACCCTTGGGAATGTCCCAGGAGTCATCCATGACAAATATTAGGTCCTGATGAATCATCGGGTAGTGCGCCAGCCAGTCCTGATATTTTGGGTCGACCGTCCAGCTGTTCTTCGCTCCTTCTCCGTTGCCGTTACCCACGGTCTTGCGTGTGCCACGCCCCCAGACGGCATAGTCATACTGTGCGCCGAAGAGGTTGTCCTCGTTGATTTCCACGCGCAAGTCGTTAGAACCTGAACCGTTCTGATAGCTGCAAACGTAGCCCTGCAGGTTCCACGTGCAGTAGTAGTCAGGCGCAGCCGATGGTGTCGGAGGCACGAGGCTGGTCTGCGCTCCGGCGGGGCTGATGAGCAGTAAAGAGTGAAGAATAAAAATCGCAATAGCAGCGACGGTTTTTAGTTCCATAATACTCTTAATAAATCTAATATGGTGCAAAGGTATCAAAATCGCGGCTAAGTTTTGTTTGTTCTGCTGCCAAAAGTGTTCAAATACTTTTTTTACCGGGTAATCAGCATGGCTTTCTCGCATATTTTTCTTAATTTTGCCAACAAATAACTAAAAAGGTAACTGAAGAACAATGAAACAAAATCTACTAATTCCACAGCGTCGACGCCTAAAACCGTTGCTTCCGGCACGTCTCCGCAGGTACCTGTCTTCAGCTTGCAATGCACGCCCGTTAAAGCCGACTCTGCCAGAGGCATCGGCATGACTCATGGGCACAGATAAGTTCGATGAGTACATATTTTAAACTTTATACAAATGAATAAACTCAATGTTTTATTGACAGGCCTGGCACTTACGCTGCTGGGCACTACGGCTTCGGCCGATGACAAGGATTGGGGCAACCTGCGACGCTATGCAGAGCAGAATGCCGAGGTGAAACAATGGCCGCAGGAGCAGCGCCGTGTCGTGTTCATGGGAAACTCGATTACGGAGAACTGGGCCCGTATGCGCCCAGACTTCTTCCGCCAGAACGGCTATGTAGGACGTGGCATCTCCGGCCAGACCAGCTACCAGTTTGTGGTGCGCTACCGCCAGGACGTGATTGACCTGAAGCCCGAGGTGGTGGTCATCAACACGGCCACGAACGACGTGGCCGAGAACACAGGCCCCTACAACGAGGACCGCACCTTCGCCAACATCGAGACGATGGTCGACCTGGCCCGTGCCAACCGGATGAAGGTCATCCTCACCACGACGCTGCCTGCCGCCAAGTTCGGGTGGAATCCGCGCATCACCGACGGTGCCGATAAGATTGCTCGTCTGAATGCCCGCATCAAGGCGTATGCCGAGCGTAACAACATTCCCTTCGTCGACTATTATTCGAAGATGGTCAGCGGCGACGACCGTGCGCTCAACCCAGATTATACGAACGACGGCGTACACCCCACCGAGGCCGGCTATGCCGTGATGGAGCCGATGGTGAAGGCCGTCATCGACCAGCTGGTAGGGAGCAAGGACCAGCATCAGATTTCGTTTGCCGAGCAAATCAAGGCTCCGGCCGATAATATCCGCGTGAGCCGCCGTCCGGCTGAAGGCGAACGCCTGTTTGTGGCCGAGAGCATTGAGAAGAAGATTGCCGAGGTGCAGAAGCTGCTGAAGGATGCGCCCTACCTGGCGTGGATGTTCGGCAACTGCTTCCCCAACACCCTCGACACCACCGTCCACTACTCGGTGACCGACGACGGCGACGACGACACCTTTGTCTATACGGGCGACATACACGCCATGTGGCTTCGCGACTCGGGTGCCCAGGTGTGGCCCTACGTGCAGTTTGCCAAGAAGGACGAGAAGGTGAAGAAGATGGTTCGCGGCACCATCCTGCGCCAGCTGAAGTGCATCGTGCTCGACCCCTATGCCAATGCCTTCAACTTCGGCCCCACGGGCAGCGCATGGGCCAGCGACCACACAGACATGAAGCCCTTCCTGCATGAGCGCAAGTACGAGATCGACTCGCTCTGCTATCCCATCCGCCTGGCCTATCAGTACTGGCTGCTGACGGGCGACGACTCCATCTTCAAGACCGACCTGTGGACCAATGCCGTCAAGGCCGTGCTGAAGACCTTCCGCGAGCAGCAGCGCAAGACCGACCACGGTCCCTACCACTTCCAGCGCACCACGGCCCAGCAGTACGACACCATGAGCCACGGCGGCTACGGCAACCCCGTGAAGCCCTGCGGACTCATTGCCTCGGCCTTCCGTCCCAGCGACGATGCCACGGTCTTCCTCTATCTCGTTCCCTCCAACTTCTTCGCCGTGACGTCTCTGCGCAAGGCAGCCGACATCCTGACGAAGGTCAACAAGAACACGCAGCTGGCCTCAGAGTGCAAGGCACTGGCCGACGAGGTTGAGACAGCCCTGAAGCAGTATGCCATCTACGACCACCCGAAGTACGGCAAGATCTATTCCTTCGAGTGCGACGGCTTCGGCAACCACCACCTGATGGACGATGCCAACGTGCCCTCGCTGCTCGCCATGGCCTATCTGGGCGATGTCAGCGTGAAGGACCCCATCTACCAGAACACCCGCCGCTACGTGCTCAGCGAGGATAACCCCTACTTCTTCCGCGGCAAGGCCGGTGAGGGTATCGGCGGCCCCCACGTGGGCTACGACATGGTGTGGCCGATGTCCATCATGATGCGTGCCTTCACCTCTACCGACAACCGTGAGATACAGGAGTGCATCCAGATGCTCGTCGACACCGATGCCGGCACGGGCTTCATGCACGAATCGTTCAACAAGGACGATGCTACCAACTACTCGCGCCCCTGGTTTGCCTGGCAGAACACCCTCTTCGGCGAACTTATCCTGAAGCTCATTGATGACGGCAAACTGAATGTACTAAAGAGAGTTCAGAAAAAGATATGAAGAAATCCTTAACCATGATGGCATTGCTGAGTCTCACGCTGGGCTCCTTTGCTGCCGACAAGACGGAGACGCTCACGTCTCCCAACGGAAATGTCAAACTGGAAGTCACTGTGGGCCAGCAACTCACGCTGAATGTCTTCCAAGGTGACGAACAGATTCTGAAGAACTGCGCCCTGAGCCTGCAGGTAGGCAAGGAGCAGTTTGGCCAGAACCCTAAGTTGAGCAGTGCCAAGCGCTCGAAGGTCGACGCGACCGTCAAGCCCGTCGTGCCCCTGAAGTATGCCGAGGTGCCGAACAAGGCCAACCAGCTGTCGCTCGCCTTCAAGGGCGGCATCGGCCTCGACCTGCGCGCCTACGACAACGGTGTCGCCTACCGCTTCACCGTCAAGAAGGGTAAGGGCCAGGTCGACGTGGTCAGCGAGGGTCTGGGGCTGAACCTGCCCGAGGCTTTCACCGCCCATATCTCGAAGACTCGCGGCTTCGGCACGTCGTATGAGAACCCCTACACCCACCTGAGCACCGCCGAGCTGAAGAGCGGCGACGAGATGACCTATCTGCCCGTGCTCTTCGAGACACCCAAGGGCACGAAGGTGCTCTTCTCCGAGAGCGACGTGCGCGACTATCCCCACCTGTTCCTGGCTCCCACCGGGCAGAACGCCTTTGAGGCGCGCTTCCCCAAGTCACCCGAGACGTGGGAACCCAGTGGCGACCGTGGCTGGAAGGTGACCAAGGAGCGCGCCTGCATAGCCCGCACCAGTGCCACACGCACGCTGCCCTGGCGCTTTGCCGTCATCGGCACCGACGCCGACATCGCCCAGAACCAGATGGAAGTGGTGCTCGCCGGCAAGAGCGAGCTCGACGACACGTCGTGGATCAAGCCGGGCCAGGTGTGCTGGGACTGGTGGAACCACTGGACCGTCTGGGGCGTAGACTTCGAGACGGGCATCAACAACGACACCTACAAGTACATCATCGACACTGCCTCGAAATACGGCGTGGAGTACATCCTCCTGGACGAGGGCTGGAACAAGCGCGTGCAGGATCCCTTCACCTATGCTGACAAAATCGACGTAAAGGAGCTGGTGGACTACGGTGCCAAGAAGAACGTGGGTATCATACTCTGGCTCTCGTGGCTCACGGTTGAGCAGCACATGGACCTCATCAAGCACTATGCCGACATGGGCGTGAAGGGACTGAAGATCGACTTCATGGACCACTCGGACCAGTGGATGGTGAACTTCTACGAGCGCGTGGCCCGCGAATGTGCCAAGAACAAGCTGCTCGTCGACTTCCACGGCTCGTTCAAGCCGGCCGGACTGGAGCAGCGCCTGCCCAACCTCGTCTCCTACGAGGGCGTGCGCGGCATGGAGCAGGGTGGGGGATGCCAGCCTGCCAACAGCATCTGGCTGCCCTTCATGCGCAATGCCGTCGGCCCGATGGACTTCACCCCCGGCTCCATGCAGAGTGCCCAGCCCGAGGACAACCGCGGCACCGGCTCCATGCCGATGGGCGGCGGAACGCGTGCCTACCAGATGGCCCTTTACGTCTGCTTCGAGAGCGGCGTGCAGATGCTGGCCGACAGCCCGACGCGCTATCTGCGCGAGGATGAGTGTACGCGCTTCATCTCCTCCGTACCCACCACGTGGGACGACACCCGTGTGCTCGCCGCTAAGGCTGGCGACTACTATGTAGTGGCCAAGCGCAAGGGCCAGAAGTGGTTCATCGGTGCCATCACGGGCGACAAGTCGCAGGATCTCAGCATTTCGCTCGACTTCCTGTCGAAGTCAGGCCGCGCCACCATCTTCCAGGATGGCCGCAATGCCCACCGCATCGCCGTCGACTACAAGAAGGTCGACCAGCAGGTGACGCCGCAGACTCAGCTGAAGCTCCACCTGGTGCGCAATGGCGGTTGGTGTGCCGTTATTGAATAGAGTTGAGCCTGTCATGCCGCGTCACGGCTGTACCGGGAATAATGATATGTGGTATAACATAACAACCGACACTCCCTACACTTCCGACTTATCTGTCTGAGTGTCAGTGCGGTTTTCGGTGTCGGTTCCCGAATTGACCGACACCTGAACCTACACCTTGGAAGTGTATAAACATACAGTCGGCAAGCGACGGCACTTTTTACCTAAAAGGCGGCGGGTTTTTCACGAAACCCGCCGCCTTTTACGTAAAAAGTGCCGCTTTTTTGCGGCGTGAAGCCTTGATTGCATAAGCTTACGGTTCATGTATGGATATGCGGTCAGGTGTAGGAAGTGTATGAAGTGTAGGTTGTTTCCTGCAAATCACAACTATAAGCGGTTGCGGCTGCCGCGTGGTGCGGTGATACCCACTTTCCGCGCGACAACAAACAGCACCATGAAACCTACGGCAAAAAGTTTTTTTAAAGAAAAGCGTCAAAAAGTTTGGTTACTTGAAATAAAATGTGTACCTTTGCACCCGCAAATCGAAAAAGGCAGTTGCACCCGTAGCTCAGTTGGTAGAGCACCTGACTCTTAATCAGGGTGTCCAGGGTTCGAGCCCCTGCGGGTGTACTACTAAAAAAGGAGGGTGAATCCTCTTTCTTTTTGAGACACATACCAAGCGGATGCACCCGTAGCTCAGTTGGTAGAGCACCTGACTCTTAATCAGGGTGTCCAGGGTTCGAGCCCCTGCGGGTGTACAAAGGTTTGCCGATATGGCTCAGTTGGTAGAGCAACGCATTCGTAATGCGTGGGTCCCCGGTTCGAGTCCGGGTATCGGCTCCAAACAATCAGGATATTTTGTTTTAAGCGGGATTAGCACATCGGTAGTGCACGGGCTTCCCAAGCCTGGGAGGCGGGTTCGATTCCCGTATCCCGCTCTTTGTCTGCCTGTCTAAATCAGGCAGAGGTGTGCGTATGGGCACGTCTTGCAGTGGC
The DNA here is from genome assembly GCA_905235325.1 of uncultured Prevotella sp. Taxonomy (GTDB): domain Bacteria; phylum Bacteroidota; class Bacteroidia; order Bacteroidales; family Bacteroidaceae; genus Prevotella. Next base: position 9,495 of record CAJOLE010000006.1, on the reverse strand, counting down.
TGGTGTCGGCCGTAGGTGTAAAGGGTCGTGAAGGGTCGAAGATTTCGTTTACTTTCTCCATAAACAGCGTGACGAAGCGGTCGCCGTCGGGCGTCGCCACGTCGTCGATGTATTCGTTGCCGAGTTTCAGGACGGGGTTGTAGCCCTCTGTTCCCGCGTGCTGGATGAAGAGCAGTGCGGGCGCTACGGGCAGCTGCTGGCTCTTCCTGACGATGCGGGCGTAGAGCAACGTCTGGAGGTAATAGTCGGTATGGTCGCGGAGCTTTGCCGGGTCGAATATGTCGTCTATCGACTTGATGGAGTGCAGGCGGAAGGCGCTGGTCTTGTAGTCGATGACGCGGATCTGCTCGCTTTCGCCGAAGTTGACGCGGTCGAGCCGGTCGACGCGCCCGCCGGCTTTAATGGTTATGCCGGCGGTGGCGATGGTGAGGGCCTGCTCGACGTCGTCTTCGAGGCCCATGATGGTAAAGGGGGCGAGCCGGCGGTCGACCTCGACGAGCTGGCGCAGGTAGTGGACGATGACCTCGCGGTTGATGACGGCCATGCCGCCCTGCGGCAGTCGGCCGTGGAACTCCTCGTTGAAGGCCTGGTCAACGGCCAGCTCAATGTCGACCTTGGTCTTCAGGAGTTCTTCCAGGTCGGAGGCTACGATGTGGGGACTGCGCTGTCTGAGCTGTTCGTAGAGAATCTGGGCGGCGTTATGGAAGATGTTTCCGAAGACGCGGTTGTCGATGACTCCGTCCTCGGTGTCGTCAGGCTCGCGCAGCCCCTCGACGTAGCAGAAGTAGAACTGCAGCTGGCAGCGCAGGTAGCGGTTGACGGCTGTCGGCGAGAGTATCGAGGCGGTGAAGCGGCTATACAGCGTGTCGACGACGGCCGGCGACTTCTCGACGGTCAGCGGTCGTTTCAGCCTGACGCTTTGTCCGGCTTGCAGTGTCATGTGTGCTATTTTGTGGTAGGTGTCTTCAACCGTCAGCTGAAGCATGAAGCGGCTCATCTCCGATGCCTGGCCGTCGGCGGTGGCATTCGACCAGGCGATGGTGACGTCGGCGGCGCGGCTCAGCAGGCGGTAGAAGTAGTAGGCGTAGATGGCCGACTTGTGGTCGGCCGTCGTCAGTCCGAAGGCGCGCCTGATGGAGTAGGGTATGAACGACGAGTCGGTGAGTCCTCGCGGCATATTGCCCTCGTTGGCAGAGAGCAGCAGCAGATGGTCGAAGTCGAGGTTGCGCGTCTCGAGCACGCCCATCACCTGTAGTCCGACGGCTGGCTCGCCGTGGAATGGAATCGACGTCTGCTGAATGAGCTGGGCGACGAGTCGCTGCAGCGTGACGGTGTCCACTTGCAGGTCGCCGCTGTCGATGAGGTTCTGTAGTCGCGTCAGCAGTGTGTAGGTGCGGAAGCAGGCTTCGGCCCTGAAGGGGCTTTCGGCGGTCTCGGGGTTCTTGGCCAGTTCGGCCACGCGGCTGATGACGTCGCTGAGCGGATGCTGGCGTATGAGCCGTTCGACGAGCGATGCCACGTAGGTCTGCTGGAGGGGGTAGCCGGTGGTGATGTTGACGTTCGCGACTTCGGCGGGCAGACAGTGGACGACGGTGGGCAGCAGCGCTTCGTTGCAGAGCACGATGGCCGTCCGGTGTCCGTCGCTGATGCGCCGTGGGTCGGCCTGCAGCCATTGGCTGATGTAGCGTGCCTGGATGTCCTCAGTCGGCGCGGCGATATATGTTATCTGCTTGTGGCGTTGGTAGTTACGGTAGATGTCGTCGTTGCCGCCAGGCAGCTCGTTGGGGAAGTCGCTCAGGTACTGGCTGATGAAATGGCAGGCCTCGGCGTGCATATAATAATGGTCGAAGTCCCAGTAGAAGCGGGCTTTGCCCTCGGCCTTCAGGTAGGCAAAGAGGCGCTGCTCGACGTTCTGGAGCATGTTGAAGCCCACGAAGAGGTAGCGGTCGTACCCCTCGAAGTGCCCTTCGGCGGAGGCTGGCTTGCCGAGCTGCTCGGCCACTTGTCGGTAGAGTGCTCCCTCGTAGGCCAGCTTCTGGTCGGCCAGCCGTCGGTTGAAGTTGTGGTAGATGTCGCCCATCCTCGCCCAGAGGCGCAGGAATCGCTCCTTGAGCAGCGTGTTGTGGTCGTCGGTGAAGTTCGAGAAGAATTTGCGGATGGCGTCGCGCTGCTCCTGGCTGAGATAGCTGACGTCGTCGAACTCGCGGTAGTCGCGGAGGTTGGCAAACACCTTGTCGGCTGGCGCTATATGCTTGTCGATGTCGTCGAAGTCGGTCAGCAGCAACTGCCCCCAGCCGTAGAAGTGGTCCAGGGTCTCGTCGAAGCCGGTCACGTCGACGTATGAGCGGTGAAGGTCGCAGACGAGCTTGACGGGGTCGGCGACGGTCAGCTCCGACTGGCTGCGGAACAGCTGGCTGATGGTGATATAGGCGGGCGACCAGATGGGTCGTCCTGCCAGCCTGACCAGGGCCTCGTTGAGGAAGAGCGAGGCGCGCTTGTTGGGAAAGACGACCACCGTGCGCGAGAGGTCTGTGCCGTACTTACGGATGATATCTTCGGCTACGTATTCGAGGAATGTTTTCATACGCTTTCAATCTTGTTGCTATAGACATACCACAGGTAGCCTCGGACGTTGGTGTGGCCCATCTGCCCGAGAAGCTGCATGTATTCTCTCACCTGACTGTGATATTCGTCGCGCGGACGGCCGAACTTGAAGTCGACGACGATCCACTGCGTGCCGTCGGTCATGACGCGGTCGGGACGGCGCTCGACGGCGTGGCCGTCGGCATCGACACTGAGGATGGTACACTCGTTGAAGAGCGTCCAGCGGGCTGAGAACCAGTCGGCCACCTGCGGGTGCTCAAGCCGCTTGCGGAGCATCAGCCGCAGCCGCCCGACGGTGATGAGGTCGTCGTAGACGATGCCTTCCTGCTCCAGCTGGAGCAGGGCTGCGTCGATGTCGTCGGCGGTACGGATGGTTGAGAAGATGCGGTGAAGCACGTTGCCCAGCTGTATGTAGCTTGCGGCGGTGGCCTGCTCGTCGTCGCCGCTGATGAAGTCGCGGCTCTGGTTGCTCTGCCTGAAGACGGCCTTCACGGGGTGGGCGGCAATAGCGACGGGGCAGGGGGCCGAGGGCTGGAGGAACGGGTTGTCGTTGGCAGCCGGCTTCTGCTGCGTCGTGCCGGCGGGGGCGGGTGGCGGCAGCGTTCCGTATTCATAGACGACGGGTGCCGACGGGTCGTCGTCGGCGGTGAGTCTGCCGCCTTCGAGCGTCAGTGCGGGCAGCACCTGCTCGATGATTTCCGACCGCGAGTTCCTGGCTCCGCGGCGGCCGAAGACGAAGAGGCCGCGACGGGCACGGGTGAAGTCGACGTAGAGCAGGTTGAGGTTGTCGACGATGTTCTGCAGGTGCTCGTGGTGGTAGTCGTCGTCGTAGATAGTGCCCAGCATACCGCTCTTGCTGTAGTCGATGGGCGCAATGGGCAGGTCGCTGAACGGCGGCTCGTCGGGATAGCACCACAGGACGTTGCCGGCCTTCTCCATCTGCCAGTCGCAGAAGGGGCTGAGCACATAGTCGAACTCCAGTCCCTTCGACTTGTGGATGCTGATGATGCGCACGCCGTTGGTGACGTCGCTCTGGATGGTCTTGTGGCAGATGTCGCTCTCCCACAGCTTGAGGAAGTCGTCGACGGTGGCCGCGTTCTCCGACGTGTACTTGCGGAGCTGGTCGAAGAAGGCGCAGACGTAGGCGCTCTGCTCGTCGAAGCGGTCAAGGTGCAGGCCGGCGAACAACTGTTCGACCGTCTCGTAGAGCGACTCTTCGGCGGGTATCTGTCCGAGCACCGAGATGTCGCCGCAGCTCTTCTCGAGGAAGGCGCGTGCCAGCTGGTCGTCAGGGTTTCTGAGCAGCCGCAGGGCCTGGACGATGATGTTCACCGAGGGCGACGCATCGAGCCGGAAGGCTTCGTCGCTGACGATGCTGACCTCGGGCAGCTGTTCGGCAAAGTAGTTGGCAATGATGGGGATGTAGCTGTTGACGCGCACGAGGATGGCCATCTTCGTCTGCGGGATGCCATCACTGATGAGTCGCGCCACGGTGTCGGCCAGCCGTTGCAGCGTCTGCTCCTGATAGTTGTCGGCGGGCAGCAGTGCGACGTGTACGAAGCCGGCCTCGGGCCTGCCGTCGGGAATCAGCTGCTCGACGTCGTGATAGGCGCGCTGCAGCTGGTCGGCCTCGGGCTGCTCCATGAGTTTCTCATATTCCATGCGGGCGGCCTCGGCGAAGAAGGCGTTGTTGAAGGCGATGATCCTGCGTTCGGAGCGGCGGTTGGTCTTCAGCGGCTCGGTATGGATCATCTCCTGGCTGAACTGCTGCTCGATGTCGTTCAGCAGCCGCCAGTCGCCGCTGCGCCAGCGGTAGATGCTCTGCTTGACGTCGCCGACGATGAGGTTCTCGCTGTCGCGATGGCTCATCGTCTCGAGCAGCAGTACACGGAAGTTCTGCCACTGGACGGTCGACGTGTCCTGGAACTCGTCGATCATGACGTGCTGCAGCTGGGCGCCGATCTTCTCGAAGATGAACGGCGAGTCCTGCTCGCTGATGAGTGCGTTCAGCAGCTTCTGCGTGTCGCTGAGCAGGAATCGGTTGGCCTCGTCGTTCAGCTCGCGTACCTTATTTTCTATACTGCTGAGCAGGCGCACTTGGTTGAGATGGCGCAGCGTGAGCACCGCCGACTGACAGAGTTTCCAGTAGCGGGGGCGCTCGTCGACGGCAAGTCGCAGGGTGGGGATGAGCTGGCTGTCGGCCAGGGCGTGGATGGCTTCGCCGCGCGGATGCGTCTTGGTGTACCACTTCGTCGGGTCGTCCATGCACTTGGCCACCGTCGCGTTGACGATGCTCTCGTCGAAGCAGCCTTCCTTGAGCTTGAAGAAGAAGCCGGCAATGCCCCGCCGCTTGTTGGCGAGGTCGTCGCAGGTGAGGCCTTCCTCCTCGAGTGTGCAGAAGAAGGAGTCGGCAATGGTGAGCATATGCTCCTTAGCGGCGTCGCGGACGTCGCGCAGCGTCTTGGTGTATCGGTCGAAGAAGTCCTCCTGCTGGAGCTTCTCGCTGAGCTCGCGGCTGATGTTCTTGTAGTTGTCCTGGAAGATGGTCTTTCCGAACTGCTTGATCTGGCCGATGACGTTCCACGACCGGTCGTCGGAGATGTTCTCCATGATGTAGCGCATGATCCAGACGAGCATCACGTCGGTGGTCTTCAGGTTGTCAATAATCTCGTCGACGGCCATCTCCTCTACCTGCACGTCGTTCAGCCCGACGCGGAGGTTGGCGGTGAGGTCGAGCTCGCGGGCCAGGTTGCGCAGCACGCTCTGGAAGAACGTGTCGATGGTCATCACGCGGAAGTGGTTGTAGTTGTGCAGCAGCAGCGAGAGCGCGATGCCTGCCCGCTCGCTGACGAAGGCCGGCGATGCGTCGAGCTTGCGGCACACCTCCTGCGTATAGACGTCGGAGTCGGGCAGCTGTTTCCAGATGCCGTAGAGCTGGCTGAGAATGCGCGTCTTCATCTCTTCGGTCGCCTTGTTGGTGAAGGTGACGGCGAGGATGTTGCGGTACGACTGCGGATTCTGCACCACGAGCTTGATGTACTGCACGGCGAGAGCAAATGTCTTGCCGCTGCCTGCCGAAGCTTTGTAAACGGTTAGGGGTTTTACCATCGTCTGAAGAGTTCAAAGGTGAATTTGCAGCCAAAGTCCTGGTACTCTGTCCGCAGGAAGCTGGCGAAGATGCCTATCGACAAGAGCCGGGTAGTGAAGCCGTAGCCAATTTCGTAGTAAGGCCGTGTGTGTTCGAGGCTCAGCGCGCTGAGATAGAAGCGCTCCTTCTCGAAGAAATGGCCGATGAGCGGAAACCATGACATGATGATGAAGGGCGACTCGTAGCTGATGTTGGCCCGTGCGTAGTAGCTCGACTCGTTATACCAGCGGCTTTCCAGCAGCTGGAAGTTTCCCGTCCAGTCGTCGTCCCAGCCTTCGGGCAGCTTGTCGTCGCGGAAGTGGAGGTAGTCGACGAAGTAACTGTCTTTCTTGCGGCTGTAGAAACCAAAGCCCAGTTTGGCATTGAACTTCCTGAGCGGATAGAAATCGTACTTGATGGAGCCGTCGAACTCCCACCGCTCGTAGTCGAGTTCGGAGTTGAGGATGCCATTGAGTCCGCGTTCGTAGTCGACGGTCAGCGTAGGGCCCTTGCGCCAGGGTGACAACTTTACAGAAAGCATTGGCGCAAAGCTTTTGAACGCCTGTTGCTTACCGTATTTCATAAGCTCTCTTGGACGGTAGGCTTTGCGGTAGTGATAGGTGAATCCGCTGGTTATCTCGAGCCAGTCGAAGGCCTTCACGTTGTTGGACACGGTCAGGTAGTCGTCGTCGAAAAGATGCAAATCGTCGCTCAAGTCGACTGAGTCGCCCTGCTCATGTCTGATGTCATCAGTAATATAAGTATTGCCGATGCGGTTGCCGTTGCCGTAGGCAACCTGTACCTGTCCGTTCCGTTTGGGGTTGTAGTTGAAGTAAAGGGGTAGGGTGAAGTAGGGCCTCTTGTATTTGAAGTTGTAGCCTAACCGCGGCCTAAACTCAAAGTATCGGTGGGAGTTGAAGTAGTACTCTGCGCCGAGCTTGATTTTATAGGAGATACCGTTAGAGCTGCTGTAGCTGATGTACTGAGGGTTCAGGATGGGCGAGATTTTCAGGTAGGCACGGTCTGTACGGTAGCGTATGCTGGTGATGAGGTTGTCGCCTATGGCATCCTGCAGCACGTCCTTGGCGAAGTTGAATTTCTTCTCTACGGTGTCCTCCTCTTGTATCGTGACGGGCTTGTGCTGCTCGGCGTATTCTTGGAGGATGTACCTCTCCTGATTTGTCAGCGGAACAGGGCGTATGGAGTCCATTATCTCCAGGCTGAAGATGTCGTTGATGGAGTCGGGGAGGTTGGCAGGGCAGTCGTAGTAAGCCTCAAGCGTAGAGAATATCTTGTTGCCCATGAAATAGAAGATCGCGTTGGTCTTGCACTCCTTTGGCAGCAGCGAACGGATGCCCTCGTCTCCCTGTGTGGTCTCTGTCCGGAAGGTTATCATGTCGAACTCTCCCTTGAAGATGGCCTTGTGTACGCGGCCTGTCATGATGTCGACGTAGGCATGGCCTTTGACCAGTTGCGTGTTGTCGGGCAGACAGGGCTTGAATTCTATGATGACCCTGTTGTTGATGCTGGGCAGTATGTTGTAGCGGTAGTAGTGGCGGTTGTAATAGTTGAAGGGCGACAGGATATGGTCGCCATAGAGGCAGACATCGTAGATGTTTGGCGTTATGTACTCCACGATGGTCGGCAGTGCCTTGCGGTTGTGGCGTATGGTGCTGTAGCTTACCTGGCGCTTCGTTTTGTAGTCGTTGATGTCGTTGAACTTCAGTTTGTTGTATGACTCAGAGATGAGGTAGCGTTTCCCGTCTGCTATGGAGTACATCGTCGGCACGAGCCACAGTGTCGGGTTGCGCCGCCATACGTTGAAGTTGCTCTTGATGTAGACGTTTGTCGTGTGTCCTTCAACGCCGTTAGGCGTGAAGTTGCGGCTGTAGTTGAATAAACGCTGTAGAACGAGCGAGTCGATAGGGCTCCTCGAAAACAAAGTGCCGGGCATACCGATGAGTATGCCCAGCACGATAACGGTTATCCACTTATGGCATTTCACGACGACAAAATTACTGAGAAATTTTGAAGCCGCAAAATTTTTAGCCCAAATACTTCATCAAAATCTTCGCATTGCCTGAATCGCGGAGCTTGGCGATGCTCTTTTCGCGAATCTGGCGGACGCGCTCACGGGTAAGCCCCAGCTGGTCGCCAATCTCCTCGAGGCCCTTCTCGTGGCAGCCGATGCCGAAGCACTCGCGGATGATGGTAATCTCGCGCTCCTTCAGCACCTTGTTCAGTACGGTGTTCAGCTCCTGAGCCATCGACTCGTGGTCCACGTGGCGGTCGGTACGAGAGTCGTCGCCCGATGCCATCACGTCGAGCATACAGTTGTCCTCGCCATCCTGGAAGGGAGCGTCAATCGACACGTGGTGGCTGTCGGCCTGCATCGACTGCCCGATCTTTTCCTCGTCGATGGCTGTTGCCTCTGCCAGCTCCTGAACTGACGGGTGGCGCTGGTGCTCCTGCTCGAACTTGTTGATTTCGTGGTTAATCTTGTTAAGCGAGCCAACTTGATTCAGCGGCAGACGGACGATGCGGCTCTGCTCGGCAATGGCCTGCAGGATAGACTGGCGAATCCACCAGACGGCGTAGGAAATGAATTTAAAACCGCGCGTCTCGTCGAACTTCTGGGCAGCCTTAATCAGGCCGATGTTGCCCTCGTCGATGAGGTCGGTCAGCGTCAGCCCCTGGTGCTGGTATTGCTTGGCGACGGAAACGACGAAGCGCAGGTTTGCGGTGACGAGCTTGTCCTTGGCGCGCTCCCCTTCGGGGCCGCCCTTGCGGATCTTCTGTGCCAGCTCGATTTCCTCGTCGATGCTAATAAGCGGTGCACGACCAATTTCCACCAGATACTTGTCGAGAGCCTCACTCGAACGATTGGTGATACTCTTCTGAATTTTGAGTTGTCTCATGTTGAATTACCCTTAAACTTTCCTTGTTAAATACTTGAAAATCAAGTCAATATATACCATAATACCTCTAAAGCGACGCAAAGTTACGAAAAATACTGATACGTTGTTCAATATTTAACAACTTTTATAGTTTTTCTTTCGGGTAGTAACTTCTCATGCACTATAGGGTGAACTGAGTATTTACCGCCGCGCCGTAGGAACGTATCAAAAGCACGATAACAATCAAAAGTGAAAAGTGAAGAGTGAAAAATATAAAATCTTTCACTCTTCACTCTTTGTTTTTCTTTAGATCACCTGACGCCTAACATCAGGTCTCCTTAATTTACCATACCCATTCTTCAGCTTTACCATAGTCATCACGTAAAGATTCAATCTCAGCGCTGTAGCTGCCAGCAAGAATTGGTGATCTTTGTTCCATCTCGACTATAGTAATCATCGGCTCTTTATAAATTTTCTTTTTCATAATCTGTTATGTCCTTTATTGTAATGATTTATCTATTCAGCAGGATAAATGAAAGGTTTGGCCTTCAGAGCATTCTGCAGCGCTTCGCTTAAGTAGTTTGTGCCATCGTAGTACAGAATGCCGCCGATGGTGATGGTGCCGCAACCTTTGCTTGTTGCACCTAATCCAATGCTGTAATAAGCCATATAGCCGCCCTTGGCTTCTACTTTGGTCACACCATTGGTAATGGTGATGTTGCCACATGTGGCTTGGTCGCCAGCGCCGATGCCCGGCGAAGACTGGCCTCCGGTTGCAGTAATGGTGCCGCCCGTGATGGTGATGTCGCCGCACTTAGCAGAACCGGCACCGCCAATGCCTGGGGCTCCACTGCCACCAGTAGCGGT